>JAGQVE010000002.1:209423-234520 GCA_020438105.1 Bacteroidales bacterium
GAAGAGAATCACTACGCATTATCAATGAGCGATTTGAAAAAGGCATTGTTCCCGAGCTTGATCTCAATCAGGCACAAATCCAGGAAGCCATTGCAGAAGCCTCCATTCCGCTGTATACGCGTTTAGTGGCACAAACAGAAAACGCATTGAACATTTTGCTTGGCCGAATGCCAATGGAAATGGAGATTAACGGAACCATCAAGGAAAAACTTTTTACTCCCGAAATCCCTGCCGGAATCCCTTCAGTAATCATGGAACGCCGGCCGGATGTATTGCAGGCTGAACAGGTACTGGCTGCCCAAAATGCAAGAATTGGGGTTGCCCAGGCGATGCGGCTTCCATCCATCAGTTTAACCGGCATGTTTGGAACTGCCAGCAGCGAACTGAGTGCACTGGCCACTGGTGATGCGATGGTTTGGTCGGTTGGAGGAAGCATTTTTGGTCCCCTGATCAACTTTGGCAAAAACAAACGAAGGGTGGAAATAGAAAGGGAAAGAATGCGTCAGGATAGCCTTTATTATGTAAAAACGGTGTTGAATGCGTTTCGTGAAGTTGAAGATGCGCTCATACAAGTGCAAACTTTAAAGGATGAATCCCTTGCTCGTCAAAAACAAATGAAAGCTGCCGAAAATGCAGCGATGCTTTCACAAGCCCGTTATGACGGCGGCGTAACCAGCTACCTTGAGGTGCTTGACTCAGAACGCTCTCAGTTTAATGCGCAGTTATCAGCCAGCGAAACCTACCAGCTTTATCTTTCAGCTTATATCAATTTGTATAAAGTGCTTGGTGGCGGTTGGATCACTGAAGAAGAAATGAAGGCTGCTCAGCAACAGGAACAGCAACAATAGGGCTAAACCATCAGGATTTTCTTTTTGTCAAAAAGCTCCTCCAAATCGGGATCAGGAGCGGTAAGTTTCTTTTTGAAATTGTCCATTTCTCCCAGGGTTTGTTCTGAGAGCAATTCCATCAGTTCTTCCATAACTTCGCCGCTGATGAGGTACGGTAAAAAATGATAGGCCATATAGGGGCCATCGCACTGACAGGCAATTTGGTATTCTTTCAACTCACTTCTGTCCTTCCCTTTTACGATGCAGGATCCAAGCCACTTATCCATCGATTCTTCCTCCTTTAAATCTGAAATCCGGTTTTTAAAATCAACCCTTTGCGCAAAATATTCCTGAATGTTTTGTAATGATTCAGCCGATAACGACTTTTTGGTTTCCTCCCAACAATCAAAACACATGGCATATTCAAAAATGGTGTTTTTGGTTTGATGGGGCTGGGTTTGCACAATGGCTTTTTCGATTATGTAAAGAGTTCCCGGAATCAACAGGTTTTTCCCACAATTTACACATGAATCAAATGGTTCGCGGGTAAGGTCGGAATAAAACTCCGGGGGAATGGCACTGAATTTTATATGCTCAGGTTGCTGGTCGGACATCATTCAAATTTATGCAAAGCTAACCACAATTTACAAAGAAGGAAAGCCAATGGACTAGAAGTTCACTTCAATCTTTTCCTCTTCGGCTGAATTCCAGTCAAAGCTAATTTTCAATTGTTTGCTTTGCACATCATAGAGGTATGGAAGCTCCAACTTACCCGATTTCACGAGTTGTGGTTCTTCTTCAATATTGTAAACCGTTAAATTGATCATCCGTTGGGAAGATTGATAATCAGTGCCCATATCGCTTTTGAATTTTATAACAAACCCTGCATCGTTTGAAATTGCATCAAAATGGATCAGTTCATATTTCCCTTTTTCAAAAGCAAACGAAGTTATACCATCATCATCGTAAAGATTTGCCTCACTTGATTCAACTTCAGGATCAAAATAAAATTGCAGTTCTAACCTTTCCGTTGAATATTGATCACTGCTCATCACCGGATCAATCATCGGAATTAAAGCCCCTCCCCTTGCAAAAACCGGAATATGCTCTTCTACAAGCTCAACTTCACTGTTCGAACCACCCGCATATTTTCCATGATCGTAAAAATCAAACCAATTACTTCCTTCTGGGAAATATACACTTTGTGAAACAGCTGCGCTGTCCACGACAGGTGAAACCAAAAGATCATTACCCCATAGGTAACTTTTGTCATAGACAAGCATTTTTTTATTTTCCGGTTGCTCAAAAAAGAGTGGCCGCATAAATGGCATCCCATTTTGTGAATTTTCGAAAGCAAGTGTATAGTTATAAGGCATTAAACTATATCTTAATTCGATCGCCTCTTTCGCAAGTGCCTTTGTATGCGTATCATGAAAAACAGGCTCTGCCGCAATATGCTCCTGAGCGTGTGGCCGGAACAAAGGCTGAAAAACAGCAAATTGCAACCAACGTGAGTATAAGCCGGGATCGAAAGTAACTCCATTGGCAAAACCGCCTGCATCAGAATGAAGGTAAGCCAAACCCTGCATACCCATTTGCAGTGACAGTTCGTTTTGGGGCTTTAAACCTCCCCAACTGCGATCCACATCACCGGTCCAGGGGATCATGCCGTAATGCTGTGAACCGGCTGCACCGGAACGCATCAGGATAAACGGCCTTTGATCCGAAAAGTCGTTTTGATATCCCTCATAAATCATTTTAGCCCATTCGTGGCCGTACACATTGTGCACTTCATTGGCGCTGCCCACTACATGCTGCAATCCGGCCGGGTGAACTTCAGGTTCACCAAGGTCGCCCCACCAGCCGGCCACTCCCCTATCTGTGAAGCTTTTGTAAATATCCCAAAACCAATCGCGGGCAGCGGGTTTAAAAATGTCTATTAACCCGGTATTTCCAAAATAAAAATTATAGGTATAAGGATTCCCAATTGAATCGGTTCCGAGGATTTGCTTATCAACCGCTTCCTGCCACCGATCAGAAGTTGTTAGAATAAAAGGTTCGGTTACCAAAACAGTTTTAACGCCTTTGGCTTTGAAATCGGCGATCATTTTATCAGGAGTTGGAAATGAATCAGTCCAGAATTCGAGATTTCCCATATAGCCAAAAATATCAGGGCCAAACCAGTAAATATCAATCACAATTGCATCCAGCGGAATTGAATCCTCCAGAAATTTATTAACAGTCATGCGGGTTTCCGCTTCTGAATGATAACCAAAACGACTACTGAAATTCCCGAATGCCCATCGCGGAGGTAGTGGTTGTTTGCCCGTCAGGTTTGTATATGCATCCATGATCTCAGGCCAGGAATCTGCGGCCACCACCTGGTAGACCATGCGCCCGCTGACGGTCTCATATTTCAAGGTGTTATTACGTTTACTGTCAAGGTCAAGAAATCCAATGGGTGCATTATCGAAATGGATAGCATATCGTTGGGATGAAAGCACCATGGGGATGCAATAATTCATTAGTTCCGAATGGGTAGTATATCCGTAATGTGCTTTGTTATATAGCTCCAACCGGTAGCCTCTCCGATTCATGCCCAGCACACGGGTACCACCGCCATACAGCACTTCATCAGCAGTCAGGTTAAATTCAATTTCTTTGGTGGTATCGGTTTTGATGTATCCGGCTTTTTCCGAAACCAGTTTACGGTCCTTATACAAGTAAGTGATTTGAAAGGGAGACTTGTTGATCTGAACTGCTATTCCGCCAGAACGAAAAATCAATTGGGTTGGGTTATCCTCAAAAATCATATCCACTTTTTCGGGTAACAATACCACCGACCATGATTGCGTATTTAAAACTTCGCCTTTCGGAACAAAGGCAGTTTCCATGATATAAATTGAATATGGCTTGAAAATGTAAGTACCTTCATTTGTAGTAACCTCCAGGTGACTGTTATTTTCACTTGCACCTAAATAAATGCGGTCGGAATTTTGGCCCGAGATTGTTGAAAACCAAAAAAGAATGGTAGAAAGTAATCCGAAAAACTTCTTCATAGTTCATTTTTTTACAAAAATATGTTAATCATGCAGTTTGAACATTATCTTTATCCGATAAAAGTAAACTGTCGTGAAAAAAGTTATACCATTTTTTATCCTTGTTATTGCCGGTATTATGCTACTTACAGGATGTGCAACAATTCTGGGTGGCAGATCGAATACACTCATCGTTACAACATCAACACCTGACAGCGTAAAAGTATACCTTGATGGAGAATTTTTGGGAAATGGCCCCGCTAAATTTAAGCTGGCCAGTCGTCAAATCCAGCATGGAAGCGAGTTGGTGATCAAATCCGCTGAACATCCCGATGAAACCTATCGCATTTTAAGAAAACCGAACGCGGTTTATGTGATTGCTGATGCTGTTTTGGGTGCTATTCCGCTTGCAGTGGATTATGGAACAGCACAGATTTACCGGCCCAATCCGCGCAAGTTTGAATATAATTCATCAACCGATCCAAAAGAATAGCCCATGAGAGTTTTTAATATTAGTATCGTTTTTTCCTTGATTATATTCCAGCTTGCAGGATTTACGCAGGAGATTTCCTCATTTGATCCGGAAGATTACAAAACGGGGGCAGCATCTGAACATTATAATTATGTTGAACTAAAATTTCATTCGGGTTCACACCCAAATTCATCAAAATACATCCAGGAGTTGCTTGCAGCGGGCTACAAGGCTTTGGAATTCAGGGTTGGGACGCAATCTACGGGGAGGCAGATATGGCAACGGGCACATAATTATCCACAATATGGAGTTGGATTTTTCCTGGGCAACCTGGGTAATACAACGGTAGATTCAACCTTAGGCACACCTTCAGGGTTGTTCGGTTATATTGGCATTCCGTGGATCAGGACTAAAAAATTTCACTTTAATACAGATCTGTCTGCAGGCTTGTCGTACGACTTTGAACCTTATGACGCAGAAACCAATCCTTACAACGACGTGATCGGCTCCTGGATGAATGTATATTTCAATTTAAATTTCGTAGGTTATTATGAAATTTCGGATCGAATGGACCTGAGTCTTGGCTGGAGTCTCACCCATTTCAGCAATGGGCGCTGGCGAACGCCAAACAAAGGTGTTAACCTGATGGGATTCAATTTGGGCGTTGCGTACCATTTTAACCCCATAACCCGGTTTAAGCAATACTCCAACCCCAATGCCTCCTCACTGATCAGGCCGGAGTTTAATACGGATCCTTTACCACCGCTAAAAAAATACACTGAAATCTATTTAATGGGTTCAATCGGGACAAGCACCATCCAGGGACCAACCGGAAACGAAGCCGGCAACCGCTATTTCAACAGCAGTTGGTCAGCCGACTATACACACAAATTCTGGAGGCGGGGGAAATACATGACCGGCTTTGATTTCTTTTATGATGGATCGCTGGCCGAAGGTTATGATAAACCAGCATCAGATGTAACATTTTTGGAAAGAAGCAGCTACGGCTGGCACATCGGTCACGGCTTTTTCATTGAACGAATTACCTTTATTACTCAGCTTGGATTTTACATCTACAAAGAATCAGAAGAACGCGGAAGCTGGTATATGCGGGCAGGCGGCGACATTGATTTGAATGAGAACTGGAGTGCACACATTTGTCTTAAAACCATGAATGGCGGAATTGCCGATTGGGTGGAATGGGGCATTGCACGAAAAATCAGGATCAGAGACAAATAAAACACGCCTTGCTTTTCCGTATGATTTTAAAGATAAAAATGGTTTACTAAAAATCTTGACTTATTGTTAGGATAGACCACACCATGAATTGTTCAAACGGGACTTTAACATTTAAAAAGCATAACAAATGCTGACCCCAAAACGAAAATTTGGAATTTTAAACTTCGCTTGTACCGTATCCGAGTCTTTATATTTCAATTCAAAATCATAGTTATCAAGGAAACGCTCCAAAACAGTATTTACATAATCCTCAATCGCTCCTTTGAATTCATCGGTAATATCAGCATTAATATCTCCTGTAAGTGACATGAAGGAATAGCGCGGGCCAAAAAATTGAAAATCGATGAGAAAATTATGGGTGACCGGAAGCTGATACCCCAGGGCAAGCCCATACCCAGATTCACGAAGTGTAAAATCACCAGAAACAATTGATCTTTCATCGTCAGGTGGATTATAATCCATTACGACATCGGTATTGTATTTCATAAAACGCAAATAAATTCCAATATAAAACCCCGACGGCAACGAATTATCGCAATTTTGCAAATAATACCTGAATTCAGGGGCAAAGGTAATTCCATGAATCGCTCCCATATCAATCTTTACAATTTTGTCATCTGATTGAAATATCTTTAAATTCTGGCCTTTGTATTTATATCCAAATCCCAGTGAAGCACTGAACCGGCCAAGTACATTCCTTTCATAAAAAAAACTTAAATTACTGAATGCCAACCCAACAGTATTGAGTTTTACCACATTTTTTTTATTGAAATAGGTTTTCGACTCCGAAGCATTCCTTCCAGAGTTCAGATTTTGACCTGAAAATTTTAAAGGATTAAAAACCAGGGCAAGTGTGAGTAACACCAAATACGAATATCTTTTCATGGAAATAATAAATTGATTCGGCCAAAAATAAGCAATAAATAACTTGCAGATTAAAATTCATTTTAACACAAATTCAGAACACTAATTTATTCAAAAAGAGTCTCTTCCTCCAACTCTCAATTGCGATGACGAAAAGCAAAGCAGAATTATTTACTGTTTTAATAAAGAAATTGTACTTGTACCGAAAGTATCAAAAGAAATATTCGCAGGTGAACTGATCATTTATGGCGAACGCTACTCAAACCAGCGAATTGCAAGGCTTTTATTCAAATAAGCATATTTTTTTGCAATACATAACTGAATAAAATCTGGAATTGAAATTTGCAATTGAATAGTACCCTAAGGAGGACAAAAAAGCTTATGGTTTAAACGATTTTTATTCCAAGTTTTACAAACAATCGCCAGCAAAAATTATCATTGGCCCTGGATGAATAAGCCCCTAAAACACTTTTCACATCCTTTTGAATAGCATCTTTATTGGTATTGTAATAGATAAACGGACCTGTATTAAAATCAATGAATAAGCATCTGGTCAATTTGAAGTTTTTACCTACGAGAAGCCCGGCTGACTTTGTTTTGGAGGCACCTGCCTCGCCTGACTGATCAGGAATATTGTAGGTTCGGGAATAGCGGTAAACAGGAGAAAAATAAACTCCCCTCATAACCCTTCCTTTGGATGGCATATAGTATTTTGCCGAAAATAGTAGTATATCTCTGTAATATTGATTATCCCCTATTTCAGTCCTGCTTTGGTAAACCAATTCCCCGGATACATTGCCAGCAATTTTGGCTTCTGCACCTAAAGTTATTGAATAAAAGTACCCTTCGGCGACCATTAAAAATGCAGAGGTTTTAAGTGCAAGTTTATGGGGCCAAAGAATTTGGGTACTGTCCTGCCCATGGGAGGGGAAAAAAGAAAAAATGGCAATTGTGATCAGGATGAGTTTTTTCATGACATTTATTTTCAAAAGTAGGAAATTATACGGCAAATGAATGAGCGGGTTTAGCATAATTACCCTTGGTCGTTTTGAGCAAAAGTGGATATAAATTCCATTTACATTTTGATAAGAACCTAAAGCTCCGTAGGAGCTTAATGTTGGTAGAAAATAGTATTAATTCCTTTTCTGCGCTGTAGGTGCAGGATATTCGCAATTTCCTATTTCCCGATCATTTAATCAGCATTCCAATTACAACCAAACACAGGATCAACAGCCAGATAATTAATGCACTTACATTTGTTAAAATCCTGTACCTGCGAGCAAATGGTGATTCGGGTTCCTTCCTTGAAATCCAAAAAATGCTAGCTGAAGGATCTTTCTGAATGCTGAAAAAGTAAAAATTAAAAAACTTGATCTGATGGTAAATTTCATCATTGATCGATTTGAAATAAGCCCGCATCAACTTACTCCGAGCATAAACAAACAGAAAAATTAATAGAAAGAGGATTATAAATAATATTGCCAAATCAGCCTTATCCATGCGAACTCAATAGTTTGGCAATATTAATAACAACCTGCGCCACATCCCCCCTCCCAAAACATAACGGCGGCTTCATCTTGATCACATTGTCGTAAGGGCCATCGGTGCTAACGAGGATATAGTTTTCACGGAGTTTATTTTTCAAATACTGCGCTAATTGGGTATTTGGTTCACGGGTTTGTGGTTCGGTTACCAGATCAATCCCAATAAACAGTCCGGAGCCACGCACATCGCCAATTTGAGGAAATTCTTTTTGCAACTTGCGTAGTTCGTTCATAAAATAGCCTCCGGTTTCCAGGGCATTCTTTTGCAGCTCTTCTTCTTCAATCACCTCCAGCACGGCCATTCCGATTGCACATGAAACCGGGTTACCGCCAAAGGAACTGAAAAACTCCATGCCGTTGTTGAAGGCCTCCGCTATCTCATCCGTTGTTACAACGGCTCCCATCGGATGCCCGTTGCCCATCGGTTTGCCCAAAACCACCATATCCGGGACCACGCCATGCTTTTCAAAACCCCAGAAATGACTTCCCATCCGGCCAAAACCCGTTTGCACCTCATCCGAAATACAGAGTCCTCCCCGTTTCCTGATTTCGGGATAAAGCGCTTTTAAGTATCCTACCGCAAGTGGGACCTGACCGCCACATCCTACGATCGGCTCTGCAATGAAAGCGGCAATTGGATCGCCGGTTTTATCAAGCATCGAGACTGCTTCATGGGCATAAGCCCTGCCGGCGGACCTATCACTATCCTGTTGGCCCCCCCGGTATTCGTCAGGTAATGGAAGGGTTGTTATAAAGTTTTTTGGTCCTCTCCCACCCTTGCCACCGAACTTATAATGGCTGATATTAATCCCCATACGCGTATTGCCGTGGTAGCCATGCTCGAGTACAGCCACCCGGCTGTTACCCGTAAAATTATGGGCCATGCGGATAGCCAGGTCGCTGGCTTCGCTGCCGGAGTTGACAAAAAACACCTTATTGAGTGGCTCAGGAAATTTGGCAAGCAGTTTTTCGGCATAACTGGCAAGCTGATCATAAATATACCGGGTATTGGTGTTCAACATCGCCATCTGTCTTTGGCCGGCCTCCACCACTCGGGGATGCTGATGCCCCACATGCGGAATGTTGTTATAAGCATCGAGGTAGGTATTTCCATCCGCATCGAACATATACTGGAAAGCTGCCCGTTTCATTTTAATTGGCTGCTGATAACTCACTGAAAGCACTTTGCCGATATGCAAATGCCGCTTTTTTAATTCAACTTCGTAATCGGTTTTGGCAGGGACTTCAAACCCAAGGGCATTTTTAAAATCATTGGAGGCTTTTTCGGGACTGATGGCGATCCATTGCTTTAACAGGCTGATAATCGGTTTTTGACTGATGAGGGTATAATCGTCGGCCGTTCCATGTTGAATTGCATCAAATGATTGAATCAAACTTAAGCAAACCCTGCCGGCAATGAAATAATAAAGCAGGTCAATCTCTTTTTCTTCAAGCGGTAAAATTTTATGGTAAGTTGTTAAAAATGGCAAAGCTGATTCAAGGGGTTGTTTTTTCTTCATGATCACATAAGTCAGGGCTATGGCAATTTCCTGAATGAGGGGAGCATAAACCACGTCCCCAAAATCGATGATCCCCGAAACCGCACCTTGATTTACCAAAATGTTCCAATCGTTGGCATCGTTGTGGATGATGCTTTTGCGGAGATTTGGCAACTCGGGTAAAACTGCTTCTTTAAACTGCAAAAGGTAATAATCAACCAGCTTCCTGACCTCCGGATCAGTGATCGATTTTAATTTGGGTTTTAAATCCAAAACATGCTGAACATCCCATTCGATGCGCCGGGCCTGAATTACAGCATCATCAATCTCAAGTAAAGTTTTATCCATATGCGCCATTAGCGACCCAAATGAACTAAGTAACAAAGCTGAATGATCTTCATTGGCAAGAAAATCTCCATCCAGCCAGGTGAGCATTCTGCAGGTTTCCCCTTGAAATAGAAATGAATTTTGGCTATCCTTTGTTGGAACTGCATTCTGGAACTTTCCGGGGAATTTTTGTGCAAGCAGATTTAAAATCCGGCTTTCAGCTTCAAATTGTTGTTGGCTATCACCTTCATGGATCTTAAATACAAATTGCTGATCATCGGAGGTTTTAATCTTATAATTGAGATTGTCGTAACCAGCCAACTGCTCTATGAGCGTCGGCTCAAAACCATACATTTGCCTGACCAATTGATCAACCATTGCTGCAGCATTTTCCATAAAACAAAGTTAGTGGATAAAATTGCTTCACTGAAATCAATTCATATTCTATTTAAAAAATGTGGGTGCAAATGCGTGAATCCTTATTTTTGTGCTAATTGTAAATATAAATTATGCTAACTCGCTTTGATACCAATAAGCAAAATTTCTCGCTAATCCCGCGGATTTACCCTGAAAGGCATTATATATATCAGCGTTTTCTGCGACATCTGCGAGAAAAACATCTTGAGGGGCTTTATTTGGCACATAAGCGGATAATCGATTTAAAAATAAAATTGGTTAATCAAACACTACTAAAAATATTCTTATTAACTCTTTTCGGGGTATTACTGCTTCCTGCAATTTTGTTTGCTCAAAAAAACGATACGGTTTATCTCTCCAACGGTGACCGGATAACAGGCGAACTGAAAAAATACGAGTATGGCCTGCTTACCTTCAAAACTGACGCCATGAACACCGTTATCATCGAGTATGATTTGATCCAAACCATGTATTCATCAAAATACTTCATGGTACGAACCTCCTCAGGAATGTTGTATTTCGGATCAATTGCCAAAGCTGATTTTCCGGGTAGTATAAACCTGGTGATTACAAACGATTCTATATTTAAGCCAATTGTTGATATTGTTCAGATCACGTCGATCAAAAACAAGATATGGTCGCGGATCGATGGCGCTATTGATCTGGGTTCGAGCTATACAAAGGCAAGCGACGTTTTGCAATTTAACCTTAGCGGCAATGCCAGTTATCGAACGGCCAGGTATTTTTCCGATTTAAACATGAACAGCATCATCACTTCCCAGTCGACAAAAAACACAAGTCGTAAAAATGACGCAGAGCTGGGAATTAACAGGATTTTGCAGCGACGATGGTTTGCCGGATTACAGGCGAAAGGCCAGCAAAATACTGAGCTTAACCTGGAATACAGGATCCAGACTGGATTGGGGCTGGGTTACGATATGGTTCACAATAACCGCAATCGTTTATTCAGTACGGCAGGGATATTTGTAAATAATGAAAAAACAATTGATACTGAAAAACGGACAACCAATATAGAGGGCCTTGTTGCCGTTTCGTACAAATGGTTTAAATACCAATCTCCTAAAATTGATGTAGTAAGCAGCGCAAGCCTCTATCCGAGTTTTACTGTTGCCGGACGATACCGTTTTGAGTATGAATTAAAAGCCAAATTTGAAATAATAACCGACCTCTATTTGAGTCTTTCACTGTATGACAATTACGACAGCAAGCCTTCTGAAACAGACCCCGCCAAAAACGACTGGGGTGTAATCACCTCAATAGGTTATTCTTTTTAATTGAACATTCAAAAAGGCAACCATTATTTGGAAGCAACCGGTTCAACAGGGTATTTCTTCATAAGCATGGCCACTATTTTCGGGATATTTCTCTCGCGATTCGATGGATTTTCATCGATGGTTTTCGAAGCAATTCCTTCCCATATCAAACGCTCATTGGCTTTGTCGTAAACGCTGCAAATAAGGGTGCCTTCCTTGTAATTATAAGTGCTTACTGTGGTAGTGGAGTAATTGGGTCCCCAGCCCCAGCCTGGGCCATAACCGTAATAACCGCCATAATAGCCGCCATAACCCATGTTGGTGGTATGTGCAGTTGTTTCGCTTTTATCTGCAATTACAATGTAAAGCGTAACCACAAGGTCACCATTTTCACGGGTCAAACTCATCCCTCTTTTATAAAACTCATTGGCAAAAGCATCTTCGATACGGGTTTTATCCATGCCATTGAGCAGTTTATCACTTTCTTTGGCCCAGCCATAAAACTCGATGGTTTTGTATTTACTGAAATCAACAGTTTTATCGTAATCAGCCGAAATCCGGAGACTACTGCAAGAAGTCAATAAACCCATAAGAATAAATAAGACGGAAAGTAAAATCAGATTTTGTTTTTTCATTGAAATAATTCTTTTTAATGTTTTTAGATTCATGATTCAATAACCATGATCAAGCACTTAAGTTCAAAAATGGTTTTCACGCAATAAATTTCTGAATACAAATGTATTGAAATCTATTAATTTTAGCCCTTATAATTTGAGCAACCATGAAACAATCAGCCCAGTGCGAAATAACAAAAAAGGAATTACCTTTTGATAAGCTTATCCAGGCTAATCTGATCAGAGACCAGATCAGGGAACTAATTCAAAAAGATAATCCCTCGTGGACCGGAGAATCAGGATATGTATCTCTTGAACTGGTGCAAAATTACAGGCATGAATATGTTAAAACTATTCTGGAGGAAGAGCGAGGCAGCCTCACCTCACTGGAAGAGGAGGTGCTTGAAAGTATGAAAAATGCCGAAACACTATCCAGGGATGTGAATGTGCAAATGAAAGAAAGGCTATCCATCGGTGATAAACTGGCCGACAAAGTAGCTGATTTTGGTGGGAGTTGGAAATTCATCATTTTCTTTATGATCGTTTTGGTCCTTTGGATCATAATAAATTCCTTCGTATTAATCAGCAAGCCTTTCGATCCGTATCCTTATATCCTGATGAATCTTATACTTTCATGCATTGCGGCATTGCAGGCACCGGTGATCATGATGAGTCAGAACCGGCAGGAGGAAAAGGACAGATTACGTGCGCAAAATGATTTCCAAATTAACCTGAAGGCCGAAATTGAAATCAGGCAACTGCACGAAAAAATGGACCACCTGATCATAAAACAGGGGCAAAAATTATTTGAATTGCAACAGATCCAGATTGAGATGATGGAGCAATTGCTCAGCAAAAAATAAGTGAATTAGCCGATCATCATGTTGGCATGGGCATATTTGTATTTCGAATAGAACACTTTTTTACTGATCGAAAGCGCAAGGGTAAGCGTTCCAATCCGGCCGATAAACATTGAAAAAATGATGATGATCTTACCCGCCATCGACAGGCTGCCTGTAATGCCCGTACTTAGCCCAACCGTTCCAAAAGCTGAAAACTCTTCAAAAAACAGGTTCATTGCCGGAATATCAGGATCGGTGATGGTAAGGAAAAAAGTGGAAATAAAAATTATTGACAAAGAAAAAAGAGCCACCGAATAAGCACGGTCAACTGCGGTGAAAGAAATGGTATGCTTAAAAAACTCCACGTTTTCCTTCCCGCGGATAGTGGCCAATGCTGATTTTAATATCACAGCAAATGAGGTGATCTTGATACCCCCGCCGGTAGATCCTGAGGAGGCGCCAATAAACATTAAAAAAATGATCAAAATCAACGCAGGCGTCCGAAGTGTTGCAAAATCAATGGTATTAAAACCCGCTGTTCGGGCCGTAACCGATTGAAACAAAGAGGTGATCACAATCTCAAGTGTTGATTCGGATCTGGAAAGACTTTCCTGTTCAAGGAAATAAAATCCAACAGCGCCTATTACAAGCAGCACCGAAGTAGTTACCAGCGTTACCTTGGTATTCACCCGCAATCGTTTCCACGGGTGCCTTATCCGCTTTTTATAATCACCAACATTAAACACATCCTGAATGGTGATGAATCCCAAACCGCCAAATATAACAAGGGCAATGATGATCAGTTGTAATCCGTATAAATTTCGAATAGCGGAATCGTAAAGGTTATCAGTAAACAATGCAAATCCGGCATTATTAAAGGCCGATACAGCATGGAACAACGAATAAAATATTTTATCTCGTGCTTTACCAAATTGGATGGAATCGCCCCAGGCATGAAAGATCAGCAAAGTGCCAATAGCTTCAAAAAATATGCTGTACAAAACGATCTCACGCAATATCTTACGGGTGTCGGAGAGCTTTTCAGCACTTAAAAAATCCTTCACCAGTGATTGATAGCGGATGCCTCCGATTTTTCGGGAAAAGGTAACAAAAAAGGTGGCAAATGAAATGATATTGATTCCACCCAATTGAATAAGAATCAGGATTACAAGCTGGCCTTTAAATGTAAAAAAGGAGGCTGTATCAACCACAATCAGGCCGGTTACACAACTGGCACTGGTTGCCGTAAAAAGCGCATCAAGAAAGGAAATGCCTGAGTGAGTCATTTCCGGCAAGGTTAATAATCCTGTTCCGATGGCAATTAAAAATACAAACGACATCAATAGCAGCGTGGCGGGGCTAAAGTTTAATTTCCCGGGGAGTATTGACCTTTTCCCAATTTCAAAAAGCACGGAAAAAAGAAAATAAATCTGCAGAAAGATCAGCAGGTAAGCAGCCATATGTTCGCTGTCGAGATGACTTGCAAGCAAATCAAGAATACGACGGCCTGAAGTAAAAATGATAGACAGATATATGATGAGCAGAAGCAGGATGATCCCTTCCACCCAGTTATTCCTCACAAACCGGATGGGATGAAAATCATAGAAGATACGCACCATGTATTTTAAAAAATAGAAAAGGAGGCTAAAATCAACAATGTAAGAGGTAATTTCAGAAGATAGTGTATCCTTTGGAAATCCATAATAATAAACGATACTTAATATTGCAAGAATGGAAACCAAAACACTGGAATACTTGAACCAGGAAAGCACTTTGGTTTTGCTATCGTAAATGGCAAGATTTATCTTCTCCCGAAACTTATAGAAACTATCAGGCATTTTTAACCGTTGATATCAATGAACTTCTGAATATCTTTCTTTTTGCCGAACAACACAAGAAAATCATTTTCAGTTACCACCCTGTTCGACGACGGCACCCCGGTAATATGCTGCTCGGGTAACTCTTTGCCTTCCTTCATGACCATTATTTCATTTTTCATGGTAATAAGGCTCAGGTTGTAGGCATCACGCAGGTTCAGTTCCTCAATGGTTTGCCCGATTGTTTTACGCGGCGGTTTAAGCTCCGCGATCTGGTAATCATCAGGTAGTTTAAGGTACGAGATTACATTTGGATTGATCAATCGTTCAGCCACAAGGACTCCTACATCCGACTCAGGTGAAAATATCTCTTCAAGCCCCAGTTTTTCAAGGATAGTCCTGCTTGCTTCACCCTTAGCCCGAACAATGATCCGTTTTACCTTTAACTCAAGCAGGTTAACGGCACAAAGTAAAAGCTGTTCAAAATCATCGCCAATGGCAATTACCACCGCATCAAAATTGTGGATATTCTGTGAAATCAGGGCTTTTTTATCAGAAGCATCCATGGCCACCGCATACGATACCTCATTAGAGATATAGTCAACCCGTTCTTCGTCAATATCAATGGCCATAACCTCTGCTCCCAGGTTGGTCAACGACCGGGCAATAGCCTCACCAAACTGTCCGATACCGATAACTGCAAATTGATTTTCTGCCATTTTTATTTATTTCAATTTGATAAACAAACAATTTTAGTCATTGGCTTTCAAAGTTCGATAAATCTTTCACGACTTATCGTTTTCAACGCGGATTTTTAGCGCATCCTTTGGATCATACATTTTATGCTCAATGATATGTGCCGGCATATTCACATTTTTCTCAATCAATATATCCTTTATCTCCCTCATGATCCGACTTTTGACAGGTTCGCCTAGCAAACTCTGATCTTCCTTTTTATCCTTAAAAATATCGATCCAAAAAGTAACCTTCAGCCCGATGGAACTTTCGCCAAATGATTCAAGTGTAACATTGGCTTGTGGTTTTTTTAAAACATCCTTTTGTACACCAATGTGTTTTATAATCAGCTCGCGCACCATTTCCACATCGGTATATGTATCCACGCCCAACTCAAAATCAAGGCGTAAAAGTCCGTCGCGGGTATAGTTGGTAAATACGTTGGTGATAACCGTTGCATTGGGAATATAAATATCTCTCCCATCCACCATCTTTATTTGAGTTGTACGAAGATCGAGCCCTTTCACAGGCCCCTTGATCCCCGAAACCTCAATAATATCACCGATTTTAAACGGACGGTTGATCGCAAGGAGAATTCCGGCCAGAAAATTTTCAGCAATATCTTTAAAAGCAAACCCAACAATGATTGCCGTTACACCGGCACCTGCCATCAGGCTGCTTGCAATGCCTCCAAGTCCCAGGTTAAAAAGCGCGATGGTCAATCCGATCAGGTAAAAACTCCACTTCAGGAATTCGCTGATAAATGAAGCAACCAGGCTGTCTTTCCATCGTTTTTGTATCCTGATCCGGAACATCCTGTAAAAGATCTTTCCGATGATTATAAAAGCGATAAGAATAGTTAAACTCACAATTATATCAGGCGTGCGTGTAACTACCGACATCCAGAAATGATTAAAAGAAGCTATTAAACGTTCGTACATAATTTGTAAAATTTAAAATGCCCTAACAGCTAAAACCATCGCTTTCGCCGCATGTAGATATACATGCCAATCCCCAGGATCAGCATAGCAATTAAAATAACAGGATAACCCCATTTCCAGTTCAACTCGGGCATATTCTGAAAATTCATACCATATATACCGGCCACAAAAGTGAGTGGAATAAAAATGGTGGCAATAATGGTAAGCGTTTGCATCACTTTGTTCATTTGGTTACTGATCTGGCTCATGTAAAATTCCATGAGCGAAGTGAGCATTTCACGCTGATTGTCAAGATGATCCACCATGTTTTTTATATGATCAAAAACGTCATTAAAATAGTTGTAATATTCATCATTGATAAATGCTGAATCATCGTTGGTTATATCCTTCAGGGCATCACGAACAGGGTAAATAACCTTTCGAAGGGCTGATAAAACCTTTTTATGTTCAATGATCTTTCCCACAACTTCCTCCCGGGGATTTTCAAAAACTTCAAGCTCCAGTTCGCTGATGCTACGTTCTACCCATTCGATGGTAAGCAGATACTGATCCACAATGGCATCCACCAGTAAAAACAATAAATAATCGGGTCCCCTTCCGCGTGCCTTCGATTTGCCTGAAAGAATACGTTCCCTCACCCCATCAAACGGATCACCTTTGTATTCCTGAAACGATAAGATTATATCCTTTCCCACAATAAAACTGATATGCTCAATATTATATATTCCCTCATCATCGCCTGTTCCGGGTTTGAGCATTTTCATTGTTAAAAAAAGGTAATTATCATACTCCTCCAGCTTGGGTGGATGGCCAACATGAACGATATCCTCAAGTGTAAGGTTGTGTATATTGAATTGTTGGCCGGCTTCGATTACAAGGTTAATATCGTGCAGTGAGTCGAAATTAAACCAGTTAACAGCTTCAGACTTTTTGTGAGCGATAAGCTCCTGAAGTGAGTCCGATTCTTTTACTTCAGCAATTTTATCATCAAAGCTGAATAGTGTAATTCCGGTTTTACCCTCCTTGGGTTGACCCGTGTAAACAATAGAACCCGGAGGCAAACCAACTTTCTCACTTATCTTTGTGTGGCTTTTCTTCAGTATCTTTTTTAAAGACGATGGTGCGATAGGGGAACGGAATTTCGATGCCTTCATGATCAAAACGTTTTTTTACAGAATACAATAAATCGGTGTAAAGGGCAAAAGCCAGATCATTGCTGGCAGTCCATACGTAGGCTCTCAGATTGATTGAAAAGTCGCCATGGCCTACCACCCTTACCAAAACAGCAGGTTCGCCGGTTTGTTTTTCTTCACTGGTCCGGTTATCCATAAAATTAGGATGTTTTTCAGCTTCCTCCTGAATGATTTTCATGGCTTTATCCATGTCTGCATCATAGCTAATACTGAACTCAACAAACTTGCGGATGGATTCATCGGCAATACTGCTGTTGATAAGAATATCATCACTTATCTGGTTATTGGGAATGATCACCCGCCTGTTTTCATAATCTTTTATTATCGTATGTCGCAGGGTAATCTCCTCCACAGTTCCTTTGCGTGCGTTTGAAATTTCCAGCGTATCACCTACCCTGAAGGGTTTAAATATCAGAATAAATATACCACTGATGATATTAGCAAAAGCCTTTTGTGATGCAAAACCCACAATTGCTGCAAATATTCCCGCTCCTGCGAATAGCGCAGTTCCCAGCGATTTCAAAAAAGGTATTTTCAAAAAAATGAAAATGATCGCTATGGAAAAAATGATATATGGTAACGCATTTTTGAGGAACGAAAAGTTGGTAGGATCGCTTTTAATAATGGAAGAATACTTTTTAATAAAAACGTTGGTTAGTTTCCTCAGAATTATACTTGCCAACAAGGCTACCAGGAAAGTACCAACCACCAGTACCACATATTTAAAAATATCCCAATCAATAAATTCACGCATAAGAATATCCCGATTAAGCTGTAAAATTAATGCTAATACAAGTGCTACCGGGGCAGAAAGCCAAAAGTTTTCACAAACTAATTCACAGCAAAAAAAGAGCGAAAATCATTGATTCCCGCTCTTTCCTATCATCTTAAGCGATCTTTATCGTTCGCGCCGGTTTGGGTTTTGCCTCTTCTCTTTTTGGAATCTCAATTTTCAGGATCCCTTCTTCGTAACGGGCTGAGATCTTTTCTCCATCCACCAGGTTTTCAGGCAGAGTAAAACTGCGGGTAAACGATTGGTAACTGAACTCACGACGTGAGTAATTCTCTTTTTCTTCCGATTTTGAATCTTCTTTTTCAGAAGATATTGTCAGCAGGTTGTTTTCCAGGTTGATATTAAAATCCTTTTTAGTCAAACCCGGTGCAGCAACTTCAATTTTAAATTCATTTTCATTTTCCTTCACATTCACCGCCGGTAAAGTGGTGTTTGTTGATGAAAAATTACTGTTTGACCAATCCATCCAGTCGCGGGATAAAAAATTATCAATCAAGGATGGAAATGAAGGCCAGTAGTTGTCGGTTTTTTTAATGAGTGTCATTGCTAAATCCTCCTTAATTTTAAATGTTAAACAATCTGTTTTTTTTCATTAATCATAGTCGAAACTGCTTTTTCAAATACCATTCCAAACATGATCAATAACTTCAGGTAAACGCTTACTACATACTATGCAATAAGCACTTACAAAGTTTATAATCAATTTATACAAATTGAAAAATTGTCAGTTTAAGAATTGAGTAAATGACAGAATTTCACAACAAAAAATTAATAAAAACTCAGGGAATTATGGAAGCCAGTTTGCCGCCCATCCAGGCAAAGGGAAGATATACTGACATACCTGCAAACCAGAACCAAACAGGATGTGGAACCATGATGAGGTTGATCAATCCGAACGACATCAAAATAGCACCCACGATCAATGCATATAGTGTCGCTTTTTCCTTCACAATGATCCCTGCTACAAACCCACCGGCAAGTGAACCCATGGCCCAGGCAAGGATGATAAAAAGATAAGCGCCAATGGGTAAAGAAGCAATATGGGCTTTCATCGCCTCTATATTTCCGGGGTCAATGCCTTCAGGGAGCGGGTAATATTTTGCACTAAATGCTTCAACAATATAGGTTGCAATGCCCCCGGCGATCAATCCTGCGATCAAAGAAAAAAATCGTTTTGCCATATTTCTGAATTAATCCAGGTTAAAATGCTGAAATGCTGAGCAAAAATAATCAATCTAATAAGCAGCCCAGCTTTTAATCGTTATTTCTTCCATATCAATCCTGGTGAATGCAAATATAAATGCCGAAGCCAGCCTTGCATTGGTAATCAACGGAATGTTAAAGTCAACAGCCGATCGCCGGATGGTGTAGTCATTGGCCAGCTCGCCCTGCGTTAAGTTCTTGGGAATATTCACCACCAGGTCGAATTGTTTGTTACGGATATAATCCAGCACATTGGGTGCAACACCTTCATCGGGCCAGTGAAGCATGGTGGAGGGAATGCCATTGGCCTTCAGAAACTCGTGCGAACCACGGGTTGCAAACAAGTTGATACCCTTTTCGGTGAGCAGCCTTGCACTGTTCAGCAACTCCAGCTTATCACGCATCGGACCGGAGCTAATCATCACGTTTCCATTGGGTATACGGTAACCAACCGAAAGCATCGCTTTAAGCACAGCATCATAATAATCGTCACCAATACAACCCACCTCTCCCGTGGAAGCCATATCAACACCCAGCACCGGATCAGCCTTTGAAAGCCTGCTGAAAGAGAACTGCGAGGCTTTTACGCCGATGTGATCCAGATCAAAGATACTTTTGGAGGGTTTCACATAGGGTACTCCCAACATAATCTCCGTTGCAAGCTGAATAAAATTCGATTTCAGCACCTTCGAAACAAATGGAAAACTCCTGGAAGCTCGCACATTGCATTCAATCACCTTGATATCGTTATCCCGCGCCAGAAACTGGATGTTAAAGGGTCCGCTGATCTTAAGCTCTCCTGCGATCTTGCGGGCAGCCCTTTTGATCCGCCGTACCGTTTCAAAATAGATCTTTTGCGGCGGAAACACCATGGTGGCATCCCCGGAGTGAACTCCGGCAAACTCGATGTGCTCGCACATGGCATAGGCCATGATCTCGCCTTTGTCGGCCACGGCGTCGATTTCAATCTCTTTGGCCTGTTCGATGAATTCGGTAACAACCACCGGGTGTTTTTTGGACACTTTGGCGGCCAGTTCCAGGAAATGCTCCAGCTCTTCCTGATTGGAAACCACGTTCATGGCAGCTCCCGATAATACATAAGATGGGCGTATCAGCACCGGAAAGCCCACCCTGCCTACGAACTTATTAATATCTTCCAGGCTGGAGGCTTCTTCCCATTTGGGTTGGTCAATGCCCAATCCGTCAAGCATCATCGAGAATTTGTGCCGGTTTTCTGCCCGGTCAATTGAAGTGGGTTGCGTACCGAGTATGGGCACTCCGGCCCCAAACAGCCGCATGGCCAGGTTGTTCGGAATTTGACCGCCGGTGGATAGTATCGTCCCTTTGGGTTGCTCCAGGTCGATGATATCCAAAACCCTTTCGAAACTCAGTTCATCGAAATAGAGGCGATCTGTGACGTCGTAATCAGTCGAAACGGTTTCGGGGTTATAATTGATCATGATCGATCGGTAGCCGTGCTTATTGATCGTTTGAACGGCATTTACCCCACACCAGTCGAACTCCACTGAAGAGCCGATGCGATAAGCACCCGATCCGAGCACCACCACCGATTTTCCATCCTCAGCAAATTCAACATCATGTTTTTTACCGCCGTAGGTGATATACAGATAATTGGTTTGAGCCGGGTACTCCGCAGCCAGGGTGTCGATCTGTTTAACCACCGGCAGTATTCCCTGTTCCTTGCGATATTTTCGAACCTCAAAACTCACATCGTCCATTTCATCGGCGGTGGGCTTAAGAATAAGCCTTGCCAACTGGAAATCGGAGAATCCTTTTTTCTTCGCCTGCCTGAAAAGTTCATCCGGGACTTTTTCCAGGGTTTTGTATTGGTTGAGCTTTTTACTCAAATCAAAGATCAGTTTTAGCTTTTGCAAAAACCAGCGATCAATACGGGTAAAATCATGGATTTGATCGATGGAATAACCCGCTTCAAAGGCTTTTTCAATCACAAAAATGCGCATTTCAGTAGGATTGGAGAGCTCCCTGTCGATATCTTCCACAACGATGTCGCGGTTACCGACAAAACCATGCGCCCCCTGCCCGATCATGCGCAACCCTTTCTGGATAGCCTCCTCAAAGGTCGTCCCGATGGCCATCACCTCACCCACCGATTTCATTGAAGAACCGATGGTGTGGCTCACACCGCTGAATTTGGACAAATCCCAGCGGGGGATTTTGCAAACCACATAATCGAGTGCCGGCTCAAAAAAGGCAGAAGTTGTTTTGGTGATCGCATTTTTCAGTTCGTGCAAACCATAACCCAAACTGAGTTTGGCAGCCACAAATGCCAGCGGGTAACCCGTGGCTTTGGAAGCCAGCGCCGATGAACGTGACAAGCGGGCATTCACCTCAATCACGCGGTAGTCCTCCGAAGCCGGATCGAGGGCATACTGCACATTGCACTCACCCACAATGCCGATGTGGCGGACAATTCGGATGGACAGCTCACGCAGCTTATGATACTCACGATTGGTAAGCGTTTGCGAAGGGGCTACCACGATGCTCTCACCGGTGTGGATCCCAAGCGGATCGAAGTTTTCCATGTTGCACACCGTGATGCAATTGTCATGTCGGTCACGCACCACTTCGTATTCGATCTCTTTCCAGCCCTTGAGCGATTCTTCCACAAGCACCTGCGGACTGTATGAAAAGGCATTGGTAGCCAGTTTAAGCAGTTCATCTTCATTGTTTGCAAAACCGCTGCCCATACCTCCAAGCGCATAAGCCGCCCGAACAATGACAGGGTATCCAAGCTTATTGGCCGCTTCACGGGCATGCTCCACTGAAGCGGCGGCAATGCTGCGGGCCGTTTTTACATCTATCTGTTTGAGCTTCTCAACAAAGATGTCGCGGTCCTCGGTATCGATGATGGATTGCACGGGAGTTCCGAGCACTTTAAGATTGTATTTTTCGAGGATCTTTTTTTGGTAAAGCTCCACCCCGCAATTCAACGCTGTTTGTCCGCCAAAGGCGAGCAGGATACCATCCGGGTTTTCTTTTTTGATCACCTTTTCCACAAAAAATGGCGTTACGGGCAGGAAGTATATTTCGTCGGCCACCCCTTCCGAAGTTTGAACGGTGGCGATGTTGGGATTGATGAGTACGGTTTTGATTCCCTCTTCACGTAGTGCTTTCAGGGCCTGTGATCCGGAATAATCGAATTCGCCGGCTTCACCGATCTTGAGGGCTCCCGATCCGAGGATGAGTACTTTTTTGATCATGTATTATGTTTCATTTTGCGCTCGCGGATTTCGCAGATTTCGCAGGGAAGAAATTGATTTGATCCTTTGAATTGTGAAAACCCTGGAGCATTAATTTATTTCCCTTTATAATTCTCAATTAATTGAATAAAATCATCGAATAAAAATTCGGTGTCGGTGGGGCCACCACTGGCCTCAGGGTGGAATTGTGTGGAGAAGAAGGGTTTTGTTTTGTGTTTTATCCCCTCACAGGTACCATCGTTCACATTTAAGAAGAGCGGCTCCCAATCGGCACCCAATGCCTTTTCATCCACCGCAAAACCATGGTTCTGGGAGGTGATGTAACAGCGCTCGGCCCCTACTTTTTGCACCGGCTGATTGTGACTGCGATGCCCGTATTTCAGTTTGTAGGTGGAAGCGCCCGATGCCAGCGCCATTAACTGGCTTCCCAGACAAATCCCGAAAATCGGTTTATCAGCTTCCAGCGCTTTGCTCAGCGACTGAATCGTTGGTTTGCACATTTCGGGGTCGCCGGGGCCATTGGTGATGAACAGTCCGTCGTAATCGTCGGCATTGAACTGATGGTCGTAGGGTGCCCGGATCACAGTGGTATCCCGGTCGAGCAGGCAGCGGATGATGTTGTTTTTTACACCGCAGTCGAGCAGCAGTATCTTGTGTTTTCCTTCGCCATACACCTGTTTTTCCTTTGGTGAAACCATCCCCACAAGGTTATCCTGATTGGGATCGTACCATTCCACCTCCTGATCTTCAAAAACGATTTTGCCCAGCATGGTTCCGCTTTCGCGCAAAATCTGGGTTAGCTCGCGGGTATCGATGCCCGAAATGCCGGGGATGCCCTGTGACTTGAGCCAGTCGCCCAAACTTTGTTCTGCATTCCAGTGCGAATATGCTTCCGAGTAATCAGAGATCACAAAGCCCTGCACAGCAATTTTGTCGGATTCATAAAATTTATGGAGGTTCTGTTCGGTCTCTTCACCCGGAACGCCATAATTGCCCACCAGCGGATAAGTGGCCACCAGGATTTGCCCTTTGTAAGATGGATCGGTAAGACTCTCGGGGTAACCCGTCATGGCCGTATTGAAGACCACTTCGCCGGCCATGGCCGACTCGCTGCCGAAAGAGGTGCCCGGGAATTCCATACCGTTTTCAAGGATCAACCTTGCTTTCATAGTGTCAGAATTTAATCATTTTGTACAGGAAATTGCCTCCTGTTCCCGGGAAAGCAAAAGTAATACAGGTTGATTGGCGGGCAGTAAAAAAGCTTTCAGAAGTTATCAAGAATGGTTGATAATTGTTTCAATTTTAATGAAAGGAGCTATAGTTATAGAAAATTTAAATACGCACAATTTTTATTACGCAGAGTTTCGCGGAGAAGCACAGAGTTACGTAGGGATAATAATTATTAAATTCATTCTATCATATTCCCCAATTCACCTATTTACAAATTCACCTATTTACGAATTCACCTATTAACCAATCCACCGATTCACTGATTCAACAATTTCAACCAACTCCACCACACCCCTATTTCCCCTAAAGGGGATTAGCTTTCGCACATTAATTGTGAAATTTATTCCGTTCTTCCAACTCGACTAAATACAAATTCACCTATTTACGAATTCACCTATTCACCAATCCACCGATTCACTGATTCAACATTTTCAACCAACTCCACCACACCCCTATTTCCCCTAAAGGGGATTAGCTTTCGCACAATTACTGTAAAATTTAACCAATTTAACCAATTCAACTGATTCACCTGATTCAACCGATTCAACCAACTCCACTACACCCCTATTTCCCCTAAAGGGGATTAGCTTTCGCACATTAATTGTGAAATTATTCCGTTCTTCCCACTCGACTAAATACAAATTCACCTATTTACGAATTCACCTATTAACCTCCTGTTAGCTATCGGGATCACCAATTCACCGATTTAACTAATTCAACCGATTCAACCAACAATCATCGCCGTAAACTCAATCTCCACTAGCAGTTCCGGCGAAACCAGCCGGGAGACTTCCACCATGGTGGAGGCGGGCTTGATTTTGGCAAAATATTCTCCATGGGCTTTACCAATCGCTTCCCATTTCGAAATATCGGTCACATACATGCGGGTGCGGATCACATTTTCGAGGCCGGCACCGAAATGTTCCAGGGCAGCTTTGGCGATCTCGATGATGCGGCGGGTTTGTCCTGCGGGGTCGTTGATGCCC
>JAGQVE010000030.1 GCA_020438105.1 Bacteroidales bacterium
TGAACCTTCTTTGGTAATTTGTTGCGGAGTACGAATACCAGCTACCACATCTTCGCCCTGTGCGTTGATCAGGTATTCACCATTGAAGATATCTTCACCGGTAGCGGCGTCGCGGGTAAAGGCAACACCTGTTCCTGAATTTTCGCCCATATTACCAAATACCATAGCCTGAACGTTAACGGCAGTTCCCCATTCATCCGGGATGCTGTTCAGCTTACGATAAAGGATTGCGCGGTCGTTCATCCAGCTTCCGAATACCGCCATGATCGATCCCCAGAGTTGTTCCCATGGATCATCCGGGAAATCTTTTCCGGTTTTGGCTTTTACAGCTTTTTTGAAGCGACTTACAAGTTCTTTCAGATCATCAGTGGTGAGTTGCGTGTCGAGTTCAACTCCTTTTTCTTCTTTCATATTATCGATGATCTCTTCAAATGGATCATGATCTTCTTTTGATTCGGGTTTCATTTCCAGAACCACGTCGCCATACATTTGAACAAACCGGCGGTATGAATCCCATGCAAAACGTGCGTTTCCGGTGCGTTTGGCAATTCCTTCAACAGCATTGTCGTTCAATCCGAGGTTCAGAACGGTGTCCATCATGCCAGGCATGGAAGCGCGGGCGCCTGAACGAACAGAAACCAGACAGGGATTTTCTTTATCACCAAATTTGGTTCCCATGATATTTTCGATGTTTTTAACTGCAGCTTCAACTTCCGGTTTGATGAGTTTAACCACGTTGTCGCGGCCTTCGGAATAATATAAAGTACATACATCGGTGGTAATGGTAAATCCGGGAGGAACCGGAACGCCGATCAAATTCATTTCGGCAAGGTTGGCACCTTTACCACCCAGTAAATTTTTCATGGAGGCATTTCCTTCAGCTAGTTTGTTACCAAACGTATAAACATGTTTCTTAGCCATAACTAATTATTTAATATATAAAACTTAAATGTTGATAATCTGCTTTTTATCCTGTAATTAAACAGGGGTGCAATATTACGAAAAAAAGTGTATTGGTGCTTCTCAGAACCTTAAGTTTGTGCTAAGTTTGAAAAGCTGTTTTGAAGGGACGAAAAATATTTTTAATAAGATAAATCAGATAAATAATCTCAACTGTTATTTTTCAGGCTTGATACTGCCCAGTTCACCATTTCCTTAAAAGTTCTAAGGTCGATTTCATGGCCCAGCCAATGTGCAGTTAATACCCGTTGCATTGAGTTTTTACAACCTTTTTCACGCAAGACTTTAACGGTGTAATTTGGATTGATGGTTTCATCATGCAAGCCCAGAACTACATACCTTGTCGGGCATTTTGGTTTGTCAATTTTCGGGATCTTTGAATAGAACACATCGGTGTAATGCATGGCCGGATTAAAAAGCAGGCAGGGAAGGCCGAGGTCTTCAGCCAGTACGTTACCCAGATAGCCACCTAATGAACTTCCGATAATAAATTCAATATTTTTCCGTAGAGCCGTATCTTTAATGGTCTCAAAAATACCCAATTCTTCACGGTAATTGAAATGCAGGGCGGTAACATCAAGCCCGGCGTCCTTCATAATTTGTTTTTTTTCGGGAATGGGATAACTATCCAGTCCATGTAAATAGAGTGTCCTCATGCTTTTTCAATTTCAGGCAAATCTACTAAAAGTTTAAGGACAATAAAGCTTCAGCCCCCATAAAATTGTTAATTTTAGCCCCAAACAAAATCAGGTATGAAACAGCCCTATCTCTCCATTCTGTTTATTGTTCTTTTTTCGTTTTCAGCTTTCACACAAAATGAAGTTACCGATAGTTTAGAAGCTTTACTACCAAACCTGGAGGGTGCTGAACGTGTGAATGTTTTGAATGAACTTTGCTGGCAACTGGGACCCATAAATATTGATAAAGCTGAGCAATACGGGCTTGAAGCGCTGGATATTGCAAGCGGATTAAATGATTCGTTATTGCTTGCCCAGGTTTACAATGACCTGGGAACCGTATATTACCGTAAATCGGATTACGACAGCGCCCTAGTTTTGTATTTCAATGCGTTGCGAATTCGTGAAAATGCCAACCGACCTGATTTGGCAGCAGCAGTGAATAATAAAATAGGTGCTACTTACCTGGAGCAAAGTCAGTTTAAGCCTGCTGTTGAGTACCAGATGAAGGCCCTTCGATATTTTGAATCTGTGGGTGATAGTATTAAGATGTCGCAATGCCTTACCAATCTTGGACGTGTGTATTACGAAAACCATGAGTACCACAAATCCAATGAATACCATGCAAGGGCGCTGCAGATTTTCGAGAAATACAATTACACCTATGGCCTGGCTACAACATATGGTAGCATTGCATTGAACTATCAATTTTCAGGTGATAAAAATGGGGCCATTGAATATTTTGAGAAGGCACTGGAAAACTTCAGGGCGATCAATGACAAGGGAAATATAGCCACCGTTTTGTTAGACCTTGGGCAGTTGTACCGCAAAATGGGCGATCAGGCAAAAGGAAAACAGTTTTATGAGGAGGCCATTTCCATTAGCAAATCAATCAGCGACCAACATACACAGGCCATGGCTATGGCTAATCTGGCCAATATTCTGGAGGATGAAAAACAGTACAAAAGAGCAGAGGAATTATACCTTGAGGCCCTTAAAATTGCCAAAGATAATGGCATCCTGAAAGTATTGCATCAGTGTTACCGCGAGTTGGCTCACCTTTACAGTGAGACCGGAGATTATAAAAAAGCTTTCGAATATAAAGCTGATCAATACACTACGCAGGATAGTATTTATAATGTAGAAAAATATGAGCAGTTTACTGCTTTGCAAACCCAATATGAAACCGAGAAAAAGGAACAACAAATTACTTTGCTGGAAGCACAAAATGATTTGAAAAATTCGAGGATACAGCGGCAACGAAATTTGATCCTCTTTGTCGTGATTGGTGTTGTGTTGCTTGGAATCATTTCGGTTTTGGGATACAATCGCAAACGGTTGCAGCACAAGGCGCAGGTGGAAGCGGAACGGAATCTGTACCGAAAAAAACTGCTGGAAGCATCCGTTGAAGCAGAAGAAAAGGAGCGTAAGCGAATAGCAAGGGAGCTGCACGACGGCATTGCACAGCAATTAACCGGGCTTAAAATGGCCTGGCAGGTGCTTTCGAAAGACCTTAAAGTGGAGCCTGAAAAACAACAGAAACTGGGTGACATTACCAAAACACTTGATCAAACGGCTGACGAAGTGAGGAACTTGTCGCATCAAATGATGCCAAGGGTTTTGAGCGAAAGCGGCTTAATTCCGGCGCTTGAGGATATGCTGGCTAAAAGTTTAAAATATTCCAATATTGCTTATGAGTTTGAGCATTTTGGCATTGATAGCCGTTTTCATGAAAATGTGGAGCTTTCATTATATCGAATTTGCCAGGAGCTAATCAACAATATAATCAAACACTCCGGGGCAAGTAAAGTAACTGTTCAGCTTTTAAAAAGCAAGGAAAACCTGGTGATGCTGGTGGAGGACAACGGAAAAGGTTTTACAGGATCAGGCGAGAAAAAAGAAGGCATCGGGCTAATGAATATTGCCAGCAGAATAGATACGGTGAACGGTGAAATCAATTATGAACCGAGCCCGGGAAGTGGAACCGTGGCACGAATTCGTGTACCTTTGGCAGCTCAAAAACAAAAACCGGAAATTATTATGCAATAATTTTATGATTTTGTTTGCTTTTCATAAAAATTACCCTACTTTTGCACTCCCAAAAATTAATAGAAAATGAAACGCACATTTCAACCTTCAAGACGTAAAAGAACAAATAAGCATGGATTCAGGGCGCGTATGGCATCCAAGAATGGACGTAAGGTATTGGCTTCACGTCGTGCAAAAGGCCGTAAAAAGTTGACCGTTTCTGACGAAAAACTCGATAAGAGATAATTGATCCGTAAAGGATTTTAAGATAACCTAAAAGGAGGTGATTGAATATTCGCCTCCTTTTTGTTTTGCTGCTAATTAGCATCTGTTTTAAAGAATTATCCTAATTTTGCCTGAAGCAATTTCATTTGCAAAAATTGATACGATTCACATCCTGAGAAATTTATGTTAGTTCAACTGCTACGCACAATTCTGATCATTCTGATAGCTTATTACCTGATTAAGTTTTTTATGCGGTATGTAGCTCCATTTATTCTCCGATATTTTGTGCGAAAGGCTCAAATGCAGCATCAAAATACCAGTTCAAATCGGAGCCATCAGGGCGATATGCACATTGAATACAATGAACAACATAAAGGCAATAAATCGTCGTTGGGTGAATACGTTGACTATGAAGAAGTAACTGAGGAAAAATCCAATAATCATCATCATGCGTAAATTCCAGGTTAAAAATTTGGTTCCTTATGTGGTACCTGTAATTTTATTTATTGTGCTTTCACTGGCTTATATGAGTCCATTGCTCGAAGGCAAAAAACTGAAACAGGACGATATCATTCGCCATAAAGGCATGTCGAAAGAAATTGTAGATTTCCGTGAAAAAACAGGTGAGGAGCCATTGTGGACCAATTCCATGTTTGGAGGAATGCCTGCATATCAAATTTCAGTAAAATACAGTGCAAACCTCATTCAGTATGTGGATGACATTATGCGATTGGGCCTTCCGCGGCCAGCCGACTGGGTTTTTCTGTATATGCTGGGATTTTTCATATTGATGCTTACCTTGCGTGTCAATCCCTGGATTGGCATGGCTGGTGCCATTGCCTATGGATTTTCATCCTACTTTTTTATCATTTTACAGGCGGGGCATAATTCAAAGGCACATGCACTTGCTTACATGGCGCCGCTGCTTGCCGGTGTGATTTTGAGCTATCGGGGTAAATACTGGCTTGGGGGTATACTCACCCTGCTGTTTATGGCCTTGGAGATCAATGCCGGGCATCCGCAAATTACTTATTATCTGGGCCTCCTGGTGCTTATTTTGGGAATAACCGAATTGGTTTCGGCCATTCGGAAATCGGAATACGCTCATTTTATTAAATCTTCTGCTGTTGTTATTGTTGCGATGTTATTTGGCGTTTTGACCAATATTACAAGCCTGTGGGCAACATACGAATACGGTAAGGAAACCATCCGTGGTAAATCGGAATTAACTACAGAGGAAGGCAACAGAACCAGCGGTTTGGATAAGGATTATGCTACGCAATGGAGTTATGGCAAGGCCGAAACAGGTACACTGATCATTCCCGATTTTCATGGTGGTTCATCGCATGGCAAGCTGAGTGAGAACTCTGAAGTAGCAAAGGTGCTGAAGCAAAACAATATTCCTCAAAGTCAGGTTAACGATCTTTTAAAGGGAATGCCTACTTACTGGGGGACACAGCCCTTTACATCAGGCCCTGTGTATGTGGGAGCCATCGTTTTCTTTTTATTTGTGTTTGGTTTGATCCTGATCAAAGGAAATTTGAAATGGTGGCTGCTGGCCGGCACCATACTTTCGATACTGCTGGCTTGGGGTAAAAACTTTCCTTTCCTCACCGATTTATTCCTTCATTATTTCCCGGGGTACAACAAGTTCAGGGCTGTTTCAATGACGCTGGTTATTGCAGAATTGACCATGCCCATCCTGGCTTTCGTTGCACTAAATGAGTTGTTTAAAAACAAATATGAAAAGCCACAATTGCTCAAGGCCCTTAAAATATCCCTCTATTTTGTTGGTGGATTTGTATTGCTTTTTGTACTTGTGCCGGGTGCTTTCTTTAATTTTTCAGGCCCCAGTGATGTTTCTTACAGCCAAAGTTTTCCAAAATGGTTGATGGATGCCCTGGTTGCCGACCGGGAGTCGATGTTGCGCATGGATGCACTCCGTTCGCTCATTTTTATCCTGCTAGCTGCTGGTGTGATGTGGGCATTTATAGCGGGTAAACTTCAAAAATCCTATGTGTTTGCACTTATTACCCTTTTTGTGCTGGTGGATATGTGGCCGGTGGATAAACGTTACCTGAGCAACGATGATTTTGTAAGTGCCTCTACCATGGACCGACCCTATAAAATGACCCAGGCTGATGAATTGATCCTGAAGGATAAAGATCCCAATTTCAGGGTGCTGAATTTAACCGGCGACCCATTTGCCGATGCACGTACTTCCTATTTTCATAAATCCATTGGAGGTTATCACGGCGCCAAATTAAGGCGTTACCAGGAATTGTATGAGCACCAGATTCAGAAAAATTTTAACATCCAGGTTTTGAATATGCTCAATACGAAGTACATCATTCAACCGGATAAAAACAATAAACCCACCGTAACTCCAAATATGGGTTACCTCGGCAATGCCTGGTTTGTGCCGCAAGTGGAAATGGTTGAAAATGCCGATCAGGAGCTTGATGCGCTTACCGATTTTGATCCTGCTAAAACAGCGGTGGTTGATAAACGTTTTGAAAAAGACCTCGAAGGTTTCACTCCTTCAAACGATACAACGGCAAGTATTCAATTGATCGAATATGCTCCAAATCAACTGAAATACCAGTCGAACACCTCAAAAGATCAACTGGCCGTATTTTCAGAAATATATTACGACAAGGGTTGGAATGCCTATGTGGATGGTGAAAAAGTTCCTTATTTCAGGGCCAATTATGTACTCCGGGCGATGGTCGTTCCGGCGGGCAAGCACCTCATTGAATTTAAATTTGAGCCCAGGGTATATGCCATTGGCGAGAAGGTATCTTTTGCAAGCAGCTTGCTTGTAATCCTGCTTGTTTTAGGCTTTGCAGGCATGGAACTTAAAAAATACTTCAAAAAGGAGGAATGAAAAAGGTCCTTGTGATCACATATTACTGGCCGCCCAGTGGAGGTGCCGGCGTTCAGCGCTGGCTGAAATTTGTGAAATACCTGCGCGAATTTAACTGGGAACCCATAGTGTACACCCCTGAGAATCCGGAATCGCCGGCTGTTGATACCACGCTAGAAAGAGATATTCCTTCCGGGATCACCATTTTAAAAACACCGATCAGTGAGCCTTATACAGCTTACAAAAAATTCGTGGGCAGGAAAAAGGATGACAAGATCAAAGCGGGATTTTTAAGTGAGAATAAAAAGCCCTCCGTTACTGAAAAAATTGCGGTATGGGTGCGCGGAAACTTTTTCATTCCAGATGCGCGCAAATACTGGATCAAGCCTTCCGTTCGCTATTTAAATAGCTGGTTAGCCGAAAATAAGGTGGATGCCATCGTGTCAACTGGTCCGCCTCACAGCATGCATTTGATCGCGCAAGCAGTTTCAAAACTACACAATATTCCGTGGTTGGCCGATTTCAGGGATCCGTGGACCAACATTGATTTTTACAAGGATTTAATGCTGACTAAAAATTCGGATTTAAAACATCAGCGCCTTGAAAATGCTGTTTTGAAAGATGCCAATAGGGTAGTGGTGGTAAGCAAAGGAATGGCTGAGGATTTTAAAGGTATTTTTAATCGGAATTACAATATCATTACCAATGGTTATGACACTGAAGATGTAAAAACACAACCTGGTCAGGTGGATAAAAAATATACAATTGCACATGTGGGGTCCATGGTTCCTGCCCGAAATCCAATCACTTTTTGGAAAGCAATACATGAATTGGTAAATGAAGATGCAGAACTCGCTTCCAAATTGGAAATTAAGCTGGTAGGGCAGGTTGACTATTCGGTTAGGGAGGCTATTGCCGGGTTGAATTTGGATCCGTATTTAACTTTCGTGGATTACCTCTCACATGATGAGGTGATTAATTTGCAACAGTCGGTTAGTGTTTTGTTACTGGTGATCAACAATACTCCAAATGCAAAATTGGTGGTTACCGGAAAAATCTTCGAATACCTGAAATCGGGCCGGCCGGTATTATGCATCGGTCCAACGGATGGGGATGCTGCTGCCATTCTGAGCGAGACCAATACAGGTGTTACCTATGATTATGACGATCTTTCAGGGATTAAAAATGCTATTCGGAGTTATTTCCTGAAATACAAAGCCGGGGAATTAATAACCAAAGGTGTGAATATTGAAAAATATTCGCGCCGGAATTTAACCGGGGAGCTGGTAAAAGTGCTGAATGAAATGGTTAATTAACGATCATTCCGAATCACATTATTTACAAATTCCGAAATTTTATAATCGCTGTTGAAAAGCTTATAAAGCTCACCAATGATGGGGTATTGGCAATCCATATTTTCTGTGCTCGAAATTTCCTCGCAAAATACACTCACTGCAATTTTACCCTCCAGAACTACTTTGTCGGAAATATCATCGGTGAAAAATCCTTTGCCAATGAGTAACCCAAGCGTACGGTTACGGCTAAGATCGTTTAATGCGGTTAAGGTAAAATCACCGTATCCGCAATAATTGAACATGGTATCCGACTGCCCGCCATACCGGATCAATATTTTTCGCATTTCGTTAAAAGCGCGGGTCAGAAACAAAAAGCGGAGGTTTGGGGAGTTGAAATGAGCATCTACGATACCCATTGCAATGGCATAAATATTTTTAAGAATACTCAGAATTTCGACTCCTTTTACATCCGTTGAAAAATCAATGTGGATGGGGGTGTCGTTAAAAATGTCTTTGAAAATGGGATAATGTTCAGGAAACTTTGATCCGAGCGTAAAGGCAGTTGGCAGTTTTTGGATGAGTTCCCGGGCAAAAGTGGGGCCTTTGAAGGAGCACACAGGATTTTCAAGCTTGCTGCTCAGGGCCTCTGTTATTGTATTTTGTTCACGACTGAATCCTTTGGCCATATTGAGCAGTATGGCATCCTCCCGGAAAAAATCCTTATGATCAAGTACATAATCCACGGTGACCAACGATGGAATGGCCAGAAAAATGATGTCAGCATTTTTGAGAATAGCAGGATCGCTGGAAGCTTTTAAAAACTTAGCAAGCTTGGTATTGGGGAAATATTTAAAGTTCAGTCGTTTTTGATTGATCGAATCCACCACTTCATTTTCGATGGAGTAAAGATAAATCTCACTTTCTCTTTTGCGGGCTATGATATTTCCAAGCGCCGTTCCAATAGAGCCGGCACCGATGATCACAATATTAGGACTTTGATCCATTTAGATTGATTTGCGGCAAAGGTAAGGATAACTCTTGAAAGAAATATGCAGGTCAATTTGAGATAATAAGGTTGTATTGTTGAAAAGCACTATTTTTGAAAATTAAGGTTAAATGGCAGGATGGAAAACAAAAAGATACTTTTTATTAATCTTGTGGATGCCTCGTTTATCAAGATGGATGAGCGGATATTACGGGAACATTTCCAGGTAATTACCTTTAAATTTAAATATCGCAAGGGCTGGCGATTGATCCCTGAAATTATTCGTGAGTTTTTCTTCGTTTTTTTTAATATTAGTAAAGTAGATATTGTATATGTCTGGTTTGCAGATTATCATGCAGTGATTCCAACAATTTTAGGCAGAATGTTTGGTAAAAAGGTAGTTACCGTAATCGGAGGTTATGATGCAGCGAATGAACCTGACTTGAATTACGGCGTAAAAACCCGGCTTTTGGGCCGATTGTCTGCACCCCTGGTTTTGCATTTTGCCACCCATCTGCTTCCGGTAACCAGGTTCACTTTCAACGATATGTTAAAGAATTTTGGTGGCAAGCTTGGGAATAAATCGACTGTGATTTATAACTGTTTTAACGATATTTTCAAATGTGAAATTGAAAAGGAGCGAAATGATCAAGTGGTTACTATCTGCCTGGCGCACTCAAAAATTACAGTAATACGCAAAGGAGTGGATTATTATGTTGAACTGGCGCGAAAAATACCGGAAATTGATTTTTACATTGTCGGGGTAACTTCCGGGGCAAAAGATTTTCTGGAAACCAATAAACCTGATAATGTGAAGTTGATAGAGAAAATTCCGCAACAGGAGTTAAAAGAGTTACTGTGCAGGTCAAAGGTTATTTGCCAGTTTTCCAGGTACGAAGCTTTTGGTATAGCTTTACTGGAAGGTATTAGTGCTGGTTGTTACCCTGTGGGATTGGATTATGGAGGTACAAGTGAAATACTTGAAAATGATTTAGGTCTGAAAATAGATACGCTTGATTTGGATCGAGGAAAAGAAGCGATTTCAGAAGCTTTAAGGAAGCAAATTATAGATGTGATCCCAATTCGGAAAGATATTGAAAAACGGTTTGCGATAGAGGTGAGGAAAAAATTACTTGTTGATTATCTCAATAATATTTGATTATTTCTCAACGTCATTAAAAACCCTGAAAAAGCGGCTTAAGCGCTTCCATAAGAAGTTTGCAAAACGGTATTGAATGTAAGTTGGTTTACGATGCACAACTTTACCATGATCAATTCCAGTAAAGTTTATCTCTGTTTTTTCAAGGCTGCAAAAACTTAGCAATTGCCGAGCTGTATGTTCATTTTTCAATAATAGCTGTTCAGTAATCAAAGCAAAAACCGGTAAACGTGTATGGGCAATGAAATTGTGGTACCATGATAATCTTTCAAAAAAGTAGATAAAACTCCAACCGGACTTTTTAATTGAACTCAAAATGGTATCCTGAGGATTTCGTATGGCATATACAATTCTGATTTCGCGATCAGTGAAATTTTTAAGCTCATCCAGAAATTGAACGATAAATGGCATTTTGAGAGTAATTACTTGGTCAGCAGGTAGACTTGCGAAGAAATCAGTCAGATCCCCTTTTTTAAACCATTTTTTTTGCTTTATGAAATCTTCAAGGTTTTTACTTTCAAAACGTTCATAGTTCAAAACTTCATTTGGATCACCCATTAAATCTTCACTATATCCGCCATTGTCGAGTAAAAATTTGCTCACCAGTGAGGTATAAGATTGAGGGGGGCCTGTGATAATAATGATGGGTTTCATTTGTAAATCCTTAACGTGCAAATGTATTATAATTTAAGAATTATTCCGTAATTTGTTGTGATTTACAACGCATGTTCAAGCTACCCCAAACAATAAGAGACTTGCTCGGCACGCATGGTGAGATTCCTGCTGAAGCTATGCCGGTTCCACTATTTGTTACAGGTAACATGCGAAGTGGTACCACCCTGTTGGTGAATAAACTTTCGCAACATCCACAGCTTCTTAAAATTGGCTCGGAATTAAATGATATTTGGACTGCAATTGGAGGAGCCGATTGTCTTGATCATTGCGAATTTAAGTCAGACAAAGATGCAAGTTTTGAATATGCCCTGAATATGGGGTATTATTTTACCCGTTTCATACAGGATTCCAGATCCTTTAAAAGACATGCTATGAGATTTGTGAATCAGTTGCAACAGCAGCAGGGAAGGGTTTTATATGACTGGCAAAATATTGTACCCGTAAATAAATCGCCGCACCTGATGAATAAAATTGGATATGTTCATGCCATGTTTCCAAAGTCAAAATTCATTTTTATCATTCGCGATATATATGGATTTTCCTCCAGCATGAAAGCACATCTTGAAAAGTTCACAAAAGAGACCGGAAAGGTTTATGTAAAGCCCAATGATGAAAAAGGATGTTGGCATCGGATGAAAGATGATGAGCACCTTGGTTTAAAAGCTTACCCACCTGATTTTTCAGTAATTCCGGAAATGTGGATCCGATTAAACCTGCTAGCATTAACACAGCTAAAAGAGTTGGTTGACCTGAAGTTTTTAGTTGTTGACTACAATGATTTTGTGCGAGAACAGCAAGTTCAATTAAAGCGGGTATTTGATTTTCTTAACCTGAAGGAGAAATATAAATCCACCGAGACTAAAATTTGCAAGTCTGTTAGCACTTATAAAAATACAACCACTACCGGCAACTCTTTGACTAAATGGCAAAAACATCTTAGCAGCTCAGAACAAGAAATTATTGATAAGGTTATCGAAAGCAGCAGGCCTGAATATGATAAGATTATGTCTGCTGTTAACAAGTTGAAACTTGATTAAACCTTATATTTTCTGCGGAACTTATTTAAAATTCCTCCGATTTCATTTTTATACAGAATAAATAGACTTGAGATAATGACCATGACTACAAGGCTGCTGGTGACAAGCGGTTCAATATTAAATTTGACTTTAACAATTTCCAAGATCACGGTAATTAATATTACCACAAATGGGAAGTAAAGCAACTTGTTACGATTCCATTTAATATGAGCAACTTTGTCCTGAACAATATAAAGGCCAACGACCATGATGGATTGGGAAATCAGCATTGCAGCGATGGCTCCGTATGCTTTCCATAGGGGCACCAAAAAATAAAGTAAAACCAGGTTTAAAGCCAGCACGCCTATATTTAAGTATAAAAACAAATTAGTTTTTTTGTTAAAGTATATTGGCAATGCCAACAATATATATTGGGTTCGCAAAATATATTTAATAAAAACAATACTGATCAATCCACTGGCAAGTCGTAACTCGGTTTTGAAAATCATGCAGTAAAGCATTGCAGGTATAATGGCAAGTGCAATTAAAAGCTGACTTTGAGCCATGATGAGATGTGTGAGTTTTTTGATTTCTGAAAGATTTTTATCAATTCCCTCCTTCATCATTTGGAACATTTCAGGCTGGGTAGCACTTTGCAGGCCTTGAATGATGATTTCAATGCCTCGTCCCAGAATCATAGCCTGGCTGTAAATCCCCAGTATTTCGGGTGAACCTTCAAGAAAATAACGGTCAGCAAAATTGATTCCCCATAAAATGAAAGCATACTCAAACAGGGGTAAGGAAAACTTATTTACCGGTCTTAGCAAGGTTCGCTTATAATAAAAACCGGTACGTGAATAAGCAAGAATAAGAATGATTACGGATATTATTCCACTTCCGATAGCACTTCCGTAAACATAGCCCACAAAACTCATATCGAAATAGAGTACTCCAACAATTTGAAATGCAGAGCGAAATATGCCCAGCAAAAACCCAAAAATTAAAAAACGCCTGACTTTTCTTTCGTTTCGGTACAGCGCAAATGCTGTTGTATTAATGGCACGAAAAATCCCTACCAGGATTGCGGCATACCCATATTTTGAAAAATCCTGTAATGCTGGTTGTGAGAATAAACTTCCGATCTGGTTTCGGAAAATAAATGCTAAAATCAAAATCAATATGCCCCTGCCTAATATGGAACTGAAGATACTTGAAATGAGCTGATTTAATTCCTTCTTATTGTCGTCGTAATCATAAAAAAACCTTGAAATGGCATTGCTCATTGCAAATATTGCAATGATAAATGCAAGAGAAATGAAAGTCTCAGTAATTTCTATCTGTGAAAAATCGGCTGGCCCTAATTTGCCATCGCCCTCTATGAGTGGCCTTACAAATAAATTGAGAAACGGAGGAAGTGCGGCAACTGCCGTGTATAAAAAGGAGATTTTAAAAAACTCTTTGTTGCTCAGTTTCATAAGCCGTTAAGCTGCAATAATTATTGCAATATTAAACAATTTATAAAGGCTAACCGACTTGAAAAGGAACTACACTTAGAATTAATTTACAATAATTTTTCCTTTAGAAATTTCACCTGATTTGGTTGAAATAATATAAAAATAGATACCTGGTGTGTGAATATCCGTTATAAGCAATTCACTCGTATTAACTTCATTTAAATGTTTAACGATTTTACCATTAGAATTGTAAATAAGTAAATGATAGGGTGAATCAACTTCCCGAGATAATTTGATGTTAAACCCTTCAGTGGAAGGATTTGGATAAATAATGATTAATTTTTGAGAATTTGAATAAGTGTTAATTCCACTTGTGCTTTTATTTTCAGTTTCAGGGCTATCAAATGGATCTTGATATAGGCTGTCAATTTCTTCTGTATTTAAAGTTTTTGTCCAAAAGCTAATCTGGTCAATTTGACCATTAAAATATCCAGGAGTTATATTAAAATCTTTTAAACCTATATAGCCCGGTTGATCAGAATAGCTAATACTATCAAAGTAACCACCGCTATAACTTCCGCTTACTTCTTCATTATTAATAAAGATTTTCAGATCATCAGGACTATCAAATACTGTAACAATGTGATACCATGTGTTAGATTCAATTGTAACGTCGCTTACCCGTGACCTCCTATTACTTGATGATACACCTCCTCCATTTCCATAACCCATGCCTATTTTATGCGTAGTTAAAAGCCCTACCCAAATCCCTGTGTAATAGTTTTCAACATAATCATTTGTAAATATCCCAAAATTGTATCCATTTGGAAATACATCAACATTGATCCAAAATGATACAGAAATGGGGAATTGTGGTTTGATTTTATATTTAGGATCAATGTAAATTACGTCATTTATCCCATCCAAATTATAAGCACTATTTTCCTTGTCAAATCTATCTTGCTCTAGTGTACATCCATTAAGGGGTTTGCCATGAAATCCATGACCACTATGATCATTTGCATCCTGGTTTATGGGATAATAAAGTAAGAGGTCTTTCTTGAATGTTTGGTTTAATGCAACTTTTGCAACCAATACTGAAATAATCATTAAAAACATAACTTTTGGTTTCATAACTCGGAATTTAATTTGTTTAGGATATGCTAAGTTAGAATAAAATCGTTAAATTCAACTAAATAAATTCATTTTTATGATCATCCGTTATTATATCACTATTAAGATATATCAAAGATCAATTTATTCTCCTGAATTTGCCGGCTTGCGAACCATTGATTTCTCTTCTAACTTTTGGGATGAGGAAATATGGAAAACAGGAGAAGAGATAATTTTATGACAGCTGACATTTAATTTTATTAATTGATTTATAATTTTTCAAGAAGTAAGTTTAATGATAACAAGGTTCGATAAATTTAGATTAATTGACCGTTTCCACCGGGTTTAATTCTTACTCAAGAGTAATTATATGTTACAATTGATGCTTGAACTGAATTTTTAATAGTGTTTGATTAATTATCTATTGATCTATCGACTTTTTGAATATTCTAGTCAAAAACAACCAGTTTCTCTGCTTTGTGTTCGTTTCCGGTTTGAATGATCAATAAATAAATTCCTTTAGTAAGTCCGGCAATGTTAAGTTTCTCGGTATGTAAGCCTTTGCCCTGAACATCTTTTTTAAATACCTTTATTTGCCTTCCTGAAAGGTCAAAAGCACTTATCTGAACGGGGCCCTTTTCATTTAATGAATACTCAATTCGTGTAGAATGTGATGCCGGATTGGGATAAATATTAAAACTATTTATTGAGGTTTGGTTTTCAGATATCAAGGAAGGAATAATAACCGGACCACCTCCATTTTCAGTGAACAAGATAGAAGGACCCGAGCCAACTATCCAGCCCTGACTATTGGAATTAAAGTAAACACCCCGAAGATTATTATTTGTTCCTGAATATTGGCTATACCATGTATTTCCTCCATCAGTGCTTTTCAAAATGAGTCCCCGATCACCGCAAATATATCCAATTTCAGGGGTTGGGAAATACACCTCATTCAAAGTATTTTGAAATCCGGAAGGAATGGGGATCACCTTATTAATTTCTCCTCCTACCATCTTGAGCTTAAGAATTGTCCCGTTAAAACCTACAATAAATCCAACTGAATCTGATGGGAACTTTATATCGTAAAGTGGTACATTAACGCCTGTTGGAACTTTAGTAATTTGATTTCCGTTATTTTTAATACGAAGGATTATCCCATGATTCCCAACTGCCCAGGCTCCTTGTTCTATACTTTTATAATAAAGTTTGTATAAATCTTCTTCAAAAGGTGTTAGAACCGATTCCCAGATTGTATCCCCTGAAATCGGACGCAAAATAATTCCATCAGCTCCAACTGCTAATGCTGTATCAATTTCAGCAAATCGTATTGAAAACAGGTCAATATTTATTTGAGTTTTTAGTGGTATCCAGTTGGAAAGAGAGGAATTCGCCCTGTAAATTCTTCCATTTGTTCCAGTCATGTACCCTGTTTCTGAGTTGACTAAACAAATATCTGTGAGGAACTGTTGAATGGTATCAACTTCATATTTCTCCCAGTGGTATCCATCGGAGGATTTAAATATAAGTGGCGTTTTATCCCAATAATATCCATATCCCCCTATTGCCCATCCGTGGTTATCATTTAGAAATGTAATTTTATGAAGGTCGTTCTGACTGCTATTTGAAACATTTTCCCAAATCCAATCAATATTTTTATATTTCTTCAGTAATATTCCATTATCACCGCAAATAACTGCTTCATTATAAATGCCGGCTGTATCCTGAGCGTGATAGAGTGGGTAGACTGTATTGAAAGATAGAGAAGTGTTTTTTGATCTTACAGCCCAATTTGTTCCACCATTATAAGTGGTCAATATAGTTCCATTGGCACCACAAATATATCCAACGGTATCATTGATAAATGATATGGAATATAAATTGTCTTCTGAGGGTACATAAGGTTTGTGTTCCCATGTTAAACCTCCATCTTCGGTTTTCAATAATAAATGATTATTCCCTACAATATAACCTGTATCCGGATTTATAAAAAACACATCATTAAAGGCATCGGTTTTATCGGTTGCAATTTTATTCCAGGTTTGTCCGTTGTCGGTTGTTCTGATAATTGTGCCGGTATCCCCAACTGCAATTGCAATTTGAGAAGTTATGTAGGTAACATTATAGAGTGTATTATTTACTCCTGAGTACTGTTGTTTCCAACTTCCATTTCCGTCAGAAATAAGCACTACTCCCTGGTAACCTACAATAATAATTTTGGTCGCAGAAGCTATTGAAACAGCTGATAAGTGATAATGAGTGCCCGAACTGTCAGCAACCCATGATGAATCAACTAATTTCAAGATTGTTCCATTATCACCGACTGCATAACCTAAGTCAATGTTGACTACATCTAATCCATTCAACCGGTTTGCAGTAATAGAATCCAATAGTTCCCACGAACTACCCCCATTAGAGGACCTGATAGTAGCTCCTATATCACCAACGGCAAATCCTATATTTGATGTGTCGCTTTTGATAAAAACCAAATCATTGAGATTATTACCCTGCGGGACAGGTAATTGCCATTCCCATTGCCCAAAACTGTTAAAACTGACCAAAAGAATCAGACAAATGAAGAAGTAGTGAGATTTCATAATAAATAGGAATAAACTTAAAATGATAAATACTTACAAGGTGCTCTTTTAGTAGAAACGCGTGCACAGAATTTTTTTACAAGTGATAACTCAAATCCTCCCTGGTAATGCGATGCCACCCTTTGTTTCGAGACATTAATATCGTACGAAAACATCATTAAAAAGCGGTTGTATTCAAGTCCCACCATTGGAATTATGTCTCGTCCGAGGCGGTGCCACAGACCCCCATGCAATTTTAGTTCAATGGCACTGTATACCAGGTTTGCCCCAAATATGGTTTCCTGCACTCCATGTTGGGTTATAAAATAGATCTCCGGTTTGATCAGCCATTCCGGCGACAATATTCGTTGTAGTGTAAAATGGGCAATATATTTTCTTTCAAGGCGGCTGCTATTGCTACCGTAAAAGGATTCATAAGGCCGGGTAACATGACTTATACTTCCCCCAAATTCATACATCCAGTTCTCATCGACGAGGTGGTGAAAGACTAAACCTATGTTAAAATCAGGATAAAAGATTGTACTGTTTTTAATTAAAGAAATATCAGTGGAAATAATGGATGGGTCAAAAGCAAGCAAAGTATCGCTCCACTGATTGTTAAATATTAACTTATTAATATTTATGGTACGATTAGTTATTCCTAAACCAACTCCAAGACTTCCATATATTGAGTTATCTGAGTTAAACCCCTGGGTGTAATTAACCATTAACATACCCTGTACTTTTGTCAAATCCCCATCTCCGGCATTATCATAGTACAAATGACCTCCGAGTCCTACCCAGCCTCTTTGATGCAGGAATTTGGGATAATAACGAGTATCACCCCAGGCGGTATAAGTCTCATAGGGGATGGTAAAACTTGCAGCCTGCTGCCGGTAATTCAAACCTGCGCGGAAGTCACAATCAAAATTTCCAGTAAAGCCAGGGTTAATATAAAGAGGTGAAGCATACATTTGAGAATAATGTACATCTTGCCCCAAAACTGTTGCTGTCCCGAAAAAAAGCGCAAATACAAATAAAATAACCCCTACGAATCTTTTCATTCCATTTCTACCTCAATAACGTAATATTTCCTGACTCTTCTGCAACACCTTTGTCCATGTATATTACTCTAATATAATAGGTATATACATCCATAGCCTGAGGTTTTCCTTTGTAGGTACCATCCCATCCGATGGATTTATCATTGGTATGGAACACCAGTTCGCCATAACGGTTAAATACCTTGAAATCCATTTCGGCAAATCCACTGCCTTCAACATAAAGTACCTCATTGGAATTATCCCCATTGGGGGAGAATGCCGTTGGTACCCCAAGTTTGCTTGGTGGGTACATAGAAACTACTTTATATCCATCAGCCGGACATCCATCAATTTCTACATAAACATGGTATTCAACGGAATCAATGAACCCTGGAACTGTTATTACCCTACTATTTGGATTTGCAATAGGAATCGAAGGATCGGATGTCCACTCATAATAATCCCCAAATCCAGCATCCATTGTAACGGAATCACCATATTTTACAGTAATATCACTTCCAAGTGCATCTTCAGGTTTAGGCACTGGTTTTACAAGCACTGTTTGCGTTGACAAACCTTTACATTTATTGGTTGGATCAATTACATTTACATATATTCCGGAATATTGGGTTTTTGCCTCAATACTCGGGGTTGTTTCACCATTCCACCATTCATATTGGTAATCTGGTTTATAGGGCGATACATCAAGGTCAATCATGTCTCCTTCGCAGAATGGGCCGCCCTCAATACTTACAACAGGCGGGAGGTCAACTTCCAGAATAATATAATCCTGAATCCAACATTCATCATCATATTTCACCCAAATATTGTAAGTGCCGGGTTCGGTCACCGTTAATTCATCATCGCCTGGATAAGGAGAGTCTTCCCAAAAGTATTGGGTTAAAGGATCTCCATTAAAGTTATTTGCTTTAATGGTATATTCAACACCATCACAAAAGCGTTCAGTGCGGCCGTTAAAACCAAATATGTATCCCTGAGCATTATCATATATCCAACCCGGAGGAGGATTTATTGGATCAGGAAGTGAGCTGTTTAATCCGGTATAAAATTGAATATTGTCACTGGTCGCTGCCACGTCGTATATGTTGATATAATCGCAGGATACGTCAAATAATCCGGTATCCTTTCTAATATATCCATAGTCAGGTGAATGTGATGAATAGATGGTAATATTCGCACATTGGTTACCTCGTAAATAGAGTGAATCATATACAATCTGCTCCTGGTCAAATTCAAATTTAAAGAAGTTTCCCTGGTTGCCTGATGCTGCTGATCCGGGGAACATCACCAATGTGTCAAATTGATTTACTCCATAATAATCCGCATTTTTGTTGAATTCACAATATTTAAAGTAGTTTCCTGGAAGTGGATCAGGAGCGCCCATACGTTTATTAGATTTTAAAATGGTGTAAGCTGTTGATATACACCTGTTGATGTTGTGATGATCTTTAATAAGTGATTGATTTCCCTGAACTAGAACTACATTTGTTTCAGAATTATTAATCATGTTTGATGACACACCTGCCATGATCACCGAATCAGCAATAAAGTTACCGCCCAAAACTCCTCCTACGCCAACTAAACTTACCCGGTTGTATTCCACCTGATTATACGCATTAACCAGGCTGTCGAAAGTACTTTCAAGACGGATGTTGTTATATTTGAGAAAACTTCCTTTTTCTGTGACGATAACTCCCTCTCCATCATCACTAGTAGTTCTGATCGTAGAGTTTTCTGAATTTAAGGTGTAATTAGTTGGATTTACCCACCACACTCGATCCGAACTACGGATAAGGCTGATCGTAGAACTATGCATATCTAAAAAACGTTCACCTGGCCAATAAGTTGATTTATATCCTCCGGCAACAATATCATGTTCATTTAATCGGAATTCGCCAAACTTATGAATGATTGTTGCTGCAGGTACCGTTTCCAGGTCATCATTCAATGATATTATATCTTCTACACCTTCCAACACTATGTTATTAAGTATTACGTGCTTTTTGTGATCAAATTCATCAATCGATTGTACGCCACTACCATCATCATACCAGTCGAAATGTATTTCACCGTTAAACATGTAATCCATGCTCTCATTTAAGTACATGCTACCAAAAATGTTAAGATTCGCAGTATCAAAGCTGAAAAAGATAGGTTTAAATAGATCTTCACTATGAATCCAGTACATATCATCGCAATATGCATTGGTTTTGTCAATCATAACTACATCATTGTGTTTTTCAAACGAATTGTCATCAAAGTAGACTATGTTATTTTCGCGTGGTACGCATCCATCCGGTGTAGGAGGACCACCACTGGTATATGACCAGTGTTGCAGGTCGCCCCATTTGCCCTCACCACCTATCCAGAAGAAGTCTGCCGGTGTATACTCAATAAAATTCCAATTTGAATTATTACCAAGATTGATTGCATGGAAAGCATCGAAAACTTCATTCCCATCTGTGATGATCTTTAAATCTTTGATTGAAATATAGTTCGCAAATTCATCCGGTTGTGAGGGATTTTGGGCTTTGTAATAAATAATTGCTTGTACACCGGTTGAATCTGACTGTATTCTAATAGGGTCATCGCAATCTCCCATTGCTAGAAAATCATCTAAAATAAAGGTTGTATCCATGGCCGCTTTTGCAGTAAGGGCTTTGAAGGTAAACCGCTTTTCGGGGCCCAGGACCAATTGTGAAAATGTATTTTGTCCAAAAATGTTTGCATCACCGAGTAAATAGGCTGTATCGATGGTATTGGCAAGGCGGAAGTTCGTAAGTTTATGCGATTCGAGGTAACCGATTTGGAGTCCACCAAATATATTGGTTCTTCCAAATAAAAAGGCAGTATCTATTTCAGAGTTTTTCACAAGGCTGTCCTGATCACCATATGACATCAGGAAATTTATCCAATATTTATCGTTTAAGAGAGAAAAATTAGATGTTTCATGGAATGTAAGCGTATCAATAATTCCATTCATTAACAGTTTAACCTGGCTATCATAAGCATCAACTAAATTGTATGTACACTTACTTTCACTTCTCAGTTCAGATTGTATACCATTTCCCCCCAAACCGAATTCAATATTCCAATATTTTAATTCACCTCCATAAGTTCTAATATGACACAATCCCGGAGGTGCTGGAGGCGGTGGTGTATACCAATCACCCAAAGCGCGAATTGTGGATTTTCCGCAATCCAAAATAAATTTTTCATCACCAGTGTAACTGGGAGTGGCATTTACCTCCCAACCATTAGCACCATATCGGTGAACAATAACCAGTGTTTTGCCTAATAATTGTAATGTGCGATCAAGTGAGTCCCTACTGCTGAAGGCCCCCATTGACCATATATTTGTATCTTTCAGGGCGGCCATATCCCTAACTTTAATATCCCCCGTTACGAAATAAATTGAATCAGAATTCTCCCAATCCGTTATTATTTCCCATTTTCCATTCTCTCCGCTAAAAAAAACATCACAATACGATTTCCATGCTGGAACACCATTTTCATCGCTATAAATGAAATCAATAATATTATATTCTCCCTCAGGATCGTCAACGGATTCAAAATACAAATCACCATAATATTGAAAAGTCATTTCCGGATCAAGTTCAAACTTTCCCCAAATATGAAGGCTTGTTGTATCAAAAGCAATTCCTACAGAAGTATCTACCACATATTCTCCAATCGTAACATCCCATGTTGAGTCAATAATCGTATCAGCAGATGCAAAATACAAAGGTCCGTTTATCCCATCAACCCAAACAAAGTCCTTGCAATGTCCGTGCTTTACGTTAAACATAACGGTATCTTCTTCTCCGCCAAAACCAGAATTACTATCAAAATAAACATTATCCAGGCTTGTAGGAGGGCAATTATTTCCGGAACCTCCACTTGATGTTGCCCAGTGAAAATTACTCGACCAGTCTCCCTGTCCGTTGACCCAATATAGATCGCGTGGTGCTAAATAACTTTGAAAATTAATACCTTCGTTATTACCAGCATCAATAGCATTGAACACGTTCAGGGTTGCACCAATATTTTTTATATCCTGGATTTGTAGATATTCAGTTGAAGTACCAGAGGCAATGTTGATAATTGCTTTTCGACCTTCTTTCCTTGAAGTAAGCAAACTAAGTCCATTATTGCATTCACCAGCAACTTCAATTTCCGCAATATTTTGAATATAGGAGTTTGATAATATGTTTCCTGGAATGATGAGTGAATCCTCTTGTACCTGATACCAATAACCACTATTTAATGTTAACTTTTCGATGTTGTTATTCCCGATAATATAACTATCACCACCTAAAATGACATGATTAAAGTCGGTTTCTCCTCCATATTCTGCACCTAATATGGAAGTAGAACCAATTAAAAGCAGATTATTTACTGTATTTTCACCAAGGAATGCACATGTCTGTTTATAAAAGTTTACGGAATCACAATTATTATCTGATCCCATAAATTCTGATCTAAGGCTTTCATAAAAAACATCTGCCAAATAGCTTCCAAATGCATCTATTCTATGAAAATTGCCGTTATAAACATCAAATTTTAATGGCACAGGAAGAGGATCACCAACGGAATCGCAACGTGTATAGTAAATATCATGATTGGGGCCCACTACTCTACATTCAATGGGTCCCATCATTGACCAAGCTCCATTAAAAATTAATGTATCCATAGTAACCATTCCTTCTGTTCCGGGGTTTTTATCTCCATCAATAGTCCCACTACCTAAAAAATGGGTCCTGTCATGAAATGTTCTTATATCAATGTTGCGCAAATTAGAATTCCCACTAATAAAATCAATATAATGATAAAATATTTCTGTTCCTTTCGTATTAGTCATATTCCCAGATATTTTAAGATAGGAACCATTACCCTTAAAAAGCAAGTTTTCCGCATTTAGTACCCAGGAGCCTATAACAAGAGCTTCACAATTTTCTAAATCAAATTCCCTTATTTTATTTCCAATAGTTTGAACTCCACGTGATATAATGTTTTTATTATTGGCATCAAATCTCCCGTTTGAGTGATAAAGAACTGGGTTAGGGTCCAAGGGTTCATTTCCAGAAAGAATATAATATAAATCTGTAGAATCATACATAATAAGGTCATCCTGTAATATCCATTCTCCATAACCTTCAAAATAAAGTGAACTACTGAACTTTGAACCGGCACAAGTAATGGTATTTCCTGGTTGATCTGAAATAAAACTTATTTTGCCTATATAACGGTTACTTAATAGGGGATGCAGAGTAACCGACCCTGATATTTTAAAATTAGTGGAATTATTACCACCCATCATAATAACAGTATCCTTAAGATTTGACCAAACCATGCTCAAACAGGTTGGATTGGCACTGTTAATGAATACCGTGTCAATTTGGGATGGTGTAAATGAATCTTCATTGAAAATTACATTGTCCGTTCCATCAGGAACCTCGTTTGGAATATTACCTGCTGAGGTTCGCCACATATTGATGTCGGACCAGTAACCGGTTCCTCCTACCCAATAATAATCTTCAGCATTAGCTGAAAGGATAAGGAATGAGGCTGTTATGAATAGTAAAAATTTAATTGTTTTCATAATATTCAAAGCAAGTTAAATTTATTTTCCTGTGCCTAAAACGGTCAGGCTACCTTTATATGTTTTTTTAATTTTATCAGGACCATATGTAGCTTCCAAAATCCAAAAATAAGTTCCATCAGCTACGGGATTCCCATTTTGTTTACCATCCCATCCCGAAGTAAAATCATTGGATTCCCATACCTTTTCACCCCAACGGTTAAATACCATAATGGTGTGGGAGTCCACACCACTCCAGTTCGGTCCTGGTTTAAAAATGTCATTTTTATCATCTCCATTTGGAGTAATAACAATTGGCACGTCCACAAAATATACTTCCACTATGATATTATCTGAATTTTTACAGAACCCATCAAATACTTCTACCCAAATACTATCCTTTTGAGAAATATCTTCGTATGCAATGGTGATTGTTGAGGAGCTTATATTGGGATTTCCATTCCACTCATAAGTTTGGAAATTTCCCGGATCCAGGACAACTGTTTCTCCGGGGAACAGTAGCACGTTCTCACCCAGGTCAGGGCTCGGCAATGGATTTACCGTTACAGTTTTAGTGTCTTCATCTTCACCACAGATATTAGATAATTTCAAAGTATAATTACCACTGCTTGTTACCATGTAAGTGGTGGATTCAGATGCTTCACCGTTCCAGTAAATATCAAAATTGCCAGCTTGTGTTGTCAGCCATATCGTATCTCCTTCACAAACCATATCATTTCCGGTAATTTCTGCATTAGGAATAGGATATTCATTAACATAAGTTGAATCCGCAGAAGGACAGCCATAATAATACGCTGCATTTACTGTATACCATCCCCCACTTTCTATTGATATGGTACTTGTATTGGTTACACCATTGCTCCAGTCATAATTATCAAATCCTCCAGTGGCCTGAAGTGTAATTATATCACCTTGGCAGAGACTAAGTGAGTCCTCCGGAAGTTTCACCACATCACCAACTTCAGCAAAAACGGTGTCACTGCCCATACAGCCATGAATATCAGTTACATCAACATAGTATAATCCTGCTTCAACTACAAAAAAGAAGGGATTTGAAGAATTGTCCTGCCAGGTATATGAAAGGTAATTCCCTAAAGCCTCTAGTGTTGTTGTTTCGCCAAAACACAATTGCAAATCCGGTCCAAGATCAGGGTCAGGGGAAGCCCAGAGGCCAATTGTAATTTCGTCATCTGATTCACCACATCCACTGATAACATGCAATGAATAAGTTCCCGCTTGGGAAACAGAGATGGATGCAGTTGTGTCTCCTGTAGACCATTGATAATGATCATAAATTCCATTTGGTTTCAACACTATTTGGGTGCCTGAACAGATTGAAGTATCAGGGCCTAATGTAAAACCAATAGTTGGGTCATCCACATAAAGGAATGCAGAATCCGTATCAACACAATTTCCAATACCTACTTCGCACCAATAAACTCCAGTTTGCGAAGCTGTGAATGTTTGACCAGTACTTCCGTTTTGCCATAAATATGATTGATAGCCTGACCCGGCATCAAACGTGTAGTTCTCTCCAATACAAATTGAGGCCGTATCAACTCCTAAATCCGCCTCTACAATTGTTTGAATCACTAGAACTGAATCGGATCTTGTGCAACCTCCAGGTCCTACTACCGTTACAAAATACAAGCCTTCTTCAGTAACCTTAAACGTACTATCAGAGGAACCATCCTGCCAGAAATAACCTAGATATCCACCTCCAGCGTTAAGTAGTAAACTATCGCCTTCGCATATTACGGTTGTATCTGGCCCGAGATCCACTTCAGGGTTAGGGAATACAATTACCTGAATAGAGTCTGATACTGTATCAAGACAAAGATCCATAACCTGAACGTAAAACATAGTAGTAGTATCGGGAGTAACAGAAAGCGTATCATTGTCAACAGAGAACCCATTCCATTCGTATGAATATGTGGGTATGCCGTTGTATGTTTGTACCCATAGATCAACAGTTTGCCCCTGGCAAATTACTGTATTCGGGCTGGTTTGAGTAATCATATCAATATAATCCACAATGACAAATTCAACGGTGTCATACCTGATTATACAGCCCAAAGTATTTTCAATGATAAGTCGAATTGTTTCTTCTCCTTCAATAGCTATATCTTTGAGAGGTACCACATGGATCGCAACGGAATCTTCACCCTCTTCAAAGGTAACACAGTTGTCAATAGGCTCATAGTCAATTCCATTGGTAGCAGTTCCCTCAATTTCAAAACATACAGTAATTGGTGCATAACTTGGATCTGGAAGACGGAATATAATATCGGCTTCAACACAGCCTTCGATCATGTTATCTGAAACTCCTTGTGGATATGGATCTGATTCAACCTCAATTCTGGGGCTTTCAAAACTATTTTCTTCAATAAAAACTCCCGAGTCAAAAATATGGTCACCTGCATCAGCAACACCCATTTTGATATGATACATTTCACAAGGAACTACTAGTAACCATGCAGTAAGCACGGTAGTTAAGCCATCGTACTCCAGTGTAATGCCATTGGTATTGTCATTGTAAAATTCGCAATGAGTACATGGTCCATTTGGAACTACTCCACAGTTTGAATGACCGTTATTTACATTATTAATTGTAACACTGGTATTAGTTGTTCCGGGAATAATTGCCACATTTTTGTCAGAATAAAAACCTCCTAGGGGGTCCGGTCCGGATATGAAGTACCCGAAAACATCATTGAAAGTTGAAAAGACATAATCACTATACTCTTCTGAACCAAAAACATATCTGAACCTCAGTGTGTCTGATTCAGGAACAAAATCAAATTCAAGTACTGAAGCATCATAAGTAGTTGCTGTTGTAATTGCATTTAAGGAAGGGTGTCCTCCCAGGTTATTACTAACACCAGAGCCACAACCTATGCTCGGTCCTGGAATTACGTTTCCTGATCCGGAAGTAAGAAATATCCCGCTATTTATTCCAAGATTTGTAGTATTACCGTTTGAAAAGATCCCGCGGGCCACATTGGCCCCTTGAAATGTGACATTATCATATTGAATGCCGTCGCCAACTATGTTTTCAACCATATCCTCCGGAGTAACAGAAGGACCAGTAGCAATATTTATCTGAGCGTGCAGTCCAATCGAAAGTAATAAAAGGAAGACTATTAGCGTACTTATTTTTGTGAAAATGTAATTCACCTGTGATTTCATTTTATTTGGTAATTTTATTCCTAAAACAACGGATTTCCCCGAAAGGTTTACTATATAATAACATTATGACATTGGCATCAGGAAAAAGGTTGCCTCTTATTCCATGATTCCTCAGCCTTGCTATTTTTATTGATCCACAAATTTATAACATTTTTTTAAACGTGTAATCAATTGTTTATAAGCAGTTACAAAGTTTCAGTAAACGGAGTTTGTTTTTTAATCCGTTTGTTAATTATTTGTTAAAGTATTTTGGGTTTTAACCCTGAATTATTTGTTTTCCCCGCCTGCTGAATGCTTGCATTCAACTCAAAGCCGATTAATAGAATGATAGAATTGAAATAAATCCAAACTAAAATGATCAACAATGTCCCGATAGATCCATACAAGGCATTGTAACTGCTGAAGTTGGAAACATAAAAATTAAAGCCAATGGAAGCAGCGAGGGCAAGAAAAGTAGCCAGTGACGAACCGGCTGAAATAAACCGGAATTTGCTGTCTTTAGCAGGGGCCAGGTAATAAATAAATGAAATGGTAAAAAAGAACATGGCTGTGAGTATGATATATTTTGCAGCTTCCAGGAGGTAATAGGCCAGGTTGCTTCCTAAAATTCCCTTATCAAGTAAAAACTTAAAAAATATGCTGCCACCGGTGAGCAGCGATATACTTATAATAACAATGATGCTTGCAATGAAAAACAAGAGCGCCGAAGTGAGTTTTTGTTTAACCCAGCTCCTGGTTTCCATGGTGTGCCATGTTTTATTAAAAGCATCAATTATACTGTCGAATCCGTTGGTGGCAAAAAACAACGCCAAAAAAAAGGTGAGTGAAAGCAGTCCTCCCCGGGGTCGTTCAATTATGTCTTCTACGGTTTGCCGGATAACTGCCTCGGTTTGGTCGGGGGTTACGTTTTGAATAAAGTTAAGTAAAATTTCATGAAAGTTTTCAATGGGAATAAACGGGATCAATGTGAAAAACACAATGATCATAGGGAAAACAGCCATGAAAAAACTAAAGGCAATAGAAGAAGCCCTGCTGGTGATAGAACCTTTAAAAATACCTTCAATAAAAAAACGGGCAACTTCAAATAACGGGATTCCGTCAAAACCAGGTAAAACGATCCGTTTTGAAAAGCGAATCAAATTCCGGATAAATTTATATTTAAGTAGAAAATGAGATATCGTCATCTACATTTGTTTTTAAATCGCCTGCAAACTCATGTCCAAACTTTTGATCTGATGCGTTAGTGCACCCACCGAAATATAATCAACACCTGTTTCAGCAAATTCCCGGATGGTTGATTCCGTGATCCCACCTGATGCCTCCGATTCGTATTTGCCATTTATTATTTTTACGGCTTTGGCTAAATCTCCCGGTGTAAAATTATCAAGCATAATGCGGTCTATTTTACCATATGCCATCACCTTTTCCAACTCTTTAAAATTTCGCACTTCTATTTCGATGGCCAGTTTTTTGCCTTTTTCATGCAGATAATTGTGGGTGGATTGAATGGCTTTTTCAATTCCCCCCGAAAAATCAACATGATTGTCCTTGATCATGATCATATCATACAATCCCATTCTATGATTTTCTCCGCCTCCCATTTTTACCGCATATTTTTCCAGCTCACGAAGCAGGGGGGTGGTTTTGCGTGTGTCGAGCAGTACGGCTTTTGTGCCTTTGATCTTATCAGAAAGAAACCTTGTATAAGTTGCAACGCCGCTCATGCGTTGCATGAAATTGAGTGCCAGTCTTTCGCCTGAGAGAATTGACCGGGAAGGCCCTTCAATAAAAAAAACAATGTCTCCAACCTGCACCTGACTGCCGTCCTCAATTTTTAAATCAAAATGAATGCTGGGATCAACTTTTTGGAATACTTTTTCTGCTATTTGGGTTCCGGCGATTACGCCTTGCTGTTTGATCTTTAATTGTGCCCTGCCGGTTTTCCCTTCCGGAATGGTGGACAGGGAGGTATGATCGCCATCTCCAAGATCCTCTTCCAGCGCCTTTTCAATAATTTCGTCAATGGTCATTCCTTAGTCCTCTTCAAACTGTAACTGGTTTATTTTAAAGTTATCTCCAGAGATTTTAATCAAAATGTAAACCCGGTATTCCTTATCGGATTTGTTAATATAAGTACCTATCATGTATTTGCTGCCATCGTTTGAGGATCCCTGATGATTGATCGTAAATGATTTAAGCGGTTCTTTTTTAAAAAAATCATTGATGATCACTTCTGCCTGGTTTTTACTGTAGCTGCCATCAATACCGGGTGTTTCAAGGTCGATTCGGTCGCTAAAGTGGCTTGCGAGGGCTGAAGCGTTCATACTCTTTATTGCAGCTTTTATTTGTGACATTACCTGGTCAGAATCCTGCGCATGCAGTGAAATTGAAAATGAAATTATAATTGTTGAAATTATTAAGCGCGTTTTCATAGGCGTCAGTAATTATTTGAATAGTTGGATACAAATATTAATCCATACCTTGCCGCTAAAGCATGGAATCTCACAAAATTAAACAAATGTTCTTAACATGTATCGACAAATGTAGGTACTTTTGGTGCTGAATCAGGAATTAATATTTTTAAATAATTGGTACCCATGAATGTAATAATTACGGGAGCAAGCAGGGGAATTGGCTACGAATTGGTAAAGCAGTTTGCGGGGGATGGTGCTCACCATATTTACGCCGTTTCCAGAAACCTGGGCAATTTGGAAAAGTTGCAGAAGGAGTGTTTTAAACAATTTCCAAATGCGATGGTTATCCCTGTTGGATTGGATTTATCAAAGGGTAGTGAAATAACTGATTTTGCCGGAGTATTGACCTCCAAAAACGTATCCATCGATGTATTGATCAATAATGCCGGGGCTTTGGTAAATAAAAGTTTTGATACGCTGACAGAAGAAGATTTTGATCATGTTTTTGATATAAATGTTAAATCGGTTTTTCGTCTTATCCAGCGTGTAAAACCCTTAATGAAGACCGGTTCACATATTGTAAATATCAGCTCGATGGGTGGGGTGCAGGGTTCAGCGAAGTTTAACGGATTGTCGGTTTACAGTGCCAGTAAGGGTGCCGTAGCGGTTTTAACTGAAGCCCTGGCCGAAGAGTTTAAAGCCGATGGAATCTGTGTTAATTGCCTTGCATTGGGTGCCGTTCAAACGGAAATGCTTGCGGAAGCTTTCCCAGGATACAAGGCTCCTTTGCAACCCACAGAAATGGCTCAATACATATTTAGTTTTGCTAAAAATGCACATCAATTTTATAATGGGAAAATTTTACCGGTTTCATTGTCAACACCGTAATTTGGTATCACTGTCAACTCACAGCATGTCAAAACAGATAGTTCAAAGAAAATTGGGGCTGAAATATTAAAATGAAGACTTTAGAAACTCAAAAAAATTGCACACTTGATGAAATCCGTCACCAGGGAGTAATCCGGGACATGGATGAAGATCAGATTTATGTTTCGATCATCAACCAATCGGCCTGTGTCTCCTGCCAGGTAAAAGGTGTATGCAATGTCACCGAAATAAGTGAGGAGATCATTGAGGTACCTAAGCTGCCGGGAATGGATTTTAAACCGGGTGATAAGGTTAATGTATCCATGCAAAAGTCGTTGGGCACAAGAGCCGTGTTTTTAGGATATATCCTTCCTTTTCTCATTTTACTAACCACCCTCATCACTTTATTGGCAATTACAGGTAATGAAGGGCTTTCGGGGATACTGGCATTGGGCATCCTGGTGCCTTACTATTTTATTTTGTATGCTGTTCGAAGTCAGTTAAAAAAGACCTTCACTTTTAAAATAGAGTCCCACTGATTTTTTATCACCAAAATGAACTTTTGCGCGATTTTTTTGTAAGAATAAACCATTTAATCAGTCATGAAATACTTAACAGGCAGATAATTTATTCATCCTTTAGATTTTAAAAAATGAACATGAAATTTTTACTGACAGCAATATTTGTAATTATTGCATTTTTAGGGAGCTTTGCTCAATTGCAAACAGCTCCAAATCGGGTTGACAAAGCAGCGTTTTTTGATAAAACACCCCCACTTAAAGACATGCCCGTTATCGCTCCTTCAAAGATTGATAATGGCTGGAAAGATGGAATCATCGAAAATGAAACGGTAAATATGCAGTTTGGAAACAATGATCATGTGGTTACTGATCCCAATTCCGTTCAAAGTGAAAACGGATCCAAAAAAACTATGGGACCTATAATTAACGCTGAAGGCACGGGCAATGTAAATGGTGTTTACCCGCCTGATACCGATGGTGATGTTGGACCTGACCATTATTTTCAAATGATAAATTTATCATTTGCAATTTACGATAAAGATGGAACCAAACTATATGGCCCGGTTGCGAACAGCACGTTATGGAGTGGTTTCCCGGGTCCCTGGGCGGCAACCAACGACGGCGATCCCATAATACTATATGATGAGCTGGCCGACCGCTGGGTAGCAAGCCAGTTTGCAGTAAGCACTTCCAACAATAAATATTATGAGCTTATTGCTGTTTCTGAAAGCGGCGATCCACTGGGAGCTTATTACCGTTATGCTTTTGAGTTTAACGACTTTCCTGATTATCCAAAATTAGGCGTTTGGCATAATGGGTATTATGCCACATTCCATATGTTCAGTGGTAATTTCCAGGGAACTGCCTTTGTTGCCTTTGAAAGGGATAAAATGCTAATCGGCGACCCGGATGCACAAATGGTATATTATGGTGAATACCAGAACCGATTCGGATTTCTACCGGCAGACATTGATGGTGAAGGCCCTACAGATGACCTTCCATGTTATTTTGCCGGAATTTATTTTGGCGGAAGCCAGGATCTGGAAATACTGGAAATGAATGTTGACTGGAATGATCCGGGTAATACTACTTTTGGATCAGTACAGTTTTTGGATACGGATGCCTTCAATTCTAATATCAATGGAATTCCACAACCCGGAACTGGTACAAAACTGGATGATTTTGCATCCGTACTTAACTTCAGGTTGCCATTCCGCACATTTGAAGGTTACAATGTAATGCTGGCCACACATCCTGTAAGGGTGGGCACAAAGTCAGGTATTCGTTGGTATGAGCTAAGAGATGAGGGTGCCGGATGGTATTTTTATCAGCAGGGAACATACTCACCTGATGATAATTTTCGGTGGTTACCGAGTATAGCCATGTCCTCAAATGGAAACATTGCCATTGGTTACAATGTTGCCAGTTCAACGGTGTATCCCTCCATCCGATATGCGGGCCGTACTCCCGATGCTCCGCTTGGTGAAATGAATATCCAGGAAGTTGAAGTAAAATCCGGTGGTTCTAGTCAATCAGGAATCAATCGCTGGGGCGATTATGCTTGTATGTCGGCCGACCCAGTTGTTGATTCTGTATTTTGGTTCACCACCGAATATATGAAAGGAAGCGGCTGGGGCACTCATATCACTTCATTCGATTTTAGTCCGCTGCAAGAACCTACTGCCAATGCAGGCGAAGATGTGACTTTGTGTGAAAATCAGTTATTTGAGGCCAATGCCACCGCTACTTCCCAGTTAGGGGTTGAATGGGAAACATCCGGAGATGGAATTTTTCAGAATCCAACTTTACTTAATACAAAATATTTGCGTGGAAATGGTGACCTTGAAAATGGATCGGTTACTCTTACTCTAACAGCTTATGGATTTCAGCCGGACTGGTTTGCCACCGATGAAGTGGTTCTCACTTTTGCCTATGAGCCCGAAGCAATGGCTGGAGATGATATGACCGTTGTGGCGGGCGATGTTCAACTGGAAGGTATGGCCGAGAATGCAGCATCTGTTGAATGGTCAACACAAGGTGATGGAAGTTTTAATAATACTGGAATCTTGGATCCTGTGTATTCTCCGGGTACCAATGATCTGAACACCGGTTCGGTTACATTGACCCTGACTGCATTTGCCGGCGACCCATGCGGTGAAGATGATTCAGATAATATTACAATCACTTTTGGAACAACCACCGGAATGGCTTTATTAAAAAGTGATGACAATGCATTGCGGGTAATTCCTAATCCCAGCCAGGGCCAGTTTCGTGTTGAGTTCAATATGGAAAATGCCGGTGATTTTACCCTTCGAATTAAAAATTTAACCGGGGCCGAATTATATTCCGAAACCGAAGTTGCTGAAGGATTAGTTCAAAAGAGCCTTGATCTATCGGATTGGCAAAAAGGTACTTACCTGCTCGAATTAAGAACAGGAAAAAATGTAGTTATTGAAAAGATACTGATCAAATAAAGAAAAATATTTTACTAAAAAAGACGGCCCACTTGTGGTGCCGTCTTTTTTTTGTTTTTTCGATTTAGTCAGCCATCCAACAATTTTTCATGATTCAACACCCTGAAATTTAGAATGTTTATAAACAACAACCCTAAATATTTATAAATCAGCATATTTGTATCCAGGAATTCACATCAGGTTGATATTCATAATTATAAGTGGTTGGATTAGAGTATATTGTGATTTGCCAAAAATTCCATTAAAACATAAGTAACTTTCTTAAATGTTTATACATTTGCCTCCGTTATTGAGTTAACAATAAAAATTCAGTATCGTGAACGATGTAATTATTTTTTCAGTGGCTTCACTGGGGGCGATAGGAATAGCGGCCTCGGTTATACTCTATTTTGTAGCCCAAAAATTCAAAGTAATTGAAGATCCCAGAATTGATCTTGTGGAAGGAGCCCTACCGGCTGCCAATTGCGGTGGCTGTGGTTTTGCTGGTTGCCGGGCATTTGCTGAAGCAAGCGTAAAACAGGCGGAGGATAAATCCAACCTGGAAGGCCTGAACTGCCCGGTAGGAGGGAATGATGTGATGGCGCAGGTAGCTGAAATCCTCAGTTTAACCGTGGAGGAACAAGATCCGTTGATAGCTGTGGTTCGGTGTAACGGCTCTCTTGCCAATTCGCCTAAAAAGGCCAGCTACGAGGGCGCATCAAGCTGTGCTTTTGCCCACAACCTGTTCAGTGGTGAGGGTGGTTGTCCTTTTGGCTGCCTGGGATTGGGCGATTGCGTTAAATCATGTGCATTTGATGCTATTTTTATAAATCCTGAAACCGGACTGCCAGAAGTTAATGACAAATGTGTGGCTTGCGGGGCCTGTGTTGAAGCCTGTCCGAGAGACATAATAGAGCTTCGGCCAAAAGGGAAAAAAGACAGGCGGATTTTTGTAAGCTGTGTGAACCAGGAAAAAGGCGGACCTGCTAAAAAGAACTGTGATGTAGCTTGCATCGGTTGCGGAAAATGCGTGAAAGTTTGCCCATTTGATGCGATTACGCTTGAAAACAGCCTGGCTTATATCGATCCGGAAAAATGTAAGCTCTGCCGAAAATGTGTTCCTGAATGCCCAACCAACGCAATTCACGAATTGAATTTCCCGGAAAGGAAGCCGAAACTGGTGGTAGCCGGAAATGAAGAGAAACCGGCCCGACCTGCTGTTAAAGCAGATGCTGAAGCAGTTAAAATTGCGGATACAAGAGAAGTAAAAAAGGGTACAGATCCCATTCCTGAAGAAAAAGCAGCGGAAACGCCAAAGTCCGTTGAGAAAGATGATTCAGCTTCTACCGGCAATTCTGAAGAGACAAGAGAAAACTAACATTAACAAGTGATACAGATATGTTAAAGACATTTAAACTTGGAGGTGTTCATCCGGCTGAAAATAAAATTTCAGAGGATAAAAAAATTGAGGTACTTCCCCTTCCAAAAATAGCTTACATCCCGATTTCGCAGCATCTTGGAGCGCCTGCTAAGCCGCTCGTTAACAAGGGTGATTCGATTAAAGTGGGACAGCAAATTGCAAAAGGTGAGGCATTTATTTCAGCCAATATTCATTCATCGGTGAGCGGAAAGGTTCAGAAAATTGATGCTGTGATCGATGCAAGTGGCTACAAAAGAACTGCTGTGGTAGTTCAGGTGGAAGGTGATGAATGGGAAGAGGGAATTGATAAAACCAAAGATATAAAAAGGGATATCACCCTTTCACAAAAGGAGATCATCGCTAAAATCAACGAAAAAGGAATCGTTGGTTTGGGTGGAGCTACTTTTCCTTCACATGTTAAGCTAATGGTGCCGGATGGCAAAAAGGCGGATGTTCTTATTATCAATGGTGTGGAGTGCGAACCTTACCTCACTTCCGACCATCGGCTGATGCTCGAAATGGGCGAGGAGATGATGATCGGGGTTGAAATTCTCAAACGGGCACTCGGCGTAAATCGTGCTGTTATCGGTATCGAAAATAATAAGCCCGATGCCATTGAGCATTTGTCAAAGATTGCGAAAAATTTCAGCGGAATTGAAGTTCAGGGTTTGAAGGTAAAGTATCCACAGGGTGCTGAAAAACAACTGATCAAAGCGATCATCAACAGGGAAGTCCCATCAGGGAAATTACCCATTGAGGTTGGTGCAGTAGTAAATAATTCCGGAACTGCATATGCGGTTTATGAAGCAGTGCAAAAAAATAAACCGCTTATCGAAAGGGTGGTAACCATTACCGGAAAATCAGTTAAAAATCCGGGCAACTTTATGGTCAGGATCGGAACTCCCGTTTCGGAACTGATTGAAGCAGGTGGTGGTTTGCCGGATGATACCGGGAAGGTAATTTCAGGCGGTCCGATGATGGGTAAAGCTTTAAATTCATTGGAAGCTCCTATCGTAAAAGGAACCTCCGGCATTTTGATCATGCAGGAAGAAGAAGCCGCCCGGAAACAGGTGCTGAACTGTATTCGTTGTTCCCGCTGTGTGAGTGTTTGTCCGATGGGCCTTGAGCCCTATCTCCTTGAAAAAGTGGTTATGTTCGAAGATTTTGAAAGAACCGAAAAAGAACGGGTAATGGATTGTATTGAATGTGGATCGTGCCAGTTCACCTGCCCGGCAAACAGGCCGTTGCTGGATTACATACGGTTGGGTAAAAACAAGGTAGGACAGATCATGCGGGCCCGCGCCAAAAAATAATTGAAAGAAAGTCAAAAAGCATAAATGATTTTGAAGATATGAATTTGCTAAAAATCTCTGGATCACCGCACGTACACACCGATAATTCGGTGAAGGGTATTATGTACGGTGTGATCTATGCAATGATTCCCGCATTGCTCGTTTCCATTTACTTTTTTGGACTGGATGCCATTCGGGTTACCGTTTTATCGGTGGTGATGTGTCTTTTGGTTGAATATCTCATCCAAAAATATGTCCTCAAAACCACTGTCACCATTAGCGATGGATCGGCCATCATTACTGGTATTCTTCTGGCATTTAATGTCCCATCAAATTTGCCCTGGCACATCATCCTTATCGGAGCGATCGTAGCTATCGGTATTGGTAAAATGTCGTTTGGAGGTGTAGGTAAAAATATTTTCAATCCGGCATTAGTCGGCCGGGTGTTCCTGCTGATTTCCTTTCCGGTTCAGATGACATCATGGCCTATTCCGGTGCCACTCGGAGGGAAAGCATTAACAGATGCCATCACGGGTCCTACTCCTTTGGGTATAATGAAGGAAGGACTTTCAGCCGGGAAAACAGTAAGTGAAATCATGCCCCAGATTCCGGATTATGTGCAAAATATGCTGGTGGGTTTCCAGGGTGGAAGCCTTGGAGAAGTTTCTGCACTGGCGCTTTTACTGGGTGCAATTTATATGTTGATCAGAAAAATCATTACCTGGCACACACCTGTGGCCTTTATCGGCAGTGCTTTTATTTTCGCATCAATTCTTTACCTGGTGGATCCTGCCAGATTTGTTGATCCGTTTTTTCACATGCTTACCGGCGGAATGATGCTGGGTGTATTTTTTATGGCAACAGATATGGTAACCTCACCGATGTCGGCAAAGGGGCAATTGATTTTTGGGGCTGGAGCCGGGATATTGACAATTCTGATCCGGGTTTTTGGTGCCTATCCTGAGGGTGTTTCATTTGCGATCCTGATCATGAATGCTTTTGTGCCATTGCTTGATCGTGGCTTTAAACCCAAACGGTTTGGAGAGGTGGTAAAAGCATAAAGAAATAAAAAAATTAAAGATTTAAGATAAATCAGATATGGCTAAAAAAGAATCTTCATTTATCAATATGGTTTTAACCCTCTTTGTGGTGACTGCTGTGGCTGCCCTGGCACTTGGCGCTGTTTACAATGCCACCAAAGAGCCTATTGCTATTGCCAAGCGATTGAAAATTGAAAAGGCCATCGGTGAAGTGTTGCCTGAATTTGACAAAATTGAAGAGTTTAAAACCCTGCCTGAAGGGGGCAAAGACTCGCTCACCTTTTACAATGCATTTAAAAATGGAGAACCTGTTGGAACCGCCGTCAGAACATATACCGACAATGGATTTAGCGGACGGTTCTGGATTATGGTTGGATTTACCGACGGAGATGTAATATCTGGCACATCGGTGTTGGAACATAAAGAAACTCCAGGACTTGGTGATAAGATGAAAACTATCTGGGCAGATCAATTTAAGGGTAAAAATCTTACAACTTATAAGTTAAAGGTTAAAAAAGACGGCGGCGATGTAGATGCCATTACAGCAGCTACCATCAGCTCCCGTGCTTTTTGCGATGCCACACAAAGAGCTTATAATGAACTAAAGAAAGAGGAGGGCCAATAAGATGAACCAACTACAAAATTTTACCAAAGGATTTATCAAGGATAATCCCGTATTTGTATTGTTACTGGGGATGTGCCCTACGCTGGCGGTTACCAGCACTGCCATTAATGGTTTGGGGATGGGCCTGGCAACTACCTTCGTATTGGTGATGTCGAACATTGTGGTGTCACTCATAAAAAACCTCATACCGGATAAGGTTAGGATTCCCTCATTTATTGTGATCATTGCTTCTTTTGTTACTATTGTGGAGCTTACCATGCAGGCTTATGTTCCGGATCTTTTTGATTCACTGGGTATTTTTATACCGCTGATCGTAGTAAACTGCATCGTTTTGGGTCGTGCTGAAGCATTTGCTTCTAAAAATAATGTGGTATCATCCATGATTGACGGATTGGGAATGGGGCTGGGATTTGCCTTTGCACTTACCCTTCTTGGAACCGTTAGGGAACTTTTTGGAAGCGGATCAATTTTCGGAATGAAATTTATTCCGGGTGATGCAATTTTGGTATTTGTATTGTCGCCCGGTGCTTTCATTACGCTTGGTTATTTAATAGCATTGCTTAACCGCCTTAAAAAAGCTTAATTGTTGAATATCAATTTTTGAAAAATGGAATATATCATCATCATTATCGGAGCCATTTTTGTTAACAACATCGTTCTCAACCAGTTTTTAGGTATTTGCCCTTTTTTGGGAGTTTCCAAAAAAATAAATACTGCCGTTGGAATGGGTGGCGCAGTGCTTTTTGTGATGACACTGGCAACCATCGTTACCTGGTTAATCCAAAATTATGTACTCACACCACTAGGATTACAATTTTTGCAAACCATCTTTTTTATCCTTGTAATTGCATCCCTTGTGCAAATGGTGGAAATTATCCTTAAAAAAGTATCTCCATCTCTTTTCCAGGCCTTGGGAATATTCCTTCCGTTGATTACTACCAACTGCGCAGTGCTTGGAGTTGCCATTTTAACTATTCAAAAAGAGTTTAGCCTGATGGAAGGAGTTGTTTATGCCATTTCAAATGCGCTCGGGTTTGCATTGGCGCTCGTATTATTCTCAGGTTTACGTGAGCACCTTGATTTGATGGAAGTGCCAAAAGGAATGCGTGGTGTGCCTATTGCGCTGGTTACAGCCGGAATTTTGGCCCTTGCATTTATGGGTTTTTCAAATCTTGTATAAAATATAAAAAGCAACACATCATTTGGAAGCCGGAGCTTGAAGTTACCGGCTTTTTTGTTGGGTTAAACCGATGGCGGAGGTAGCGATTTTCGTTTATTCACTTTCATTAAAATGATAAAACCGGTAATTACATAATACAAGGTAATGATCATCCACACCATGCCGATTTCTGAACTATCAGAAAGGAGAAAATTGATTCCCACAACCAGGGCAACAATTGCAAAAATAAAATTAAGGACTACGAAAAAATAGTTGGTGGTTTTAACGGTAATAAGCAAATACAGCACATTGGTAAATCCTGCGGCGAGCAATAAAATACCAATCACATTATTTTTATTAGCTAGGTAAATCACCCCGGTAATACCGAATAAAAGGGTATTTATAACTATCGAGATTTTTGCAAAAAGGGTAAGACCCTGTTTTTTTTGTTCTTCCATGGGAATTTCTGTTTCAGTCGCTGGCAAAAGTAGTTAATATTATAACAACTTTATCTTTGGCAAACATGAACAGATTGTAAATAATTTAGTTCTAATGTCAGTTTGACACCTTCGGAACTGTTACAAATAACAGCGTTCAATATGATTTGCCCCGTGGCATATTAGTTGATATGTGGCAGCAAAATTTCCAATATGAAAGCAAGAGAGATACATTCATTTGAAGAGCTTCGAACACAAATTTCGGATAAGCCAAAAGCTTATTTATTACTTGTAAAGAGAGGAAGTGAGCAAAGCGATTGTTCAATACAAAATTTAGAAAAAGTTGATGCTGCCGATGGCGAAATTGAAATGATGATTGCTGATGTGGCAACAGTAAGAGATATTCATACCGTTTACAGTGTAACTTCGGTTCCGACCATGCTTGAGTTTGAAAATGGCAGGTTTGTGAATGTGCTTAAAGGATGTCATGAACCCAATTTTTATAAATCATTTTTCAAAAACGCGGTTTATTCAGCCAAAGCTGCTAATGGTGAAGAAACGCCTCAAAAACGAGTAACTGTTTATTCAACCCCAACTTGCAGTTGGTGCACCACTTTAAAAACCCATTTGAAAAAGCACAATGTCAGATTTACAGATGTTGATGTCTCGCGCGATCAAAATGCCGCCATGGAAATGCAGCGTAAAAGCGGACAGATGGGCGTTCCGCAAACCGACATTAATGGTGAGATCATTGTTGGATTTGATAAAACACGGATCAATACCTTATTAGGGATAAATTAATCAGATAATAATCAAATATAAAACAATAAATATTTCAAAAATGAAAGAATTACAACCACTCAATGAAAACGTACTTCTTGAAGTTACGGAGGACCTTACTGAAAAAAAGACAGCAGGTGGTATCATTATTCCTGATACGGCCAAGGAAAAACCACAAATGGCAAAAGTAGTTGCCATTGGAAATATTGAAAACCCGGGTGTTTCGGTCGGCGATATCGTTGTTTACAAAAAATACAGTGGTACCGAATTGAAATTCGATGGTCGCGAATTCCTTTTTGTACCCTATGCCGATTTGCTGGCAAAGATTGTAGAAACAGAATCTATTTAGGATTGCTGATGCCACTGAGAGCCGGAGGAATAATTCTTCCGGCTTTTTTAATCTTCATCAAATTCATTTTTCGGTTTATCACCTTCCAGCTTTTTAACTTTTTCTCTCAGCTCTTTTATTCTGAATTCGCGCTGGACAAACAAATCATGGAATTTTTCAAGCTCTTCCACTTTTTCACGCAAATCTTCGGTTCTCTTTTCAACCAGTTGCTCCAGCTTGTCCTGATGTTGCTGCAATTTTGCTTCACTGCTTTGTAAAGCTTCAGTCTGTCGTTGAAGTTTGGTGTTAGTTTTTTGCAGTTCTTCAACGGTTTCAGAAAGTACCTGCTTCTGCTTGTTGATCATTTCATTTTTTTCTGATAATTCTTTATTCACCCTTCTGATGAGTAATCCCCGGTTTATCAGGAATAGCAGGTAAAGTAACGAAAGCACAGCGAAAATAATGATGAAATTGCGAATGGTTTTTTGTCTATTTAATTCCATCACCTTTATCTGGTTTTCATGCTTCAATTCTTCATTTTCACGCTCTTTTCTAAGGAGGTCGGAATTTGATTGAATGCTGTGAATTTTTGCAGCAATGTCTTCGTTTAAAATACTGTCGTTATATTGTTTGAATAGTACGTGATACTTAAGGCTGTTTTTAGTATCCTTTAATCCGTCACTTGCATAATAAAGTGCTTCGTATGCGTTTTTCTGCATCGAAATCGAATTTAATTCCGTGGCAATTTCCAAACTTTCTTTGGCAGTTATTTCAGCTTCATCGTACGCTTTTTTGTCTACCAGCAGAATTGCTTTTCGGTATAAAGCATCAGCCAACCCGTATTTATCACCTAATTCGCGTTCGAGCCTGATCGCTTCATTAAGGGAGCTTGTTGCCTTGTCATATTCCCTGAGATTTGTATAGGTGATTCCGAGGTTGGTGTAAAAAGTTGGCACACCTATTTGTTCAAATTTTTTGGCTATACTCAAACCCTCCAGATAATATTTCCTGGCACTTTCAAAATCACCTTTTTTATTTGCTACTGTTCCCAGATTACTGTACGAACCTATCAGTCCTTTATTATTATTTAACTTAAGTTGAATATTGAGTGCCTTTGTAAAATAATCCCGAGCCATATCCTCATTATTAAGGCTGAGGTAAACGTTTCCAATGTTGTTGAGGCTGTACGACATTTGCAGGGAATCGTTGAGCTCTTCATCAATTTCGAGTGATTTTAAAAAGTAAGTGAGCGTTTTTTCATACAATCCTTCCTGGCTGTATATAATGCCCATGTTGTTATAACAGGTCGAAATTTCTTTTCTATCCTGAAGCAAATTATAAAGATCAAGTGATTTGGAATAATAGTCAAGCGATTGAGGATACTCACCAACATAATAGCAAACTACACCCAGCCGTTGATATGATTTCGCAACGAGACTTTTGGATTGGATGCTTTCAGCCAAACTCAACGCCGCGTGATAGTATTTTCGGGACGAATCCGGTTTTGTAATAATGAATTTGTTTCCTAGTGCAATCAAGGTTTTTACCCTTGCCGAGTCGGCAATTTCTGAATTGAGAACCGATTTCAGGCTATCGATCTTCGCCTGATTTTGGGTATGTCCGGCAAATGAAAAAAACAAAAATATTAGGTATACAAGTCTTAAGTTCATAAGAGCAACGGTTTATGAATATTTTTTGAAAGATTAAATTATAATCCAAAGGTTTTGACCCAAAATTACCGTGTTCATTTTACTGAAACTATAAATGTAATGGTTAAAACAAAATTAGCGATATTTTTAATTCTGGGAGGGATGATTTTTTGCTCCGAATTTTTAGTGAAATTCACAATTGATTGATGGCCATGAAAAAACAGATCAAAAGCTTAAATTACAATGAGATTGCTGTAGATAATGTTTTGTAAATTTATTTCAATATTTAAGTATTTATTTGTAAAATTGCAGCCAATTTTAACCCACGAAAGATTTAAATGATCATTTCAACAAGAAGTTTTAGAGGTATGCCAAAATGGATAATTGCATTGGGCTTGCTTGTTTTTATTTTTGTAAGCGCACCAGCCGCTGAAGTAGAAGAAGAGCACGCAGCCACGCATCACGAAGAGGAGTTTAATCCCGGAACCATGATTGTTGACCACGTGGTGGATGCACATGAATGGCACATTTTAACCTGGGGCCATACACACGTTTCGGTTCCCCTGCCTGTAATCCTTTATCATGATGGTAATCTGGATGTTTTTCTTTCAAGCAAATTTCATCATGGCCATGAAACTTACCATGGTTATAAGCTGGAGCTTGAAGGTGAAAATAAAGGGAAGATCGTAGTGGAAGCTACAGGCGAAAAGCCTCTTGATTTTTCAATTACCAAGAATGTGTTTGCCATGTTTATTAGCATGATACTGATCAGTATTATTTTTATAAGTATTGGCAAAAGATATTCAAAACGTAAAAACGAAGCACCAAAAGGACTACAGAGTTTATTGGAGCCATTGATCATTTTTATTCGCGACGATGTAGCAAAGGCCTCGATCGGGGAAAAGAAATACGAAAAATACCTGCCGTTTTTGTTAACGCTGTTTTTCTTTATCTTTTTTAATAATCTGTTGGGGCTAATTCCCATATTCCCCGGAGGGGCAAACTTAACAGGAAATATTGCTATAACCGGTGTGATGGCTGTTTTTACCTTTATAATTACCACCGTTAGTGGAAATAAGAATTATTGGGTTCATATTGTTAATACACCTGGTGTTCCCTGGTGGTTAAAGATTCCGGTGCCATTGATGCCAATCGTTGAATTGATGGGCGTTTTTACAAAACCCTTTGTATTGATGGTTCGTTTGTTTGCAAATATCACTGCCGGTCACATCATTGTTTTGGGATTCATGAGCCTGATCTTTATTTTCGGGAACATGCAACCTGCAATCGGATATGGTGTATCGGTGGTTTCGATTGCTTTTGCAGTGTTTATGTCGCTGCTCGAACTGCTGGTAGCGTTTATCCAGGCTTATGTATTTACTTTGTTGTCGGCCCTTTATTTTGGAATGGCAACAGAAGAGCATCATTAATAGAGAAATTGAATTCGTTATATTTTTAAACAATAAACATCAAGTATTATGACATTATTAGCTATTTTATTAGATGTCGCAATCGCAAAGATGGGTGCCGGAATCGGAGCAGGAATCGCTGCTATCGGAGCTGGTATCGGCATCGGACAGATTGGTAAAGGCGCAGTTGAATCAATTGCACGCCAACCTGAAGCTGTTGGAGATATCCGTTCGAACATGATCGTTGCTGCAGCCCTTATCGAAGGTGTTGCCTTTTTTGCAATTGTTGTTTGTCTGTTGATCCTTTTCCTGGCTTAACAGCAAGATTTACGCGATCATCCGGGCGGTTGGCCAGGATGATCGCGTTTAAAACGAATAATCAGATCTTAATAATATAATTATGGAACTTGTACAACCCGGACTGGGCCTTATATTCTGGATGACAATCTCATTTTCAATCCTGATCTTCATCCTTGCCAAATTTGCATGGAAACCGATCATGAAAGGTTTGAAGGAAAGAGAGGACTCTATTGACCAGGCATTGCATGCTGCAGATAAAGCCCGGGAGGAAATGAAACAACTCCAGTTTAGCAATGAGCAATTGCTTAAGGAAGCCAAAGAGGAGCGTGATAATATTTTACGTGATGCACGTCATGTAAAAGAAAATATCATTGAAGAAGCCCGCGTAAAAGCGAATGAAGAAGCTATCCGGATCATTGAAAACGCCAAAGAAAGCATTCAATTTGAGAAGCTGGCTGCCATTCATGATATGAAAAATCAACTGGCCGATCTGTCCATTGAAATTGCAGAAAAAATTCTGAGACAGGAGCTTTCTGATAAAAGTAAGCACAATCAGTTGATCGAGCGTTTGCTCAATGAAATTAAAGAAAACTAACAAAGCGGCTTACTGATGAAAGAAACCCGTGTAGCAATAAGGTATGCAAAAGCACTTTTCGACCTGGCCATTGAGATGAAAATACTCGATAAGGTAAAAGATGATGCCCAGCTTGTGAGTGATGTTTGTTTGCAAAACCGCGAATTTGTTTTGATGCTCAAAAGCCCCATCATTAAGGAAAAGAGTAAGTTGGTGGTGATTCGTGAAATATTCAAAGGCAAAATTCAGGATGTCACTTTAAAGTTCATGTCGATCATTACCAATAACGGCAGGGAAGATATTATCCAGGAGATCATGGATCAGTTTGTGATCATTTACAAACGACACATGCGTATTATGCCGATTACTGTAAAATCAGCTGTTAAACTGGATAAGGATGTTCGCGACAGGATCGTGAATATCATTGCTGCCCGGCGCAACGTAAGTGTTGAACTTACCGAAAAGATCGACGAAAGCCTCATCGGTGGATTTTTACTGGAAGCCGAAAGTTTACAATACGACGCTTCCATTTCAAGGCAGATCAAAAACCTCGAAAAAGAGTTCGATGTTAATTTATATATCAAAGGATTTTAATTAATTATTATATAAAAAGATAAAACATGGCAGAAATTAAACCAGCAGAAGTTTCGGCAATTTTAAGACAACAATTATCAGGATTTGATGATAAAGCCAAACTTGAAGAAGTTGGTACAGTTTTGCAAATTGGTGACGGTATCGCCCGTATTTATGGCTTGAACAATGCCCAGGCAGGAGAGCTGATCGAGTTCGAAAAAACAGGCCTGATCGGTATCGTTTTGAACCTTGAAGAAGACAATGTGGGTGCAGTGCTTTTAGGAGAAGCTGCTGATATCCTTGAGGGTGATAAAGTTAAAAGGACCGGCAGGATTGCCTCTCTTGAGGTTGGTGAAGAAATGGTTGGCCGGGTTATTAATACCCTTGGAATGCCCATCGATGGTAAGGGTGAAATTAAAGGAACCAAGTACGAAATGCCACTTGAGCGTAAAGCGCCGGGTGTAATTTTCCGTCAGCCCGTTAA
>JAGQVE010000031.1 GCA_020438105.1 Bacteroidales bacterium
GGGTTCTACTGTACTTTCCCAAAATCGCATAAATCTAATGAGATGGCCGTAGTCGTTAGACTTTTACTGCGTATCAATAACTTTTCGAATTTTACATATGATATTTTGGGCTATAAATTCAATTTTTATCGCTCACTTAAAGAATTTCTGGGAATTAGGCCGACGATTCTGGTAGAGAAAAATCCGTCTACGAAAGAAATCTTAGACAATTTACATTTCTAATTTTTCAGGATGAGCTTGAAAAATTGTTTTTTGTTAATACACATGGTAGTTGAATTATTTTTTTAACGCTTTCAAAAACAGATTTCCATCAGTATACCTTACCTTTGCACCTTTCAAAATATACGAATCCATGACAATTTCATATAACTGGCTTAAAGATTACCTGGATATCAACCTTGACCCGGAGGCGCTTTCAAAGTTGCTGACCGATTGCGGACTGGAAGTGGAAAGCCTTGAACACTGGCAATCGGTGAAGGGCGGAATGGAAGGTATCGTGATCGGTGAGGTAAAAACCTGCGCCAAACACCCCGATGCCGACCGGCTGAGTATAACCACCGTGGATGTGGGCACTGGCGAACTACTCCCCATTGTTTGCGGGGCGCCCAATGTGGCTGCCGGACAAAAAGTGGTAGTGGCAACCGTAGGTACAACGCTTTACAGTGGCGACGAATCTTTTGTGATCAAAAAGGCCAAACTGCGTGGCCAGCCTTCCGAAGGGATGATCTGCGCCGAAGATGAGATCGGGCTGGGAACTTCTCATGAAGGAATTATGGTTTTGGATCCAAACGCAAAAGTTGGGACACCAGCTGCCGAATTTTTTGAAATTACGGATGATTACATTTTTGAGATCGGTCTTACGCCTAACCGTACTGATGCCATGTCGCACATCGGCGTGGCCCGCGATATCAAAGCTGTTCTGGAAAACCTCGATTTTCAATCGGGAAACAAAAAAGAAAGAGAACTCCATTTGCCCAAAGTGGATGGTTTTAAACCGGATAACACCAATCTCGATATTCCGGTGGTGATCGAAAACCCGGAAGCCTGTCCGCGCTACCTGGGTGTTACCCTTAGCGGACTTGAAGTGAAAGAATCGCCGGCCTGGTTGAAGAACCGGTTGAATGCCATCGGCCTGAGACCAATCAATAACATCGTAGATATTACCAATTATGTGCTTCACGAAACCGGACAACCCTTGCATGCTTTTGACGCTGATGAGATCACCGGGAAAAAGGTGGTAGTGAAAAAGATGTCCGAAGGAACTAAATTTACCACACTGGATGAGATTGAACGCAAACTCACTTCCAACGACCTGATGATCTGCAATACCGAAGAAGGAATGTGCATTGGCGGTGTATTTGGAGGGATCAAATCAGGAGTTACCGAAAGAACAAAAAACGTTTTCCTGGAAAGTGCTTATTTCGATCCGGTGCATATCCGCAAAACCTCCAAACACCACGATTTGCAAACCGATGCCAGTTTCCGTTTTGAAAGGGGTGTGGATCCGGAAATGACCATGTATGCCCTGAAACGAGCTGCAATGATGATGAAAGAAATTGCCGGCGGGACTATTTCTTCGGAGATCAAAGATGAGGGGAAAAAAGATTTTGATAAAGTGAAGCTTGATGTGACCTGGAAGAACATCACAAGACTTATCGGCAAAGAACTTGGCAAAGATACCATCGAAAACATTTTAATATCGCTGGATTTTGAAATTCACGATGTAAATGAAAATGGTTTGACGGTGAGTGTTCCATTGTACCGCGTAGATGTAACCCGCGAAGCCGATGTGATCGAAGAGATACTGCGGATTTATGGATATAACAATGTGGAAATACCCACCCATCAGAATTCGGCAGTGGCACACATCAGCAAACCCGAAGCGGAAAAAGTCCGGCGCATTGCTTTTGATTTCCTAAGTAACAATGGCTACAATGAGATCATGAACAACTCGCTCACAAAAGCCAGTTATTTTGAAAATTGTAAAGCCTTTGATGCTGCTGAAAGTGTACAGATATTGAATCCGCTGAGCCGTGATCTGAATGTAATGCGTCAATCACTCTTGTTTGGCGGTCTTGAAACCATCATTTACAACCAGAACCGGAAAAATGCAGATCTGAAGTTATTTGAATTCGGGACGGTATATCAAAAAAATAAGGCAGCTTCAAAAGAAGATAAAGTTACCAAAAAATATTCCGAGAACCTGCATCTTGCACTTTTTACAACCGGAAGAAATCAAAAAGAGAGCTGGAACACCGATACCCGACCCACTAACTTTTTTGACTTGAAAGCGATCCTTACAAATCTTTTGCACAGGCTTGGTGTTTCTATCACTAAGTTCCAGCTTGAACCAACTGAAATAGTATATTTCTCGCAAGGATTAAAAGGCATTTTGGATGGAAAACAGGTATTTGAAATCGGGCAAATTGCCGATACGGTTTTAAAACAATTTGATATTAAAGAGCCGGTTTTCTACGCCGATTTAAATTGGAATAACCTGTTCAAAAAGGTGGATCCGGAGCAAACCAATTTTACTGAGCTTCCCAAATTTCCTGAGGTCCGCCGCGATTTGGCATTGCTCATCGATCAGGCTGTAACCTTCGCCGAAATTGAAAAACTGGCTTTTGAAACCGAACGCAAGCTCCTGAAAAAGGTGAACCTGTTTGATGTGTATGAAGGGAAAAACATTGAACCTGGTAAAAAGTCGTATGCCGTAAGTTTTACCTTGCAGGATGAGGAAAAAACCCTCACCGACAAGGTGATCGACAAGGTAATGAACAGGTTCATGCAGGTTTATCAGCAGCAATTGAACGCGACCATTCGTTAACATAAAATAAACAAGAGATGAAAGAAAAAGTATCCATTAATCCGGCTGGTGAAAAGTTCACAATTCCCGGTAATGAAGCATATGATGCTGAGTATAAACGCCTTGAAAAACTTGCCGCAGAGGCCAGATCCAAAGGTCAGGAAGTGGTAGTAGTAATGGGTCTCGGTTTTGTAGGTGTGGTAATGGCGGCCATTGTGGCTGACACCAAAAACGAGCAAGGGAAATACTCAAAATTTGTAATTGGATATCAACGCCCCAGCGAAAGGAGTTACTGGAAAATTCCGGTAATAAACCAGGGCGTTTCTCCAGTTAAAGCCGAAGATCCGGAGGTGGAAGAATTGATCCATCGCACCGTTAGCGAAGAAAAAACCTTTGTAGCCACATTCAACAGCGACTGCCTGAAACTGGCAGATGTTGTGGTGGTAGATGTTCAATGTGATTATGCCAAACAGGACCTCGGCAATATGCGCACCGGCGAAACCGACATGGCTGCCCTCGAAGCTTCCATGCGCACGATTGGTGAAACCATTCCACCTCATGCACTGGTTTTGATTGAAACAACAGTTGCACCTGGAACTACCGAATTTGTAGCATGGCCCATTTTGAAAAAAGCTTTCACAAAACGTGGTTTAAAAGAAACACCGCTTCTCTCGCACAGCTTTGAGCGCGTGATGCCGGGAAAAGAATATGTATCATCCATCCGTGATTTCTGGCGTGTTTGCTCGGGTTGTAATGATGAAGCGCGTGGTCGTGTTGAAAAATTCCTGCATGAGGTTTTAAATACAAAACAGTTTCCTTTAACTGTGATGGACCGCCCCATCGAATCGGAAACAACGAAGATAGTTGAAAACTCCTACCGCGCAACCATTCTGGCATTTATGAATGAATGGAGTTTGTTCGCCGAACGCAATGGCGTGGATCTGATCAAAGTGATGAATGCCATCAAGATGCGCCCGACCCATAGCAATATGATCTTCCCGGGACCGGGAATCGGGGGATATTGTTTACCCAAGGACGGCGGACTGGGCTATTGGGCTTACAGGCATATTCTGGGCTTTGAGGATGGCGATTCGGTATTCCAGATCACGCCAACAGCAATTGATATCAACGATACCCGTGGATTGCATGTGGCCGAACTGGTTCGTGATGCCTTACGCAACATGGGTCGATACATTGCCGGCTCGGAAGTATTGATCGCCGGTGCCAGCTACCGGCAGGACGTGGGCGACACCCGTTACTCAGGTAGTGAATTGGTGGTTCGCAAACTCACCGAAATGGGTGCCGATATGCGGGTTCATGATCCTTATGTGGATGCCTGGGATGAATTTGCCACGCAAGATGAAAATCCAGATCATACCTGGGCCCGGTTCTTCCGAAACCAGGATCAACTGAAAGATATCACCGTTCAAAAAGACTTGTCAATAGCACTTCAGGGAGTAGAAGCTGTTATTCTTGCTGTTCCTCATAAACAATATCTTGCACTCAATCCGGAGGACGTGGTGAAATGGGCCGGAGGACCAATTGCGATTGTGGATGCTTTTGGAATCCTCAGTGACGATAAAATCCGCAGATACTTTGAATTGGGCTGCGAAGTGAAAGCTTTGGGACGTGGCCATATTCAACGGATTAAAAAAGAGGTGAAAAATGGGAAGTAAAGATTTACCTGCTTGTTTTTCACTTTATTAATTCTCTTTTTATCTGATTATTTAATCGGAAAATCAACACAAGGCTTTAACAATAATTAAGACATTTTTGCAGTTTTTTGAGTAATTTTGCGAAAAAGCTGACAAGAGGTCTGCATTTTATATTTACAAAAATTTTATTTGATTTTATGGAAGTGCAATCGATTAAACAACGGTTTGGGATTATTGGCTCATCACCCTTGCTCGACAGGGCAATTGACATCGCCCGGCAGGTTGCTCCCACCGATCTTACCGTTTTAATTTCAGGAGAAAGCGGAGTTGGAAAAGAGGTATTTCCAAAGATCATCCACCAGCTTAGTGCCCGCAAACATGGGCCTTACATTGCCGTAAACTGCGGTGCAATCCCCGAGGGAACCATCGATTCAGAATTATTCGGCCACGAAAAAGGAAGTTTTACCGGAGCACATGAGGCCAGGAAAGGATATTTTGAGGTAGTCAACGGTGGAACTATTTTTTTGGATGAGGTAGCTGAATTACCTTTATCAACGCAAGTTCGGTTGCTCCGCGTTCTGGAATCCGGCGAGTTTATGAAAGTGGGCTCCTCCAAAGTACTAAAAACAAATGTACGGGTTGTGGCTGCCACCAACGTAGATATTCCACAGGCCATTAGCCAGGGAAAATTCCGGGAAGACCTTTATTACCGGCTTAATACAGTTCCGATAAAAGTCCCGAGATTAAAGGACAGAAAAGAAGATATTCATTTGCTTTTCCGCAAGTTCGCCAGCGACTTTGCCGAGAAATACCGCATGCCCTCTTTACAACTCTCACCCGAAGCTGTTAAAATGCTCACCAATTATCGTTGGCAGGGAAATGTTAGGCAACTCAAAAACATCACTGAGCAAGTTTCAATCATTGAGCAAAACCGGGATATAACACCTGAAACGTTATCAAGATATCTGCCTGAACCACAAAGCAGTGACTTGCCGGTTTTGTATCGCAACGACGGGAAAAGTACAGATATTTCGGAACGAGATCTTCTGTATAAAGTGCTATTCGACATGAAAAAGGATATTCACGATCTGAAGCAGGTGGTAGCGACTATCATGCGAAATGAAGAAGCGTCGGAAGAAACACAACAGCAAAATTCGCAAATGATTAAAAAGCTTTATCAAAACATAGAAACAATAGGTAATAAACCAACCGATGATTATGAAATTCATCATTATGCCAATATTCACGATGATGAGCCAATCCAGGAATCAGAAGTCGTTGAAGAGTCGCTTTCTATCCAGGATAAAGAAATAGATTTAATTAAAAGGGCATTGCAAAAACACAATGGCAAACGGAAAAATGCAGCACAGGAATTGGGTATTTCGGAACGCACCTTATATCGAAAAATCAAAGAATATGATATCAATTAAGGATCGGCGTCAATCAGTTACCCTCTTGCATGTTATTATGTTCTTTTTACTTCTGGTAACAGGAGGTTGCAAGGTAAATTATTCTTTTACCGGAGGTGATACAGGTGACGCCAAAACCATCAACATAAAGTATTTTCAGAACAATGCCACCATCGTGGTTCCTACCCTGAGTCAGCAATTAACAGAGGCCTTGCGTGATAAATTTACTTCGGAAACCAGCCTGGTGCTTGTCAATCAGAAAAGTGACCTTATTCTTGAAGGGTCCATCACAGGTTATCAAACCCAACCTGTTGCCATTTCAGGAAACGACCAGGCTCAGCTAAACCGGTTAACTATTACTGTTGATGTAACTTATACAAATACGCTGGAAGAAGATAAAAGCTTTCAAAGCAAATTTTCACGTTATTCCGACTACTCAAGCGATAAAAGTTTAACATCGGTGGAAGAGGAACTCATCGCAGAGATCAATACGATGATAGTGGAAGACATTTTTAATAAAGCCGTCATAAACTGGTAATTGAAATCATGAATCAGCAGCTATTCATAGATTATATTCAAAATCCATCGGTAATGGAAAATACTGATTCAGCCCAGCTTGAGTCCCTTTTAAGGGAGTATCCCTGGTGTCAGTCGGTTGCATTACTTTATACCCTTAAACTCAGACAGGACAAAAGCATCCGGTTTTCGGGCCAGCTTAAAATGACAGCTGCAACGGTTACCGACAGAAAACTTTTAAAAAAGCATCTGAAAACGGTGGGAATGAAGGAGCCTGAAGCAGCAGAAAAAGCAATCAAGCAGCAGGCAACTGATAACCTGGAGATCACAACACAAAATTTGGATACTGAAAATAATGATGACCCTATTCCGGATCTTTTGAATGCGTTAAAAAATGAGGTTAACACTTTGCTCATAGGAAAACGGAAACAAGAGGAGCCTGCATCATTAAAACCTTTAAAAGAAATAGTAAATAAGCTGGAACAAATATTTGAGGAAGACGCTACTGCAGAAACGTTTAAGCCCGATATAAAAGATTACGATTTTTCACACCTGATAGATAAAGAAAAAGCGGAGTCAGAATCCAAATCACAAGCAGAATTGATCAATCAATTCATCGAAAGCAATCCCTCGATTTCAACTCCTGAAAAAACTGGTTTTTTTGATCCGGTGGATTTTGCAAAACATAGCCTGGAAGAACACGACGACCTTGCTTCTGAGACCCTTGCAAAAATTTATCTGAAGCAAGGAAATACAAGAAAAGCAATAAAAATTTATGAGAGATTAAGTTTGTTATATCCGGAAAAAAGTACTTTCTTTGCAGCCCAAATTGAAAAAATCCGAAAGGATCAAACTAACTGATTAAAAGTAAATTAAAATGGGAGCATATATTTTCATAGCAGTTTTAATTATCATTACCTGCGTATTATTGACGCTGATTGTGTTGGTTCAGAGTTCAAAAGGTGGTGGATTGGCTTCAAACTTTTCAGGTTCAAACCAATTTATGGGCGTTAGAAAAACTGCCGATTTCCTTGAAAAATCAACCTGGACCCTGGCGGTTGCACTATTGGTTTTCTCTCTTTTCTCCATATTTGTTATTCCAAGGGGAGGCACTGAAGTGGATACGGTAAACAGCGAATTGCAGGAAAAATATGATAACATGCAGCCTATTCAGGATTTCACACCCCCTCCAACGGGAGCAGCAGGAAGTGAAACATCACCTGAGGGCGAGGAATAAAAGATATTTAGTTTCATTTGAAATGTCAGATTGTCACAGGCGATCTGACATTTTTTTTTGAATTAAATCCTTCGGCCCTTTGGCTTGATTAGATTATTAGTAATTGTTTTTCAGCACGTTAAATATTATTTTGAAATTCTTTAAACTGGGAAATTCTTACCCATTAAGCCAATTAAAAATACTTATAAACCTTTGGCACAAATTATGTCAAACGCGAGGACAAATCTGAATAAGTATTAGTTAACGAAAATAAAAAACCGAACAATTATGGCAGAAGTTAAAATCAAACCTTTGGCAGATCGCGTGTTAGTTGAACCCTCATCTGCAGAAGAAAAAACGGCTGGCGGGCTTATTATCCCGGATACAGCAAAGGAGAAACCACAACAAGGGGTTATCGTTGCTGCTGGACCTGGTGTTGAAGGTCAGAAATTAACTGTTAAAGTGGGTGATGTAGTTCTTTACGGAAAATATTCCGGTACTGAAATTAGCTACCAGGGTAAAAACTACCTCATCATGAAAGAATCCGATATTTATGCAATTGTTTAATTTGTAATTAATAAAAAATCAAAATAAAATGGCAAAAGACATTATTTTCGATCTCAAAGCAAGAGAATCATTGAAGAAGGGTGTGGATGAATTATCCAACGCTGTTAAAGTGACACTCGGCCCCAAAGGTCGTAACGTAATTATTGACAAATCTTTTGGTGCACCTCAAATTACCAAAGATGGTGTTACCGTTGCAAAAGAAATTGAGCTGAAAGATACCATTGAAAATATGGGTGCTCAAATGGTGAAAGAAGTTGCATCAAAAACCAACGACCTTGCTGGTGACGGAACTACTACCGCTACCGTATTAGCACAGGCAATTGTAACTACTGGTTTGAAAAACGTAACAGCAGGTGCCAACCCAATGGACCTGAAACGCGGAATTGATAAAGCCGTTGAAAAAGTGATCGAATCACTGAAAGCGCAAACCAAAAAGATTGAAGATTCTGGTGAGAAAGTTGAACAGGTTGCTACCATTTCAGCAAATAACGATTCAAAAATCGGGTCATTGATTGCTGAGGCTATGGGCAAAGTAAAAAAAGACGGCGTTATCACCATCGAAGAAGCAAAAGGTATTGAAACTTATGTTGATGTAGTTGAAGGTATGCAATTCGACCGTGGTTACATTTCACCCTACTTTGTAACTGATACTGAAAAAATGGAAGCCATCTATGAAAATCCTTACATCCTGATCCACGATAAAAAGATCAGTGTAATGAAAGATATGGTTGGAATCCTTGAAAAAGTTGCTCAAACAGGCCGCCCAATGCTTATCATAGCTGAAGATGTTGAAACCGAAGCACTGGCTACTTTGGTTGTGAACAAATTGCGTGGCGGATTGAAAGTAGTAGCCGTTAAAGCTCCTGGTTTTGGTGATCGAAGAAAAGAGATGCTGGAAGATATCGCGGTACTGACAGGCGGAACAGTGATTTCAGAAGAAAAAGGTTACAAACTGGAAGATACCGCCCTGGATCAGTTAGGGTTAGCCGAAAAAATTACCATTGATAAAGAAAACACAACAATCGTAAGTGGTAAAGGCAAAAAAGAAGATATCCAGGCAAGGATCAACCAGATCAGGGCTCAAATTGAAACTACAACCTCAGATTACGACAGGGAAAAACTACAGGAACGCCTTGCTAAATTGGCCGGTGGTGTTGCTGTAATTTATGTTGGTGCTGCCAGCGAAGTGGAAATGAAAGAACGCAAAGATCGTTTTGACGACGCTCTTAATGCTACCCGTGCTGCTATCGAAGAAGGAATCATTCCTGGTGGTGGTGTAGCTTACCTGCGTGCTGTTGATTCATTGGGCAAAGTGAAAGGTGATAACGAAGATGAAGAAACCGGAATCCAGATCGTTCGTCGTGCACTCGAAGAACCGATGCGCCAAATTGTGGCTAATGCCGGAATGGAAGGTTCAGTAGTTGTACAAAAAGTGCGTGAAGGTAAAGGCGACTATGGTTACAATGCCCGTACCGATGTATACGAAGATTTGATGAAAGCAGGTGTAATCGATCCTACCAAAGTAGCTCGTATTGCACTTGAAAATGCTGCTTCGATTGCAGGCATGCTCCTCACCACCGAATGTGTGGTTGCTGAGCATAAAGATGAAAATGCACCCGCAATGCCCCCAATGCCTCCGGGCGGAATGGGTGGAATGGGTGGCATGTACTAAAATATATCATCCAAAAAGAAAACCCTGGCAAATGTCAGGGTTTTTTAATTTGGGGCCCACACAAAAGGAAATAAAACATTTATGTTGAACTATACGTATTTATACTTTCAATTATGCTAAAATGAATTGAACATTCGTTCGTTTATTGCATTATTAATCATAAAAAACGACTACAATGAAACAAGGAAATTTCATAACAATCATAATAATGTTTTTCATTTCATTTACCGGATTTTCACAAAGTGTTCCTGTAAATGATGATGGAAAAATTGAATACAAGGAAGTGGTTGAAGAAAACGGCAATCCTGAAGAATTTTTTATCCGGGCCGTTACCTGGATTAATTCCTTTTACTCTAATCCGTTTGATGTAACTAAAACGCGTGACCAATCCTCCGGAATCATCAAGGGCTTGCATCGGTTTCGGGTGGAGAAAACCCTGGAAGACGGGCAGAAAGTAGATGCTGGCACTGTTCAGTATGAGTTTAAACTTGAATTTAAAGATGGTCGGTACCGTTATACCCTGGGTGATTTTGTTTTGAGGCAAAACTCTGCCATCCCCACTGAAAAGTGGTTGAATGCTTCCGACCCAGAATCAAAAAGTTATCTTAAACAATTGGATAATTTTGCACAGGATTGGATCAAAAGCCTGAAAGAGGGTATGAAACCGGTGGTAGTTAAGAAGGAAGAAGAGTGGTAGATTATAATATATGAAAAAGTGGCGGTTGGATGACCGCCACTTTTTTAATGTCATTATCCTTATTTGATAGGAATAGTGGTTAAAAATAAATTAATGCCATAGGTGCTGGCGTAACCTGCTTCAGTAGATTCCACAAACTTTTTAAGGTAAAAACTAAAGGTAGGATATATTCCCAATCGCAGATTACCTGTAATATTGATTTCAGTACCAATTGCAAGTGTGATTGGAATTCCTGTTCGCCAATCAGTATCTTCTATCAATTTATACGAATTGGTTGACTCTCCTGTGCTAAATTCAGTGGTTTCGGTGCGAAAATAACTAACCTCAAGAGCTATCCCAGTATTTGCCTTCAGAAAATAGTCATTTCCCCGATACAACTTCCAATTAATTGAGAACGGAATCGCGGCAATCCAGTATTTGGGATTTACCTGGGTTAAATAACCTGTATAATTTGGATCAAGGTGATCAGGTTTAAATGAAATATGAAATGAACGATAAACCACATAAAAACCTACTCGTGTATTTGCCACTACTGAGTCATTCATTTGTCCGGTTATAAATCCCATTCGATAGTTCAAACCTATTTGTTCTCTGGTATCAAGCTCCTGATATTTTTCAAAATAAGTTGAATAAAAATCAGCCCCACCAAATACGCCATATGTTCGCGACGTTTTTTGCGAAAACAGAGGTAGTGCCATTTCCAAAATAAAAAACGACAGAAGCAAGCACTTAAATACTTTTATATAATTTGATTTTATCATCATCTGAAAAAAATACTACCGGACGGAATCCATAATATACCAGCTTTTCATTGTAATATACTTTTAAGTACTCACACTCCTCATACTGACAGGGGTCGGAATATACACCCTTTACCACTACCCGCATGGTATCGGTATCATAATCATTATACTGAAAATAATATATCTTGGAGATAGGCTGTTTCATTGCCGCTTTCTTTTCATACATGCCATTTTTATTTTCAAAAATGCCGATTTGATCATCATATACCTTACCTTCTAAATCATAAACTTTTAAGTTATAAAGGTTATAATCAGGATTTTGATAGGCTAAAAAAAAGTCATTGCCAGATTTACTGTCTATAATCTGATATTCAACTGTTAACCATTCAAAAAAGGAATCACCATCACAAAGTTCGTGGCAGGAGTTTAAAAAAAGCAATAAGGGAAAATATAAGACTATGATAAGGCGTTTTTTCATGTTTTTTCAGATTCTGTCATTAACAATGGCTTTACGATAGTAAATGTAACTGGATTCAATTTTAGTTTACTAAATTTTGATAAAAAAAGCGGCCCGCAAGCCGCTTTTTTTATTATATTTCAACTTATCTTTCCGCCTCCACAGGCTCTTCCTCTGTTTGCTCAATGAGCTCTTTTGCCGGCTTCATCCTCTTCGAAACGATATCCATCTCATTAATCAACCGGGTGCAACCGGCATATTTATCAATGATGAAAAGCACATAACGAATATCCACATTGATAGTGCGTTGGATTTCGGGTTCAAAAACAATATCACCACTCATGGCTTCCCAGTTTCCGTCGAAGGCCAGGCCGATCAGTTCACCATTGGCATTCATAACAGGGCTTCCTGAGTTACCACCGGTAATATCGTGATTGGTGAGGAAACAAACTTTCATCACTTCGCCTTCGCCATATCTGCCAAAATCTTTGGCTTTATAAAGTTGTTTCAACTTTTCAGGAACCACAAACTCCCAGTTATTCGGATCTTCTTTTTCCATGATCCCTTTCATGGTGGTGAAATAATTGTAATGTACCGCATCGGCCGGATAATAATCCAAAACCTGACCATAGGTTAAACGCATGGTAAAGTTGGCATCAGGATAGAATTTTTTATTGGGCTGCATTTCCCTCAAACCCGCGATGAACAATCGATTTCCTTTATCAAGTTTATCGTAATAATCCATTGTTTCAGGCCTGATATTTTCGAAATAGAAATTGTTAAACTCTTTGGCGGCCATATATGCCGGATCTTTATCTAATTTCTTCGCCGACGGATCATCCAGGAAAGCCATCACCTTATCGCTTGTGGTAAAAACTGATTTTTCGAAAACCATATCTGCATATGCATCAAAATTGCCTTTAAACTTTTTATGGATCTCTTTGATATAAGCGGGTTGCTGATCAGCAGGAACATTTTCATAATACATTTTCATCATGGCTGCCAGCAGCTTTTTATCAGTGGGCAAATTATAATCTTTGAAATAATCGGGCAGCATATCTTTCATTCGTTGCACCTGCTTATCCACGTTTTCCTGATTTACCTCATCAGCTTCCAGTTCTTTTTTCAAATTTGAAAAACGGCTGGCTAAACCAATGATCTCACTTCCGCGCATAATGGCCTCACTCTGGTAAATACGCGCGAGTTCATATTTTGAGATCCCTTCATAAGCATCTTTGATCAATGGCAAAGCATCCGCATATTTATCTTTGTTCTGCTGATTGCCATCCATCCACTCTGTAAACTGGTTTTCGAGTGCCACTTTTTTGTCATAAACTTTCAGGCGTTTCAGGCCTTTGGTTTGACCAATATAATATTTCCAGTAATTGGCAATACGGGCATATTTTGAAGCATATTTGATACGGATAGCTTCATCAGCTTCCATGTCTTCCATCATGATCTTGAGCTTCACATCCCTCACATCCACAATGGTTTGATTGGAAATATCCAAAGCCATTTTCACACCATAAGAGGTCATGTATCTTTCGGTGCTTCCGGGATAACCCATGATCATTGAAAAGTCACCTTCTTTAACACCTGCAATCGAAACCGGAAGATGGTGTTTGGGTTTCATCGGTACATTGTCCTCAGCATAATCAGCCGGATTTCCGTCTTTATCAGTATATACCCTGAATATGCTGAAATCGCCGGTATGGCGGGGCCACATCCAGTTGTCGGTATCAGCACCAAACTTACCAATGGAAGAAGGAGGTGCTCCCACCAGGCGAACATCTCTGAAAACTTCATAAACAAAAAGGTAATACTCATTTCCTTCAAAAAAACTGCGAACCGATGCATTGTAATGGGTTCCTTCTTCAGCAGCTTTTGATAATTCGCCGGAAACTTTTCTTACTGCCTCTGTTCTTTCCTTTTCAGTCATGTCGTTATTTAGGGTCTCCAGCACTTTATCGGTAACATCTTCTATGCGAATGAGAAATGATGCTGTTAATCCCGGATTGGGCAACTCTTCTTCAAAACTCATGGCCCAGAACCCATCTTTCAGGTAGTTATGCTCAACCGAAGAATGTTCCTGAATTTGACCATATCCACAATGGTGGTTTGTAAGCAGCAGCCCCTGATCGGAAATAACCTCACTGGTACATCCTCTGCCAAAAATGGCAACGGCATCTTTCAAACTTGAGTTATTTACACTGTAAATTTCCTCCGGGGTCAATTGAAGACCCATTTTTTCCATATCGGTATAATTGAGGCGCTCAATAAAAATGGGCAGCCACATACCTTCGTCAGCACGTGCCAGGGGTTGAATACCCAGCAGCACGATCATTAAAAATAGTATTCTTGATTTCATTATTAAAAAACTGTGTTTAAACAAATTTATCTCCTTTTTCAATTCTAACAGTATTCACTATCTCGCGGATCTGTTGTTCATCTTCCTTGCGGCAAACCAACAGAATGTTTTCATCCTCTGCTACAATGTAATCGTCAAGGCCCTGTAGCACTACAAGTTTTTCCTTTGGCATATTGATGATGCAGTTTTTAGTTGAAAATGTCATCACATTGTCGCCCATTACTGCATTGTTGGCGTCATCTTTCCTGCGGATATCAAACAGCGAGCCCCATGTTCCAAGATCTGACCAGCCAAAATCCGACTCCAGCACATAAACATTATGTGCTTTTTCCATTACTCCATAATCGATGGAGATATTTTTACAAATCGGGTAAATCCGGTTGATAAAGGCTTCTTCCTGCTCCGTATTGAATTGCCCCTCACCTTCTTTAAATAAGTTATCTACTTCGGCAAGGTGTTCTTCAAAAGCTTTCAGGATACTCTTTCCTGACCAAACAAAAATTCCGGAATTCCATAAAAAGTCACCGCTTTCAAGGAAGGTTTTCGCCAGCTCAAGGTTCGGTTTTTCAGTGAACGTTTTTACCGTATGTAAATGCTTATCGGCGTCGTAGGGTGTATCATCATTAAATTGAATGTAGCCATAGCCGGTATCAGGACGTGATGGTTTGATACCCAATGTAAGCAACCAATCATTATTTTCAGCCGCATCAAGTGCAGTGGTAATGATTTCGGTAAAGTTATCCTCTTTCAAAATGATGTGATCCGAAGGAGCCACAACGAGATTCGCTTCCGGATTTTTATCCATGATCTTGTAGGCAGCATAAGCAATAGCCGGTGCAGTATTCCTGCGCATCGGTTCACACAATACCTGATCCGGAGTTAATTCGGGCAATTGATCCAGGATCATTTGCTTGTATATATCGTTGGTAACGATGTAAATATTTTCTTTGGGACAGGTGGGCAAAAACCGATCAAAGGTTTGTTGGATCAGCGTTCTGCCGGTACCCAAAATATCAATGAATTGTTTAGGATGTGAGGTGCGGCTCATGGGCCAGAATCTCGCTCCGATACCGCCGGCCATGATCACACAATAGTTATTATTTCGCATGCTAAGTGGTTTTATTTAAACGATTCGCAAAGATATAAAAAGTGTCAATAAATCAATGACATCGGGAAACTCATACGACATGTTAATGGGTTTGTTCAGGCTATTGGTTTAAAATATGTTCTCGCACCAAATGCCGGATCACTTTTCCGCTTTCGGTAACAGGAAACTGATACAGGAACTTTATCTCCTTTGGCATTTCAAATTTTTCAAGCTTTGCCATTTGCATTTTTTCAAAATAGTAAGATTCCGGCTGTTGCGTTCCTTCGATTACCAAAACTATTTTTTGTCCCAGGGCCTCATCCGGTAATCCAATAATAACTGAGTGTTCCTGAAAAATTTCGCTGAGTTTTGCCTCTACCAATTCCGGCGAAATTTTTATACCGCCAGTGTTGATAATATTATCAAAACGCCCTACAAAATCAAAGCTATTATCATCATGCAATTCAACCAGGTCATTGGTAACAATCTTCTGATCGCTTAACCACTTTGCAGTAATTTCAAGACAACCTCTACTATCATTTGAAAATTCAACATCAGGAAGTGCTTTAAAATGTTCGGATCTGGTTTCGCCATTCAGCTTTTTCATCGCCACATGTGTAAGCGTTTCGGCCATGCCGTAAGTATGCCAAACATCAGCCTTCAGGCTTTCTATTTTATTTTGAAGTTGAAAATTGATTTCACCACCGCCAATTATCAATTTCTGAATAGTGTCAATAGCCTGCTTTCCCTTCTCAGAAGCAAGTCCGTAGAATAGTTGCATGGGAGTTAGTGCTGCAAAATCAATGGGTTGCTCAAGGTCAGCAAGCGGGTTTGAAGTGGGATTTACGGGAATCAGATCAAGACCCAAAACAAAGGAACGCACCACCATCATTTTACCCGCAATAAAACTCACAGGAAGTGCCAGCAGGGCTTTATCTCCTTCCGAAAGTTGCAGGTATTTACCAGTCCGAAGGGCGCTTTGCACCATTTTATCTTTTTCCACTGTGATGATGCCGGGTTTGCCAGTTGATCCTGAAGTTTGAATTTCAATGATAGGCTCTTCCGATAACCATTCACCAATGAACCCGAACAGTTTTTTTTCCCAACCGGCTACAGCAATTTCAGAGGAGTAGGCCTTCGTAAGCAAGTTGAGCGCCTTTTCCGTATGCGGAATTCCATTGATGGTTATTGTCCGGTATTGATGATGGGTCATTTTTATTGCAACAAGATATAAAGGTACAAATTCGATTTCAAACTACATCAGTTTTGACAAATCCCAATTGGAAAGTGAATTATGGTATAATTCTCCTTTATCAATATAAAGCGGAGAATCGAAATTATTGGTAAACAACTGACCTGTTCCCAATCCCTGTGGCATCGGGTTTTTTAACGTATAAGTCCATTGCGCTATGGCGTTCAACCCAATATTGGATTCAAGGGCCGAGGTAACCCACCAGCCGATATTTGAATTTTCAGCCAGCTTGATCCACGCTTCAGAAGCGGCAAATCCACCCAGCAAGCTCGGTTTTAAAATAATGTATTGCGGTTTGATTTCTGAAAGGAGTTTTGCTTTTTGATCTATATTTTGAATACCTATTAACTCTTCATCCAGGGCAATGGGTAAAGGCGTTTTTTCACAAAGCATTGCCATTTGCTCCCATTGATTTTGCCGGATGGGTTGCTCGATGGAATGCAAATTATAGTCAGAAAGCCTCTTCAATTTTTCCAGCGCTTCTTCCGGTTTAAATGCCCCGTTTGCATCCACCCTGATCTCAATATCCCTGGCTGAAAATTCCTTTCGGACTTGCCGGATCAAATCCAACTCTTTTTCAAAATCAATGGCGCCAATTTTAAATTTAACACATGTGAATCCCGCGCTTATCTTTTCCTTTACCTGCTTTTGCATAAACTCAAAATCGCCCATCCAAACCAGTCCGTTTATCGGGATTCCGGTGGAACCGTTTGTAAAATTAGAAGGAAATAAAATGCGTTTTCCTCCCATTTGCAAATCCTTTTCAGCCATTTCAATACCAAAGCGGATGGATGGAAAATTTTCAGGAATTTGAGCGCCTGTTTCTGAAATATGCTGGAGTTTGGTTTCCATTTGCTCCAGGGAATCACTACTCAAACCGGGAAGCGGCGCACATTCACCAATGCCGGTTTTACCAACTTCTGATTGGATAAAAACAAACCAGGAATCGCGTGTGCGCATTACTCCACGTGAAGTTCCGGCATCGAATTTAAATTGCAGGGTGTATTTTTTGAACCAAATTTTCCGCATTTTATTTATTAGGAAATTGGATGTTAGATTATCAAACCGATGCCAAAGGTGATGGTAAAGACCAGGCTGGCGAGTGCCAACTTACGAAGATAAGGATCCAATTCTTCGGGAACCTGATTGTTAAAAACTACTGCCACATTGATCCAGAGCATGGGCAGGGTGAGCAGGAACAACATTTGAAATGGTGAATGATAATTAAGGAGCATATAAACCAAACCTGTTATCACCGATCCCAATAAAAGGAAAAAGTGATACCAGCGTGCTCTTTCAAATCCCATTTTTACAACCAATGTGTTCTTACCGGATATTTCATCACTCACACGGTCGCGCATATTGTTCAAATTCAATACCCCGGCGCTCAGAAATCCCATGGCCGAAGCAGGCAGCAGAAGTTCCCACTTAAATTGGTGGGTATTCAGAAAATAGGTTCCAATCACCCCTGTCAATCCAAAGAAAATAAATACGAAAAGGTCTCCAAAACCTGAATAACCATAAGGATTTTCGCCGATGGTATATTTAACTGCCGCTGCAATGGCACCAAAACCAAGCACTAAAAAAGAAAGGACGATCAAAAACGGAATTCCCCTCGTTCCTTCATATACAAGCCACAGCCCCGAAATCAATGAAAGCAGGATAAAAATGATCACTACTTTTTTCATCGCCTTAGGTGTTACATCCCCGCTTTGTACAGCTCTCACAGGGCCTACTCTTTCGGTGTTGTCAACCCCATGTTTTGAATCACCATAATCGTTGGCCAGATTGCTAAGGATCTGAAGAAACAGCGTGGTAGCAGCAGCCAATATCGAAACAGTCCAGTTTATTGCGCCGTCATAATAGGCAATAAAACAGCCAAGTGCCACACTTGAAAGCGCAAGAGGTAGGGTCCGAAGACGGAAAGCATGTATCCAGGGTTTAAGATTCACTATACTGATTTTACTGCAAGTTACGGAAATTTCGGGTATTTTTTGAAATCGGGATCCCGTTTTTCGAGGAAGGCATATTTTCCTTCCTGTGCTTCATCGGTCAGGTAATAAAGCAGGGTGGCATTACCTGCCAGTTCCTGAATCCCGGCTTGCCCGTCGAGCTCGGCATTTAATCCCATTTTGATCATGCGCAAGGCCATGGGGCTCCGTTTCATCATGATCTGACACCATTCAACGGTGGCATCTTCCAGCTGATCCAGAGGAACCACTTTATTTACCATACCCATCTGCTCGGCATCTTTGGCAGAATATTGCAGGTTTAGAAACCAGATTTCACGGGCCTTTTTCTGACCTACATGACGGGCAAGGTATGACGATCCGAAGCCGGCATCAAAACTTCCGACTTTGGGTCCGGTTTGCCCGAAAATGGCATTTTCAGAAGCGATGGTCAAATCACACATTACATGCAGCACATGACCGCCACCAATTGCATAACCATTTACCATGGCTATTACCGGTTTCGGAAGCGAACGAATTTGCCGCTGCACATCAAGTACATTCAGCCTGGGAATGCCGTCTTTGTCAACGTATCCGCCTTTACTTTTCACATTCTGATCACCTCCGCTGCAAAAAGCTTTATCACCTTCTCCGGTTAAAATTACGGTATAAATTTCCTGGTTTTCACGGCAGATTTTGAATGCCTCCCCGAGTTCAAAAACCGTGGTCGGCCGAAATGCATTGTAAACTTCCGGGCGGTTGATGGTGATCTTCGCAATGCCTTGCCAGAATTCAAATTTAATATCTTCGTATTTCTTTAATTCCTTCCAGTCTCTGTTCATAATCAATACGTTGTGATTTCAGAACAGCAAAGGTCGTAAATTGTTTAACACAAAAGATTTATTCCTTTAGATAATTGAAGTACCCACGGAGGCGTTCGGCATTTTTCCGGGAAGGTGTGCGGATTTCAAGTATGGCCGGACGATCGTTTTCATGTGGATTGTAAAAGGTATGAAGCGCCTGTTCCAGTTCTTCAAAGTTGCAGGCATAATAATAGGGAACATCAAAATTTTGAGCAATAAATTTTGCCGACCAGTTATGATGTGCCTCAAAAAATGGCTCCAGTTGGTCGGTAGTATCAGGTCCATGGATAAACCGGAAAATTCCACCACCACCATTGTTGATGATGATAATCCTCAGATTACCGCGAAGATAATGGTTCATGAGTGCATTGGAATCATACAAAAAGCCGAGATCACCGGTGATGATCGTTGTGGGTTTAGTATTCACAAAAGCTGCTCCTGCTGCTGTGGATATGCTTCCGTCAATTCCGCTTGTTCCCCGGTTACAATTGTAATGGAATTTACGAACCGCCCTGAAAAGCTGCGAATAACGGACCGGGGTGCTGTTACCAAGTTGCAGGTTTGAATTTTCAGGAATTACCTGAAGTAATTTTTCAAAAACTTTCAGGTCAGAATATTCACATTCCGATAAATATTTTTGATGATATACTTCGGATCGTTCAGCACGGTCGATCCACTGGGATTTGTAATTACTTTCTCTGGGTATTACTGATGGAATAAGCTTGTTAAGAAATTCAACAGGATCTAACTCAAACGGATCTGTCAAACTTTGGTAAGTATCCATTTTAAAATCAACCGGATCAACATTCCAGTGAATGCTTGGTTTGTTTTGCCGAAGGAAAGCCTTTACCATTTTTGAAACTACATTTCCACCAATGGTGAGCAACAAATCAGGTTTAAAGTACAATGTTTCTTTTTCACTAATCGTGGATACAACTCTGTCGATACAACTTACCGTGCAGCACTCATTCAGGTTGGAGGTCGTTTCCGAAAGAATAACCACCGAAGGATCTTCAGCTAATTTAGAAAGTTGTTTTCTGAAGGTCTCATTGGGCTCCATCATCCCGACAAGGATCATTTTTTTATCGGAGTTATTCCAGGTATGGCTAAATGCCTGAAGTTTTTCGGCCGTAAGATGATTGATCTTTATTTGCGGGTCCTTGATTTGGATAGCGAAAGAAAGGTCTTCGATTTGATTATAAATAGGTTCACTGAAGGGCAAATTGATGTGCACAGGTCCGCCAGCTGGCGCCTGGCTCAGGTTGATCGCCTCATACACAAGATCCATGGCTTGCTTAATCTCAGCATCAGTTCTTATTTCTTCCGGCAATTCATAACTTTTAATGATGTAATTGGCAAACACATCTTTTTGTCGGATCGTTTGTCCATCGCCCTGGTCGATCAAATGAGGTGGCCGGTCGGCAGTGAGAATCAAGAGGGGTATTTTTTGATAATACGCTTCCGCAATGGCCGGAGCATAATTTAAAACCGCCGATCCTGAAGTACAGGCAATTGCCACCGTTTTTCGGGTTTGCTGGGCAATACCGAGTGCAAAAAAAGCAGCACTACGTTCGTCAATTATGGTCAAAGCTTCAATATCGGGATGCTGGGCAAAAGCAAGGATCAAAGGTGCATTACGCGATCCCGGACTGATCACGATATGTTTCATCCCTTTGCGGGCAAACAACTCGGCTGTTAATGCTGCATTTACCTTATCGGAAGTCATGGGGCAAAGGTCGGGAAAATTTATTTTTAATTCAGGAAGATTAAAGCAGCTTAAGGAGGGTTTTGGATTTTAAAACCGTTTCCATCCACTCCTTTTCCGGGTCGGATTTTGCCGTTAGTCCTCCGCCGACAAACAAAGCCAATTGACCGGGAAGGATTTTCATACACCGAAGATTCACAAACAAATCTGTTTTACCCAGATAATTGATCGGGCCACAATATCCTGCATAATATTCCCGGTTGTGCTTTTCGGTATCCAAAATTAAATTTAATGCAGCCTGTTTGGGATAGCCGCAAACAGCAGGAGTTGGATGGAGTTTCACCAGGAATTCACCAAGTTTGTCTTTCAGATACTCGCGATTAAAATCATATTTATTGATAAGATGAATTAAATCACCAGCCTGAATATTTTCAGTAGCAGTTTTGTTGAATTGAGTTATATCAAATGCGGCTAAAATTTCTTCCATATAGTCGTTCACAAGCTGCTGTTCTTCTATTTCTTTTGCCTGCCATTGATGTTTTTCGCCGTATCCCTCACCCGGTAAGGTTCCTGCCAATGAAACCGTTCGTGCAGTTTTTTCATCTATTCTTATCAGGGATTCGGGAGTAGCCCCGGCCCAGGTACCGGTTCCCGGAATGTGAATGATGTGGCAAAATGCGTTAGGATATGCTTCCTGCATTTTCATGAAAAACTCACCCGCATTAAATTCTTTGGATTTCTGAACTTTTTCCACCCTCGATAAAACTGCTTTTTCAATGCTGTGATCAAAACCCTCAGTAAATTTACCGGCCCGCCTGAGGTATTCTTCTTTTGTGGTATTTTCCGGAATCTGAACTTCGTAATCGCGATACAAAGGCTTTTGAGCTGAGATCGATTTTAATAATTCCTTTTCAAAATCATCATTATAAATGATCATTTCAGGTTCAAAAAACACCACCGGATAATTGGTTCTGCGATGAAATGGAGCATAAATAAATCCGGGAAGGTCAATTACTTCGATGATGGACTCCACTAGATTAAACCCACCCGAGCGCTGCACCCAGGTGATAGTTTGTTCCTCATCCGGCAAACGATAACTTACAAAGGGAATTTGCTTTTCAAGGCATAGATTGATTAGTCTGACCAGTTTTTTCGCCACTATTAAATTTTATAGTTATTTGGGTACCACCATAACAGTTACTCTTGCAATTGATGCCCGCACCCCTTGCTCGTTTTTAATGTCCACATCCCACACATGGGTCATCTTACCCCGATGGATGATTCTTGCTTCGCCAAAAACCACCCCCGACCGAACCGCTCCAACATGATTGGAAGTAACCGAAGCACCCCGAATATCGAAATTATTAAGATCAACCAAAAGTGCGGATCCCAAACTGGCAACCGTTTCGGCCAGGGCAAGGCTGGCACCGCCATGCAGAATGTCAAATGGTTGTTTAGTACGATGATCCACCGGCATTTGGGCCTTTACATACCCATCCTTTATTTCCAAATATTCGATGCCAAGCTGTTCCATGAGTGTGCCCTTACTTTGGGCGTTTAATTCCGAAATGGGTGTGTCAAGTGTAATCATCCTAAAATATTTGATGCAAAGTTAACCAAACCTTTCAAAGAATATTTTACATCCTCTCGACCAATTGTTAAAGTTTAATAATTTTGCTTCACTAACAATTTATTCGATTATGGTAAACTTTAAAATTGATAACCCTACTACCGTTCATTTTGGTAAAGATGTAATGAACGAACTCGGAAAAACCGTTGCCCTTTACGGTAAAAAAGTGATGCTGGTTTATGGCAAAGGTTCCATTAAATCAAATGGAATTTATGATATAACCATTTCGCAATTAAATTCCTTTGGTGCTGAAGTGGTTGAATTCAGTGGCATTAAGCCCAATCCACTTGTTGATGATGTGAATGAAGCTGCCGAATTGGGCCGTAAAGAGAAAGTGGATGTGATCCTGGCCGTTGGAGGCGGAAGTGTAATTGATTCAGCCAAGGTTATCGCAGTATCTATTCCCATGCAAACCTCAGCCTGGCGGGTAATGATCAAACTGGATACACCTAAAAAAGCGATTCCATTAGTAGCCGTTTTAACCCTCGCTGCCACCGGAACCGAAATGAATCCCTTTGCTGTTTTGCAAAATGAGGAAGCCAATAAAAAAATTGGTTTCGGACATCGACTGATGTACCCAAAACACTCCTTTCTTGACCCGCAAAATACCTTTTCTGTCTCAAAAAACTACACCGCTTACGGAATCGTTGACCTCATGGCCCATTGTATGGAAAACTACTTTGGCAAAGGAGAAGCTACTTTATCAGATCGCTTTGTATTTTCAATTTTAAACGAAGCAGTAGCATACGGACCCAAATTGCTCAGCAATTTACAAGATTATGATCTCCGTGCTAAGATCATGTATGCCGCTACCATGGCACTTAACGGACTTACAGCCTATGGCCGCGAATCGGGTGATTGGGGCGTTCATGATATCGGTCATACGCTTTCGGTTTTATTTGACACACCACACGGAGCAAGCCTTTCAGTGGGATACCCGGCCTGGCTTAAAGTTTTAAAAGAGAGGATGCCGGATAGAATAGCTGAACTTGGAAACGCGGTATTTGATGTTAAAACTGCGGATGAAACCATTGCTTCTTTGGAGCATTTCTTTAAATCGGTCGGCAGCCCCATCTCTTTGAAAGAAGCAGGAATTTCCTCAGAAAAAAAACCTCTGATTTTGGACACCATGATCAAAAACAAAGTTCGTGGTGGAAACTATAAACTTTCAGAAGAAGATCTGAAGCTGCTGGTTGATTACATGGATCAAAACTAACTTTCGCCTTTTTTAACAAGGTTTTTTATCCCTTTTAACCATAGGAATCCGGCAAAACTACCGGCTAGATAATACGGGAAATCAGTCCAGGTGAAGGAAGTGCCAAGCACGGTTTTGCCCACAAAAGTAGCTCGTATAATTTGCAGGAATGGAGGATGCCAGAGCTGTAAAAATTCCAGCGCGCAGGTTATTATAAAAACCCAGATAGCTATTTTAAGAGAACCTGTTTTTAAAAAAATAAAAGCAAAAACCAGGCACCAGAATATTTCATAAAAAAATCCCCCAAGCGAGTTGTTTAGCCAATCCTGTGCAGGCCCCTGGTAATATTTTGTGAGAAAACCAATAGGCACAATCACGATAAGTGACAAAATGATCAGAAGACGTTGACGATCCATTTTAGTAATTTCAAGTGCTCTAATTTAGTTAATTTTATGGTTTGGAAATTACAGGAATATGAAAAACAAATTAGTGCATTTTGGATTATTTGCTTTTAGTTTATGGGGTTTGTTTGGGTGTCAATCATCGGTTAAACATTTGGAAAGTAACATCCGTCCGCTGGCCGATACTGTGGGATTTGCGCAGCATAACTGGCAAATGGATAGCATTATAAATCGGATAGACCAGCTTCTTGACCAAAAACCCGAAATGGCCAAAATCCATTACGAAGGCACTCCAAAATTGGTAATCTGCCCACACGATGATTATGCGTATGTCGGACCACTTTATCCTGCAGCCCTGTCGAATATCCATGCAAAAACGATCATTCTTTTTGGGGTAGCACACAAGGCCCGTTTACTCCACCTTGAAAACCAGATAGTATTTGATAGTTATGATCATTGGAAAGGTCCGTATGGCCCTGTGAAGGTGTCGGATACCAGGGAAGAAATCATCCAAAATATGCCTGTAGATTTATTCCAGGTAAATGATTCCATGCAGCGGATGGAGCATTCGGTGGAAGCGATCATTCCATTTTTGCAATATTACAATCGCAATGTTGAAATTATTTCTATCCTCGTTCCTTATATGTCCTTTGATAAAATGAATGAAATCGCGGAGCCATTGGCCAAAGCAATTAAAAAGGCAACTTTAAATAAGGGTCTGGAATGGGGCAAAGATTTCGCTTTTGTTATTTCGACAGATGCCGTTCATTATGGCGATCAAGACTGGGGCGAAAGTAACTTTGCCTTCTATGGCACCGACAGCGCAGGTTACGCAATGGCCATTACCCACGAACAAGAAATCATGGATACACTTTCAGGAAAATTGAACCCTGGTAAAATACAAGCCTTTTGTAATTTCACGGTAGATGAAGACGATTACAAAAAATACAAATGGACCTGGTGCGGAAGATATTCAGTGCCGATGGGGCTTTTAACAGCTTATGATTTGAATGAAGATGCAGGTTATGAACCGTTAATGGGCACGAAGATTGGCTATTCCAACAGCATTGATCATCCGGCTCTGAAAGTTGAAGATATTGGTATGGGATTTACTGCACCGGCCGGCAAACATCATTGGGTGGGGTATGCGGCATTGGGGTATAAGTGAGTTGAGGGCGAATGACTAAAGTGACGAGCGAGATAAAGTTAAAAGTGAGCTAAAGTTGGAAGTGAATAATGTATGAAGTTAAAGATTCAATTGAATTATTTAGAAATTATCAGATGAATGGACAACCCGAACTATACAAAGCACTGGAGGATTTAAACATTGATTTTGAATATTACGAGCATCCGCCGGCGCCAACGATTGAAGAAGCTAAAAAGTACTGGAAAGATTTAGTGGCAACGCATTGCAAAAATATCTTCTTCCGAAACCATAAAGGCAACCGGCATTATCTTGTGGTTTTGGAACATACGCAGGACCTCGATATTCATGACCTCGAAAAAAGGTTAAAACAAGGAAAACTCACTTTTGCGTCTCCGCAACGGATGATGAAATATCTTGGCATCACACCGGGATCGGTTTCTCCTTTTGCACTGATCAACGACAAAGAAAACCAAGTGCATGTGTTTTTTGATGAGAACCTGAAAAATTCCGAAAAGATCAGTTTTCATCCCTGTATCAATACGGCTTCATTGGTGGTTCAATTTTCTGATTTTGAGAAATTCATGCATTGGGTGGGGAATACGTTTGAGTTTTTGAAGTTGTATGATTAAAATTGATAGACTTTAAATTTGTCAACGTAATGACTAATTTTAGCTAAAATTTGTCAACATACTGACAAATTTTTTATTTTTGCAAAAAAAGCTATGATCGGAAGACAAATTGAATCCATCCTTTTGCAATACCTGAAACCCAATAAAGTGGTTGTTTTATTGGGTGCACGACGCATTGGCAAAACCACCCTGATCAAAAAGATTGAACGTACCTTTGAAAGGAACACACTGTATCTGAATGCTGAGGATACACTTTCTAAAGAGATCCTCGAAACAAAAAGTATTTCATCTTACAAAAGAAACTTCGAAGGCATCGATTTGCTGATCATTGATGAAGCCCAGGTTATTCCGGAAATCGGTAAAATCCTTAAACTTATTGTGGATGAATTGGAAGGGATAAAAGTCCTTGCCACCGGATCATCCGCTTTTGATTTGATGAACCGGTTCGGTGAGCCGCTGACGGGCCGAAGTTTTACGTTTCACCTATATCCTTTCTCACAGTCGGAATTGAAAGAAATTGAGAACCCGATTGAAATGAAACAAAACCTGGCTGATAAACTGGTATTTGGAATGTATCCCGAACTTCTCGAATACAAAACAGCGAATGAAAAAAAGACCTACCTGAATAACCTGGTGAATACCTATCTGTTAAAAGATATTCTGGCTCTCGAGGGATTAAGGGGTAGTTCAAAAATTATGGACCTGTTAAAATTGCTTGCCTGGCAAACCGGCATGGAGGTATCACCGCACGAACTGGGCAAAAATCTTAATATGAGTAAAAATACGGTGGATAAGTACCTAGATTTGCTTCAAAAGGTGTTTGTTATTTTTGAATTGAAAGCGTTCAGTAAAAACCTAAGAAAAGAGGTGAGCAAAAACCGAAAATGGTATTTTGTGGATACCGGTGTCAGAAATGCGATCATATCCGATTTTTCACCGGTTGAAACGCGCAAAGATGTCGGTCAGCTCTGGGAAAATTTCATCATATCAGAAAGATTGAAAAAGCACAATAATCAGTTATCCGGGACGCATTTGCATTTTTGGCGAACTTATGATCAACAGGAGATAGACCTAGTAGAAGAAACCGATGGTAATTTGAACGGCTTTGAAATTAAATGGCAAAAAACAAAAGGTAAGATTCCTATCGCATGGAAGAACACCTACCCGGAAGCCGGATTTTCAATCCTTACAAAAAGTGATTATCCGGAAAATATTGAATAGGCTTAACCATTAATCAGTTTTTTCACCTCCTCCTTAAACGATGCGCCGACAGGGATCATCACACCATTTATAGAAATTTCATCTTTCTCGAAAAACGTAATTTTTTTCGAATTGATAATTAGTAATTTTTATTGTCAACTATAGATTTTACCTGTTTTTCATATTAAATTTCATTTCCAGGAATCCTTATTTTTGTGAATTAACACCACAAATTTTAATTCATGTCCTGGCTCATCTTCTGGATTGTCATCTACCTCATGCTCATCCTCTTCCTGACCACCCGTCATGTGAAGATCGGTGATATTGAGAATTACCTTGTCAACAACCGAAAGACGCGAACGTTCCCCCTGGTGGCAACAACCCTCGCTACTTTTGTCGGAGGCGGTACTTCCATGGGATTGATGGCGATGGGCTATGAATCCGGGTTTGCAGCAGTAGGTATCGGGGTGGCTTATGTGATCGGATTTTTTATACTTGCCCGTTTTGCGCCCCAAATGAACCGCACAGGCAGGGCCGAAAAAATTTACTCTTTTCCTCAGTTTCTTAACTCAAGGTATACAACTCCAGAAAATCCGGGTTTTGCAAAGTTGTTCTCATCTGTAGTTAGTGGTGTTAATGTATTTATCTTCTTTTTCCTGCTGGCTGCGCAGTTTGTGGCGATGGCTTCTTTATTGAAATTTGCCTTCGTGATCGATTACATTCCGGCAGCCATCATCTCCTGCCTTGTGGTGATCGCCTACACAGCTTTTGCCGGTCTTTCAGGGGTAATCATTACTGACTTACTTCAATTCATCATCATCGTGATCATGGTTTTCCTGGTGTTCATTCCGGGCATAAATACTGATACAGAAGGCCTGGCACGATTAACGGAGTTACCTGCAAATTTTCTGAATGGCAGTTTTTACGGCTGGGCTTTTTTAATTGCTTTGCCTCTATTTCTTGCCCCCTCGGTTTTAATCCGCATGGACATCTGGCAACGTATCCTGGCCGCCAAAGATGAAAAAGTGGCCAAACGCGTGAGTATCATTTCAGGTCTGGGAATGCTTCCGTTTTATATCATTTTTCCTTTGGTAGGTATGACCATGAAATTAGTTTGGGGAGATGATATTGATCCAAAAGATGTTACCTATTTATTCATTGAAGCCCACAGTACACTCTTTATATTGGGATTTGCGGTTGTAGGATTAATGTCGGCGCTCATGTCATCAGGGGATAGCTTCCTCAACTTGATCGCCATTTCTGCAGTCCGGGATTTTGCCGGCTGGCGAAAAGAGAAATCGCTTGCAGATAAAAAACACATCCACAAAGAAATACGGATTGCAGCCATTATTTTCGGGATTATCGCGCTGGGAATGGCTCTCTTGCTGCCAAAGATAATCGACCTGATGGTTGTTGGCATTGCCACCATCACCATTTTTGTTCCAATCACTTTTTTGGCCCTGATTAAAAAAGATGTTATTAGATTTCGAAAAATCGCGGTGATAAGTATCATTTCAGGTTTTATGGTGAACCTTGTATTTTTTATCTGGGGTACCATATCGCCGGATCAATTCCAGGCAAAATCCTCGTTTATTCCGGCTTTTTTAGTTTCTGCCTTCGTACTATTTTCTGGGGTGGTTATTCGGAAAAATAGAATTGATTCTTAGAGGAAACTAAACCATTTATTAATCATTCATATTTTATTGAAATTCGGTTAAAATTACTCTTTAAAATGGTTACCTTTGTTATATAAATTCAAACTCAAATTAGAATCACAAAGCCATTAATAACACATTAGGAAATTCAATTCTACAATTATCGTTAGAGAACCAGATTTGAAATATAAAAATCAACCTATATGCATATCTTCTACCTTGATTATTTTAAAAGCCGACAATCAATAACTGCCTGGTTATTGGTTATAATGATGTTTCTTACATCATTCGGTATCGCTCAGGAACGAACGATATCAGGTACTGTTACAACCTCCGATACAAAGGAAACCCTGCCGGGGGCTTCCGTTGTTATTAAAGGAACCACCACCGGAACCATCACCGACATAAACGGACAATATTCGATGAAAGTTCCTGATGGTTCAGTAGTTTTAATTTTTTCATATGTGGGTTATGAAACCCAGGAAATTGATGCAGCCGGAAAAAATGTAATAGATGTGGTGCTTCAATTGGAAAATATCTCCCTTGATGAAGTAGTTGTTATTGGATATGGTAGTGTGCGAAAAAGTGATCTTTCTGGTTCGGTTGGAAGTGTTAAAGCAGAAGATATTACAAAGGTAACAGCCTCCAACCCAATTCAAAGCATTCAGGGAAGGGTTACCGGGGTACAAATTGCCAGCCCTTCAGGAACTCCGGGCGAGAATCCTGTGGTTCGGATACGTGGGGTAGGAACTTTTAACAACTCCTCACCTATTTATGTGGTAGATGGGATTATCCTCGACGATATTTCATTTTTAAATGCCTCCGATATTTCTTCCATGGAAATATTGAAAGATGCCTCCGCCACTGCAATTTACGGTTCGCGAGGTGCAAACGGGGTTATCCTTGTAACCACTAAAAAAGGTAAATTGGGTAAAACCGTTTTTAACTTCAGCAGCGAAGTGGGCATTCAGCGTCTTTCCAAAAAAATTGACTTACTCACAGGAAAGGAATTTGCTGAAATCACAAATGTGATCAGCCCTGGAACTTATAATAATGTTGATGCAGTTCCGAATACCGACTGGCAGGATTTGATATTTAATACTGCACCCATTCAAAACTACCAGTTATCAGCTTCGGGAGCAACTGATAAAATGAACTATTATCTCAGCATCGGGTACTTTAACCAGCAGGGTATTATCGAAAAATCATCCTATGAGCGGCTCACCATCCGGTTTAACAATACCTACCAGCTTACCGATTTCCTGAAGTTTGGAAATAATATTTCACTGGCCCCAAGTACCGACGAGTATGCTCCAAATGTAACCTACGCGGCCTACCGTGCTCAGCCCCTTATTGATCCTTATAATGAAGATGGCTCCTATGCTGAAGTGCCGGGGGTTGGCAACCCTATAGCAGCCCTCGAATACAGCAATAGCTTCCGCAAAGGTCTGCGCAGTGTTGGTGATGTTTATGGCGAAGCAACCATTGCCAAAGATTTTGTATTTAAATCGAGTTTTGGTATTGATGCAGGATATTATAAAAATACCAATTATACACCCAGTTATTATGTTTCACCGCAACAGCAAAATGAAATCAGTGACCTGTCGAAGTCAACAAACGATAATATTACATGGCTTTGGGAGAACACACTAACTTATAACAAAGAAATTGGTAAGCACTATGTTAATGCAGTTGCAGGTTATACAATGCAAAAAACACGTTCGGAGTTTTACAATCTTGCCGGGTCAAACCTTATCCGGGATGGAGAATCATTTTGGTATATCATCCCAACAAACATTTTAGATGATGGAAACAACGTGAACACTGTTTCATCCATTTCCAATGGTGTTAATAATGACCTTTATTATTCGCTGCGGTCCTACTTGTTCAGGGTTAATTATACATACAATGACAGGTATATTTTCACAGCTACTTTCCGTCGTGATGGCTCCAGCAAATTCAGCAAGGATAACAGATATTCAAACTTTTCTTCATTGGCCGTGGGTTGGAATATTGCAAGAGAAGATTTTATGCAACAATTCGATTTCCTTTCAAGAATGAAACTCAGAGCCAGCTGGGGTAAAGTTGGAAATGAAAAAATACCTTACCTGAACAGGTTCTCTCAAATCCAATCAGATATTATTTCAATATTTGGAACAGATCCTTCTACCATAGCTGCCGCAAGTTATGGTTTGCTTGGAAATCCTGATCTGAAATGGGAAACTACCACCCAAATAGATATTGGTTTGGAAATTGGATTTTTTAATGACCGCCTGACAGGTGAATTTGATTATTATCACCGTGTTACAGATGATATTTTACTGGATCTTTCCATCCCCGGTTATTACGGAAATGGTACCGGACAAAAAGTGACCTTTAATGCTGCATCTGTTTTGAACCGCGGTTTTGAGTTTAATGTGGGTTGGCGCGACCAGATAGGCCAGGTTAAATATGGTTTTTCTGCACTTGGAACAACAGTTCACAACGAAATTCTGGAAATGGGTGGATCAGCAGGAATTGACTCCGTACTCATAGGTGGTTATCTGGCAAACGGACAACCTGTTACCAGAAGTGAAGTTGGCATACCCATTGGTTCCTTTTATGGATATCAAACCGATGGTATTTTCCAAACACAAGCCGAACTGGATGCTTACCCGCACCAGTCGAATGCCGGGGTTGGCGATTTGCGGTTTGTTGATTTAAACGATGATGGTAAAATAAACAGCCTTGATCGCACATATATTGGCTCACCCATACCAAAATTTATTTTTGGTTTTAACTTTGATTTATCTTACAGAAATATTGATTTTTCGTTGGGTATTCAAGGCCAAACAGGCAATAAACTTTTTAACGGCAAGGAGGTTGTTCGGCCTGACCCCTACAATTTTGAAAGACATGTCCTGGATTATTGGGATGGTCCCGGAAGCAGTGACACAGAACCAAGGCCATCATTTGGGGGCTATAATTACTCCCCATCCGATAAATTCATTTATGACGGCTCATACCTGCGAATCCGCAATGTAATGTTGGGTTACAGTCTGCCCGTTGCCTGGTCACAATCAATCCATATCACAAAAGCAAGGATTTATGTGAAGATTGACAATCTTCACACCTTTACCAAATATACCGGTTATTCTCCTGAAATTGGAGGCGATGAGCTTTCAACCGGAATCGACAATGGAATTTATCCCATCACAGCTGTTTATTCTGCAGGCCTTAACTTAACATTCTAAGATCATGAACAATAAGATAAACATATACAACCTGATTATAATACTTCCACTGATCCTGATGACCATCGGATGTGAAGATTTTCTTGATGTTGAACCGCAGGGAAAACTCACTCAGGAGAATTTTCCTGTAACCCCGGCAGATGCATTGCTGGCTACCAACGCATGTTACACAACATTCCGCGATTGGAATTACCATTCCGGGGGTTACCCCATCCTTGATATTATGTCGGATGATGCATTAAAGGGTAGCAATCCCAGCGACCAGTTGGCAACCATCGGCCCTTATAACACCTTTACAATTACACCTACCCAAGATGGCCTGGATCGCTGGTGGACACAACTTTACGTTGGAATAAAAAGGGCCAATGTGGTAATTGAAAAGGTTCCGGACATTGATATGGATAGCGATCTTAGAACCAGGTATATTGCTGAAGCAAGATTTATTCGCGGTTTGATGTATTTCGACATGGTTCGTGCATGGGGCGGCGTACCTATTGTTACATCCACCAATCCAGAATTGAATTTACCGCGCTCAAGTGCTGAGGAAGTTTATAACCTGTTGCTTGCCGACCTTGAGTTTGCTGCAAATAATCTACCTGTTAAAAGTAGTTACGACCCTATTGATGTTGGCAGAGCAACAAGGGGAGCAGCCAATGCCTTACTGGCTCGGGTTTATCTTTTCAGGGGTGATTTTGAAAATGCAGAAACACATGCTTTGGCAGTAATAAGCACCAATGAATATGCTCTTGAAAACGATTTTATTGATGCCAATGGTGTAAACGGAAACAATGGCGTTGAATCAATATTTGAAATCGGGGCATTGGAAGTTGGATCAACTTCAGGCGGGGGCAATCAATATGCCAATACCCAGGGAGTTCGTGGAAACCCAAACAGGGGATGGGGATTCAACAGGCCATCACTTGACCTGCGAAACTCATTCGAATCAGGCGATCCTCGCCTTGAAGGAACAATCATAGATTTGGGCGATGTGCTTGATGGCGTTGAAATTATGGGTGATGCTACCACACCCGACGAAACCTTTGAAAATGGGGTGCTCGTTGAAATTGAATGTTATAATCGGAAAGTTTGGGTGCCCGGAATTAACACAACCACACAATGGGGCCACCACCGGCGCTTGATCAGATATGCAGATGTATTGCTCATGGCAGCTGAAGCATTAAATGAAAATAATAAGTCATCTGATGCGTTAGTTTACCTCAATTTGGTAAGAGAACGTGCCAGGGGCGGAAATAATGCGATCCTTCCTGATATTACAACTACTGATCAATCGGAACTAAGAAATATCATTTTGGAAGAGCGAAGGCATGAACTGGCGATGGAAGGTCATCGTTATTGGGATTTAGTTCGCACTGGAAAAGCACAAACTGTTTTGGGGCCACTTGGTTTTGAAACCGGAAAACATGAACTGCTTCCTATACCTCAAACAGAAATAGATATTTCGCAAGGCAATTTGACTCAAAATCCAAATTGGTAATAATTAAAAAAAAATGTTCACTTAAAATTATAATGTATGAAACGAAAAACAATTTTTTACAATGCAGCGCTGATTATTGCTGCTTTGGCCATTGTAGTTACCGCCTGTAAAAAGGATAATGATGATAACGATGGTCCTACTAGTTTTACCCTAAAAACATTATCTGCTGGCTCCATTGATATGAACGGTGCAACTCCTCCAACTGATGTTCCAGCCGATCCAACCATTGAAGCTACTTTTAGCAGCAACGTGAATGCCTCTACAGCAACCAATGAAAACATCACCATGACACGCGATTATGATGATGCTGATATTGCTCTCAACATTACTGTGGCAGGGAATAAAATTACAATCGAACCCGTTGGTGGATTGGGTAATGGAGCTTTATTTCTATTATCTTTCAAATCCGGATTAAAATCAACCGACGGAACAAGCCTTTCATCTGCTGACCGCTCATTCACAACTGAAGGAACATTTGTTCCTGCCGGCCAGGTTGCACACTGGGGTTTTGAAGATACACCAAATGATGATATAGGCACTTACAACCCGGCCGCCGATGGCGTTGTAGATTTAACCTATGCCGAATCACACAGCGCTACTGCAGGTAAAGCAGCTGTGTTTAATGGGTCAACTACCATTGTTGAAATTCCAAACGGAGATCAATTAATGGCAACCAATGATTTTACTTTAAGTTTCTGGGCAAAAGCTGAAGATATTCAAAGGGGTCATTTTATTATCGGTCTGGCTGCTTTCTATGGCTTCCAATTTGAATTATTCAGTGGAATGAATGGATTTAAATTCCCGGTTACCTATAATATTCCCGACTCCGATCCTGCTACTGGTGGCGACTTTAGCTACAATGGGGATGGATTAACCCTGGACAATGGTGGCTGGAGAGGTTGTACATTTAATCAACCTGAAGAAGATATGACAAGCTTATTGTCAAATACCTGGTTCCATGTTACTTTTGTTTTCAACAGCGAAACCCGCGAAAGAAGATTCTACCTAAATGGTGACCTGGTAAAAATTGAAGATTTCGATCTTTGGTTTGATGATGATGGAGACCCCTATCCTGAAACCGGAATTGATGGCTTAAAATACAACGGCGTTGAACCAAGTGTTTATCCAATCTTAACCTTTGGATTTATTCATGCTCGCATCGGAACGCTATGGGATACTGAACCATGGGGCAACTATGATAGCCCTGACTCTAATCACTTTAAAGGTATGTTGGATGATGTTCGTATTTTCCATAAAACACTTACTGATCAGGAAATCAGCCTGATGTACGACTCAGAAGCGAAATAGTTAATAATTGATATACTGTTAAAAGGGAGGATTCAAATGAATTGTAATCCTCCCTTTTGTAAACTTTTCAACATGATTATTACCAAAAAAAACATATTGCTCCTCTCTCTTTTTTCTTTATTCATTGTTTTAGTTGGATGTAAAAAAAACGATGATCCTCAGGAACCCGATAATCCCGGGACAGTTCAATTGGCGAGCATCAAAATAGCAGGGGATGCACTTGATCTTCAGGGTTCAAATGAAAACATTCCCATTGATAGTATGATTGTTATCAATTTCAATAATGTGCTTGATCCTCAATCAGCAAATTCGGCGATTTCTCTTAAATTTAAAGATGGTGGTGAAACTGTACCTACCTCTTCTGAATTAGTAAACAACAACAAAACTGTAAACTTAATACCAAATGATCCACTCGAAAACCAAACTGATTATTTGATCAACATCGGAAGTGGATTAAAGGGCGAAAATGGCGAATCATTTCCGGGTTTACAAGTAAATTTGTCAACTTCCGAAGGCGAGTTAACCTTAACGAATGTTACCATAAACGGATTGTCAGCAGTATCCGATGTGTTGCAAAACGTAGATTTTGAAGATTTTACAATGGTTTTTGATTTTTCACATGAACTTGATCCAAACAATTTTTCATCATATTTTTATATTTCAGGTGGCTTACAGAGTGATATTAATATTTCAGCCGATCACAAACAAGTTACCATTACAAATACGGAAAATTTAATCCATTTTTACAAACATTATGTTTCTGTTTCAAGCAGTTTGAGAGCGGCCAATGGCTTTGAATTTGGCGGCTATAGCAACGATTTTTTTACACAACTTGATTCTGCTTATAAATTCCCTGCAATTTCCGATGAAGAATTACTCACGCTCATTCAGCAAAATACATTTAATTATTTTTATGATTTCGGGCACCCGGTTAGCGGCATGGCCCGTGAAAGAAATACCTCAGGAGATATTGTAACATCCGGAGGAAGCGGATTTGGAGTGATGGCTTTGATCGTTGGCATTGAAAGAAACTTTATTTCGAGGCAGGAAGGAACAGACCGGTTGGATAAAATCCTCAACTTCCTCGAAACCTGCGATCGTTTTCATGGCGTTTGGCCACATTGGATCAACGGAAGCACAGGTGATGTAATTCCATTCAGTAGTAACGACGACGGAGCCGACCTTGTAGAAACCTCCTTTATGATTCAGGGATTGTACACCATGCGGCAATACCTCAACCCAGCTGATCCTGATGAATCAGATTTGATTGACAGAATCAATACACTGATTGATGCAGTGGAATGGGATTGGTTTACCCGCAATCAAAATGTTCTATACTGGCATTGGTCGCCAAACGTGGGCTGGGCCATGAACATGCAAATTCGGGGTTACAACGAAACTTTAATAACCTACATCATGGCAGCAGCTTCCACCACACATGGTATTGATCCTGATGTTTATCATGATGGATATGCCAAAAATGGCGGGATATTGAACGGAAACACCTATTACGGATTAACCCTTCCACTTGGTTATGGCATGGGCGGCCCTCTCTTTTTTACACACTACTCATTTTTGGGCCTCGACCCGCGGAACCTACAGGATGAATATGCCAATTACTGGGAGCAAAATGTAAATCAATCGCTGATCAACAGGGGCTATTGCATCGATAATCCAAAAAACTGGGTGAGTTACAGTGACGCCTCATGGGGACTTACCGCAAGTGATAATCCCTGGGGATATTCGGCGCATTCACCCTCCAATGACCTCGGCGTTATCACTCCGTCAGCAGCCGTTTCAGCATTGCCCTATGCATATGATGAATCAATGGAAGCCATCCGCTTTTTTTATTTTATGATCGGCGATCGACTTTGGGGCGAATATGGTTTTTATGATGCATTCGACGTAAACGAAAACTGGTGGGCAAGTTCATACATCGCCATCGATCAGGGGCCCATCGTGTGCATGATCGAAAATTCCCGGACCGGACTACTTTGGGATCTGTTTATGTCGTGCCCCGAAGTACAAAATGGTTTAACAAATCTTGGATTTAGTTATTAAGAATATTCGCATGAAAAAGCTTTACAGCCTTTTACTAATACTGGTTTTTACAGCCTGTGAACAACCCGGGCCAAAACAAACCGAACAAGCCGAGTTTATCTCCAAAGGCAAAATTAATTACCAGCTTAACCCTGAGGATGAACGCATGCTCGATTCCATCCAGCAAAAAACATTTCAGTTTTTCCTGAATGAGCATCATCCGGAATGGGGCATTGTGAAAGACCGGATAAAAGAATGGGCTCCTGCAAGTATTGCGGCAACCGGTTTTGGTTTAGCCTGCTTTGGTATTGGTGCCGAAAGGAAGTTAATCACACGCGAAAAGGCAGCTCAGATTACACTGAACACCCTAAAGTTTTTTATGAATTCTGAACAAAGTAATTTAGCAGATGCACAGGGATACAAAGGTTTTTACTACCATTTCCTGCGCATGGACACCGGCAAACGCGAATGGAACTGTGAGCTTTCGTCGGTGGATACCGGCTTATTGATGATGGGAGTGATCTTTGCCCGGAATTATTATGATGGCGATAGCGAAACGGAAAAACAGATCAGGGAGCTGGCTGCCCAATTGCTTGGCCGGATCGACTGGGATTTTATGGAAATGCCTGCCGGCGATAAATTTGCACACTCCATTTCGATGGGCTGGGATCCTGACAATGGATTGCACCACATGGGCTGGATCGGCTACAATGAGGCGCTATTCCTGTATGTGCTTGCAGCAGGCAGTGGCATGACGAATGTGGAAAAAGGTTATGAGTCCTGGTTGAGAAACTACAGTTGGGAAACACCCTATGAAGGACTTTCACACGTGGCCTTTCCACCCCTCTTCGGCCACCAGTTTTCACAGGCATTTATTGATTGCCGTGGGCTGGTAGATGGCTACATGAAGGAAAAAGGAATTGATTATTTTGAGAATTCACGGCGGGCAACGCTGGTACAACAGCAATATGCCATTCAGAATCCCCATAATTGGATGGGTTATGATTCCCTTTGCTGGGGAGTAACGGCTTGCGACGGACCGACTGATAAATACAATTTCGACGACCGCAAATTCATCGGCTATGCCGGAAGAGGCTCAAGTGGCCCTGAAAACAACTATTTTGATGATGGAACCATTGCACCTTATGGCGCGATCTCTTCTCTGCCTTTTGCGCCGGAAATCGTACTACCAACAATCCGTGCTTTTAACGAAAGATACAGCGACAAAATCTGGGGTGATTATGGCTACTACGATGCCTTCAACCCAACGGCCGGCTGGTTCGACGATGATTACCTCGGCATCGATGAAGGGCCACTGCTCATCATGGTGGAGAATTTCAGATCAGGACTGGTATGGAATTATGTGATGAAAGACAAGATCATACAAGATGGATTGAATCGGTTGGGATTTACTTACCTGGAAAAAACAGATAAAAGTGAATAACAGGATGGATTAAATCGATAAAATGAATATCATGAAAAAAATTACCACCCAAATTTGTTTGTTGATTTTCCTGTTTGTGTATGCCAACCTCCATGCCCAGATAAAAACCCTGGATAATTTTGAAAACAAGGATGGCTGGGAATTTATTAAATCGGATGGTGTTGAAGTAAGCCTTTCTAACGAACCCGGACATGACGGCAAAGCCATCCGTTTTGACTACGATTTTACCAAAGGTACCGGCTATGGCGGGATCCAGAAGTTTTTTCCCATTGATTTGCCAGATAATTTTGAATTTACCTTTTACCTGAAAGCTGATTCTCCTGCCAATAATTTTGAAATCAAATTCATCGACAGTACTGGTAACAATGTGTGGTGGGTGAACAACCGGAATTTCAATTTTCCAAAGGATTGGACAAAGATCAGGATTAAAAAACGACACATTGAATTTGCATGGGGGCCCATTGATGATAAAACCCTGAATCGCATCGATCGGATTGAATTTACAGTGGCTTCTTTTGTGGGCGGCAAAGGAACCATCTGGCTCGATGACCTGACCTTTGAGTCGCTGCCTCCTCCGCTCGAAACTTATTCTTTACCGGCAATCTCAGCTGAATCATCCACAAAAGATCATCACCCGGAATTAATGTTCGATCAGGACAATCAAACTTTCTGGCAAAGCAAAAACGCAAAGGATCAGTTTGTGATGTTTGATTTTACTGTTCGCAGGGAATTTGGTGGGTTGAAAATTAATTGGGAGGATGGCGCTTTCGCAAATAGTTTTGATGTGATCACTTCCATCGATGGCGAAACCTGGGAAAAAGTTTACAGTGTTGAGTTGAACCGAAGTACCACAAGCTTCGTCCGGCTACCCGAAGCAGAAGCAAGATATCTTAAAATCAACCTGAATGAAAGTGAAGATGGTAAAAAATTCGGCATCGCTGAGATCGGTTTTCTCGATATTAAGGAATCAATGACCCCAAATGATTTTCTGATTTATGCAGCAAAAAATTCACCCATTGGGGATTATCCGAGATATTTTTTGGAGCAAGCCTCCTACTGGACCCTCTCCGGGGTTAACTACGACGTAAAGGAGGCGCTCCTCAGCGAAGATGGTATGGTAGAGGTGGACAAAGGATTGTTCTCCATCGAGCCGATGATTAAAATGAGCGATTCGTTGTATAACTGGAGCAATGTTACGGCAACGCAATCCCTTGGCCCATCAGAAAGTCAGCGGCAATTTGAATTCAAACCAACCGTTGACTGGACATGCGGAGATCTTACATTTTCCACTTCTGTGGAATCGGCCGGTGAGGCCAATGTGAGTTCCGTCCTGGAAATTCATTATGCATTTGAAAATCCGACAGATCAGCCCATGGATTTCGATTTTTACCTGCTGCTCAGGCCTTACCAGGTGAATCCTTATTACCAGTTCCTGAACCTCACGGGTGGTGTCGGAAAAATTCATGCCATCAAAGAGGAAAACGGAAAAATACATTTGGATGATAAAGTTGTCCTTAGCAGCAGAAAATACAATGCCTTCGGTGCTGCAACTTTTGATGAAGGAAATTTGACTGAGTTTGTCAGAAATGATGCAATGCCAAAGTCAAATGTCGTTTCTGATAATCAAAACCTCGCCCAGGCTGTAATCAAATATACCATGCATCTCAACCCTGGTGAAAAGTCGGGATTTTATGTGGTAGTGCCGTTTTACGGAGAGAATACAAACATAGATTTTGCCGATCCGGAAAAAGTTAAAAAGGAATTTATTCATGCGGAGGAGTTTTGGAAACAAAAGGTGGATCACATCAAATTCAACCTGCCGGCCTCTGCCGACCGGATCATTGACACCTACAAAGCAAACCTGGTTTATATTCTCATTAACCGCGACAACAACGGCATTCAGCCCGGATCACGCTCCTACGAAAGAAGCTGGATTCGCGATGGTGCGCTTACCTCATCCGCTTTGCTCAAGTCGGGCATTGTAAAAGAAGTTGAAGATTTTATCAATTGGTATGTCGATTATCAGTTCGAAAACGGCAAAGTTCCCTGTGTGGTTGATTTCCGCGGACCCGATCCCGTTCCTGAAAACGACAGCCATGGTCAGTTGATTTACCTTATCCGTGAATATTTCAACTTTACAAATGATACGGCTTTTCTCCGTTCGAAAAATGAGCATGTCCTGAAAGCAGTGGATTACATCGAATCGCTGATTGCCGAACGATCGACCGACCATTTCAAATACGGCAACGACAGCGTCAGGGCTTATTATGGGCTCGTCCCTGAGTCAATCAGCCATGAGGGTTATTCGGCCAAACCGATGCACTCCTACTGGGACAATTTTTTTACCATGAAAGGGTTGAAGGATGCGGCCGACATTCAAAAGATTCTCGGTGAAACCGAAAACTACCAGCACATCAGCGAGGTGCAGGATAGCTTCAGGAAAAACCTGTATAATTCCATTGATCTCGCCATGAAACAGCGCAACATCGACTACATTCCAGGCTGTGTGGAACTGGGCGATTTCGACGCCACTTCAACAACCATCGCACTCACACCCTGCAACGAGTTGAATAATCTCCCTAAACCACAGGTTTATAACACCTTCAACAAATATTATGAGTTTTTTAAAGAACGTCGCGATGGGAAACGTGAATGGATCAACTACACGCCTTACGAGAACCGTCTGATCGGTTCTTTCATCCTATTGGATCAACCCGAAAGGGCCCATGAACTGATCAGCTTTTTCCTGAATGATCAGCGACCGCAGGGCTGGCATCACTGGGCAGAGGTAGTTTGGAAAGATTATCGGATTCCCCGCTACATCGGCGACATGCCACATACCTGGGTGGGCAGCGATTTTATCAATGCCATCCGTTCAATGTTTGTATATGAAAACGAATACGACCAGTCGCTGGTGCTGGCTTCGGCCCTTTACCAGGATTGGATCGACGCTCCGGAAGGTATGTCCATTGAGCATTTACCAACTTATTACGGCGAGATTTCCTATTCCATAAAAAAAGAAAAAGATCATTATAAGTTTTCAATTTCAGGCGATGTTGATTTGCCTGAAAACGGCATCCGGATCAAAAATTTCAACGGTTCAAGAATGCCGTCGAAAGTGTTGATCAATGGAAAGGAGAGCAAGGACTTTACGGAGAAAATGATTCAGGTGATGACTTGTCCCGCCACAGTGGAAATCTATTATTAATCGTTAGAAAATATTATGTATGGCACATCTGAAAGCAGCAGGTGCAGAGGCAAATAAAAGTGAGTCTCATATTCAATTTTCACAACTCGCAGCCTATGGTGCGGGTGGCATCATTCCCATTGCGCTGTTCAATATCGCCGGGATCCTCGTTGGGTTGATGGGCAACATCAGTCTTGGCCTGAGTGCCTTCTGGCTCGGGGTGATCCTGATCATTCCCCGTTTGTGGGATGCCGTTTCCGATCCCATCATCGGGCACCTCTCCGACAATACCCGCACCCGCTGGGGCCGCCGCCGTCCGTTCCTGCTAATTGGCGGTCTGCTCGTTTCCGTTACCTTCGTCCTGATGTGGTGGATACCAAAAGGTGAGATGGTTCACAGTTGGTTCCCCACAGAAGCAGGTTTCCAGGCATTTCAACTGGTTTATATTCTTGTGGCTTTATTACTGTTTTACACCTCCTGCACCATTTTCGAAATTCCACACGGAGCGCTCGGTATGGAGATTACAACCGATGTACATGAAAGAACCCGCCTCTTCAGCGCCAAAAGTTTTGTTGGGAACTTGTTTGCCATGAGCACTCCCTGGTTGTTTGCCCTGGCCAATATGGAAATATTCAAAGGAACAGGTGGCAACGAAGCAGATGGTATGCGATATGTTTCACTTATGATTGCTGCCATCCTCATACCCCTCAGTTTCTGGTGGACCTATAAACTCCGCGAACCTGGTTTTGTGAGGATTAAAACTCAGGAGAAGGCACCTTTCTGGCAGGACATGAAAAATACGGCCGGTAACAAAAATTTTATCTTGCTAACACTAACCATTTTCACCCTTGCCATGGGTTTTAACTTCGTAAACTTACTTGGATCGTATATTCCCATTTTTTACATTTTCGGCGGCGACAAAGTGGAAGGCGCATACCTCCTGGGGATCAACGGCACGGTTTGGGCAGTAACCGGCGTGCTGGCTGTTTTCCCGCTGAACATCATCAGCCCGAAGATCGGGAAACGAAAAACACTGATGCTTGCCATCGGCCTGATGGTGGCTGCACAATTGTCGAAAATTGTCTGCTACAATCCTAACTATCCTTATCTGATTGTGATACCAACGATGCTCCTTTCGATGGGAATGTTGTTTTTCTTTACCCTCGGTTCATCCATGGTGGGAGATATCTGTGATGAAGACGATTTGAAAACCGGCAAACGGACCGAAGGAAGTTTTTATTCTATTTTCTGGTGGTTCATCAAGATGGGAACGGCACTGGCCAGTTTTGTGGCGGGGGCACTGATTGTATACACCATGTTTGACGAAACCCAGGTGACCAAGGTAGATGCCTTGCAGGGCAGCATCAGGGTTATTGAAAAAGAGGCAGAATCCTTAAATGAAGGAAATGCTGCTACCGCCAACCTTGCTGATTTGCTTCAGGATGCAAGGGAGAAATCCACTGCTTTGATTACACATTTTAAGGAAGAGGTTGAAAAAGATAATAAAAATGCATTGCATTATGAATCACTGATTCAGTTGGCCAACGATATTGGCTCTAAAATAAATAACCTCAATCCTGACCTTCAGCCTGATGAGCTTGTTAAACAGGTGGCGGAGATTGAGAAATCGACAGTTGCACTCACGCAACAATCGCCTTTCACGCTGCTGATGATGCGGATTGTGGAAATCGGCTTGCCGGTGTTGCTCAGCATTTTTTCGATCTTTTTTATTTTCAGGTATTCACTCACTGAAAAACGATCGCTTGAGATTAAGGAGTTGTTAAAAGAGCGAAATCTTGCCCGTGAATTGGCAGGGAATGAATCAAAATAGTTAAAGTAATTTTTATCAAATATGGGAAGCAGATTTCATTTTGAAGGACATAATTTTTACCTTGATGATAAAAAGGTGTTTTTAAACTCCGGCGAGATCCACTATTTCAGGATCAAACGGGAACTTTGGGATATCCACCTTGAAGCCGCTAAAGAGGCGGGCCTTACAACCGTAAGTACCTATGTACCCTGGGCATGGCATGAAACTGAAGAAGGTGAATTTGATTTTGATGGTCATTCTTTGCCTGAGCGTGATCTGAATGGCTGGCTTGAAAGCTGTCAAAAGCATGGACTGTATTGCATTGTCAAACCAGGTCCATTTATTCTGGCCGAAACCCGCGGCGCCGGACTACCCGGCTGGTTTTTGGATAAATACGCCGATGAAGTGAAGATGCACAACCGCAAAGGAGAAATAGTTGCAAGCGACGGGGTAAGTCTGTTTCATCCCATTTATCAGGAAAAGGTGGCAGCCTGGTACAACCATATTATGCCGTTCATCAGCGATAGGGAAATTTCGAAAGGCGGACCGGTAATCATGATGCAGGTGTGCAACGAGATCGGTGTTTTTTCGTGGCTGGCCCACCAGGCCGATTACAGCACCGATGTTCGGAACCGTTTTATCAAATACCTTGAAAATAAAATAAAAGATATTATCCAATTAAACCGGCTTTGGGAAACCAATTACAAAACATTCGAAGAAGTCGAACTCCCACCCGATGGTCGTGATCCCTTTGTTTCCAGAGGTGACCGCAGCCGTGATCAGGAGTGGCACCTGTTCTGGCGGACTTATTACGGCGATTATTTACGAACACTTGCTGGTATGGCCAGGGAGCGGGGTGTTACGGTGCCGTTTTATCACAATTTGCCAGGCTGGATTTATGGTAGTGGTTATGAGTTTCCGGTGAACATCACCATGTATGAAGATCTTTTCCGGGATAAAAGTGAGATCATTTTCGGGGTGGACCACATCCCGGAATACGTGTCGTACCGCAACATGCATGACGACCGCATTATCAATGACATTACCGGGGCCATGCAGGGTGATAAACCTTGGTTCGCCGCCGAATTCCAGTGCGGTTCAAGGGAATACCATGTAGTAACCAATCCCAGGGAACTGGAATTGTTTTACAAAGCCAGCATCGCCAACGGCCTTACCGGCTGGAATTATTATATGTTTTCGCAGGGCCGGAATCCGAGGCACCGAGGCTACTCCGGGCAAACCTTTTACTGGTTTACACCCCTGAGTCCGGAAGGTGAAAAAAACAGTGTTTATCCGCTGGTAAAACGAATGAGCAAACTCATCAAAACCCAGGAAAACCTGATCGTTAATTCGGAGCGAAAAGCGGAAGTCTGCGTACTTTTTTATCCGCCTTATTACGCCACAGAGCTGGAACGACCTGAAGCCGGAGCTTCCAGCCTCAAGTTCAATTATGCCGCCATCCGCCGTCCGGCTTATTTTGATGGATTGCTGAAAGTGTTACAAGTGCTCAACATTGATTATGATATGGCAGATCTTACCCGAATTTCTGCTGAAGAAATTGGCAAATACAAGCAAGTATGGGCTTTTAGTACTGATGAAATGAATGCCCGCGATCAGCAAGTGTTGGTTGATTACACCCGTAATGGCGGCAACCTCGTG
>JAGQVE010000032.1 GCA_020438105.1 Bacteroidales bacterium
TCTTTCAATCCTAATTTTATTACCTTTGATTTCCCGCTTCGCCATTTTAAACCATTTAAACTTAAGTTATGATTGGAGATCTATTTTCAAAATTACAGGACGCCCGCCAAAGGATCGAAGAAGCCAAAAATAAACTCAACAGCATCATCATTGAGGTGGAGTCGGACCGCGGCAACATCAAGATAAAAGCCAATGCCAACAAAACCCTCACCAGCATTGAAATTTCGGAGGAGGCTATAAAAATGGATCGTACCGAACTGGAAGACCTGCTCATGCTTACTATCAATAAAGCGCTTGATGAGGCTGCCCAGCGGGGTGAACTGGAAATGAAATCGATCACCAAAGATGTGTTACCCAACTTTCCGGGCTTGATATAAAAAATCCTGACGCTAAGGTCAGGATTTTCAAAAGAATATAATTTATAAAATCAACTTCTTAACCGCATTTGGAGTATCCGCACTCTTTGCAAACCAGGCAGCCTTCTTTGTACATCAGGCTTTCTTCTGTTTTACACTCGGGGCAGGCACTCTTTTTAGCCACGGTTCCATCCGGGATGAATTTTTTCAAGGCTCTCACCACACCATTTTTCCAGGTATTGATTGATTCAATATCAAAAGTGAGGTTATCAACCAAATTGATGGCATAAGGTAATGGCATTCCATGACGCAAAATACCAGAAATCAGCTTGGCATAATTCCAGAACTCTTTATTGAAAGAGCGGGATAATGCCGGAATAGTAATAGGATAACCTGCTTTATCAGTAAATTCAAAGTCGTACCGGCTTTTCCCATTTTCCTCTTTGGTTTTGGTAACCGTTCCTTCATTTACCCATGGTGGCAAATAAAATTCATCTGATTTACCGGTAAAAATCTCATAGGGTTTTCCATCCAGTAATCCAACCACGGCAATCCACTTATCGTAATCATTCTGAAACCGTACGATCTCCGCATCCAATCTTTTTGGCCTTGGTGGTGCTTTGGTTTCTTTAAATTCAACAACATTGTCTTTTTTACTATTGTTGCTGATCAATACACCATCGCGTGATCCGTCGCGGTAAATGGTCATTCCTTTACATCCGCTTTCCCAGGCAGTAGTATAAACTTCACTTACAAGATCTTCAGTTACTTCTTTCGGAAGGTTCACAGTAACGGAAATTGAATGATCCACCCATTTCTGAACTTCGCCCTGCATCCTCACCTTTTCCACCCAATCCACATCATTGGAAGAAGCTTTGTAATAAGGTGATTTTTTAATAACCGGATTCAAATCTTCTTCACCATAGGCTTTTACTTCGGCCACATTGTAACCGTTCACTTTCAGCCAGGTTTCAAATTTGGGGTGAAATACATTGTATTCTTCCCAGGCATCTCCTACCTCATCCACAAAGGATACATTTACGTCCTTGTCATTGGGGTTCACTTTGCGCCGACGTTTGTACGAAACCATATAAACCGGCTCGATACCAGAAGTGGTTTGTGTACAAATCGAAACGCTTCCTGTGGGGGCAATGGTGAGTAATGCAATATTCCGACGGCCTACCCTTTTCATTTTTTCGTAAATTTTCGGGGCAGCTTCTTTAATTCGGTTTATAAACGGATTATCTTTTTCCTTTTCAATATCAAAAATTGGGAATGACCCACGTTGTTCGGCCAGATCAACCGATGAACGATAAGCTTCGATAGCAAGTAGTTTATGAACCTCCACCGAAAAATCAGTTGCTTCTTTGGTACCATACCGGCTTCCCAGCGCTGCTACCATATCGCCTTCGGCGGTGATACCAATGCCGGTACGACGGCCCTGCAGGGTTTTCGTTTTAATATTGGTCCACAGGTTATGTTCAACTATTTTAACATCATCCGGCTCGGGATCATCGTCCACCTTTTTCAAAATGGCATCAATCTTCTCGATCTCCAGATCGATGATATCGTCCATGATCCTTTGGGCATAATGCACATGTTTGCTGAAAAGCTCCGAATTGAAGTTTGCTTTTTCTGTAAAAGGATTCTCCACATAACTGTAAAGATTGAGCGCCAGCAAACGACAACTGTCGTATGGACACAAAGGAATTTCACCGCAAGGATTTGTGGATACGGTTTTAAATCCAAGGTCGGCATAACAATCAGGAACGGCTTCACGGGAAACTGTATCCCAGAAAAGAATTCCTGGCTCAGCAGATTCCCAGGCGTTATGGATGATTTTATCCCACAATTTGCGGGCATCAATTTCTTTTGTATAAACAGGGTTATCCGAATCGATCGGGTATTTTTGAATGTAAGGTTTGTTTTCTTTAACAGCTGTCATAAACTCATCGTCGATCTTTACCGAAACATTGGCCCCGGTGACTTTACCTTTGTCCATTTTAGCATCGATGAATTTTTCCGAATCGGGATGTTTTATGGAAATCGTGAGCATAAGCGCACCCCTTCGACCATCCTGGGCCACTTCGCGGGTGGAGTTGCTGTAGCGTTCCATAAAAGGAACAATACCGGTTGAAGTAAGGGCACTGTTTTTAACCGGGCTTCCCTCAGGACGGATGTGGCTCAAATCATGACCAACACCCCCACGGCGTTTCATTAGCTGCACCTGCTCCTGATCAATCTTGAGGATTCCACCGTATGAATCGGCATTGCCATTGGTACCTATAACAAAACAATTACTTAATGACGAAATTTGAAAATCATTACCAATGCCAGCCATTGGTCCGCCTTGCGGAATGATGTATTTAAAATCCTTGAGTAGCATATATACCTCGTGTGCCGACAAGGGATTTGGATATTTCTTTTCGATACGTGCAATCTCGTTTGCAAGTCGCCAATGCATATCGTCAGGTGTCATTTCAAACAAATTACCCTGACTATCTTTTAATGAATACTTATTGATCCAAACGTTGGCTGCCAGCTCATCACCTTTAAAGTATTTAGCCGCACTTTCGCGAACTTGCTCCGGAGCAATTGGTTTAAGCCCAGACGAACCTTTTTTCATTTGCGCTTGTGCATCATTGCTTTCGTTAGCTGATTCAGGAATTGCATCTTCCACTTTTTCCGGCCGTTGTCGTTTGTGAAGCAAAGTATCGTAGTAAGATTCTTGTTTTGTGGCTGCTACTTGCTGGTCGACGCTGGCAAAGAGATTGTCCTCCATAACGATAGTGATTTGATTTGTCGTTTTTAATTTGTAAAATATTGAATTTGAGGTAAAAAGCCCTTAAACACACCTTGATTTTCGGTTTAGCGAAGATACAACAGATAAAAAGGCCAAAGCAAACTCTATTTTTAACACCCTGTTGTTGAAAAAATCGTATATGGTTGAAAGCAAATTTACTAGCCTGTCAGCAGTTGATTTATTAACATATATTTAATAAAATTTTTAGTTTTTCTCAACATTTACTCAATCAATGCCAAACTGCTGTTATCATTGATATATAAGGTTTTGCCACATACTTAAAGGCTTGCATATTAGTAAAATTTTTATTCCTGAAGGTTACTTCTGACGATTTTTTTTCAAGGAAGTTATAACAACCTAAAATTGTGAAATAATTCACATAAAAACTGCGCTAAAAATCGAGGCTTAAACTGAGATAAAAAATGGAAGGCTGAACAATCATATCTTCAACACCCCAGGCAAGGTCGGCACGGATAAAATACCCCAGAACACGTGTGCGTGCGCCAAAGCCAAAACCACCAACCAGCGGATCTTTTTGCACCTTCACAGTGATATTTAGGGGTGGCAGTTCAATTTCATTGGTGAACAGATAATTGTCTTCGGAATAGGGATGTAAACCGGTCCAAGCAGTTCCCAGGTCGCCAAAACCAACCAACATAAAATTATACAGGAAATCAGATTTGATGGGCGATCTGGAAAAATATCTGAATACCGGAAATCGCAGTTCAGTATTGATTACAGCAAATGAATTTCCATTACGGATATTCTGGTCGAAACCGCGTAAATTGGTAGCCAGGGTTTGATATGCATAATTCTGCTCCAGATCAACCGGTGTGGAAGAGGAGAATTTGGGGAAAAGCCAGTTATCAACACCCCCCATATAATAAATCAGTTTATTGTTCAAAAAGGATGTGCTTGTTGCAAAACGATTGGCCCAGATAAACATGCGATGAATGGGCTGATAATTCCTGAAATCCAAACCAACTACGGCCATCTTCTGATCGAAATAATCAATGCTTTGATAATATTCACCAAAAATTTTAAACCGGGTTCCATCGAATAGGTTCATGCCAAGACTTTTGGTATTGTCGTAAATCAGTTCTTCCTTGGCTATGACCGAGTTTGCAGATTGTTTGGGAAATTCAAGGGTAAAGGCATCGGTTGATCGCAATACCCCTCTTTCATATTTGTAAGAAAGTGTTGTTTTTAATGCAAATACCGGACTGAAGGGGTATTTCATGATATAATGAAGCTCATGTGTAAAAATCCTGTAAAAAGCTACATTTTGAATATTATACTCATTCACCTGCCTGTGAAAAACGATCTCTTTATCCACCCTTTTTTTCAGGTTTGCATACGAAAACAAATACTCATTATTGGCCAGGTTCAGGTTCAGTCGCACGCCGCCTGAAATCCGGTAATCTTCCAAAAGATCGGTGACTCCAATCTGGAAAAGGGCATTGAATCCGGGATTCAGGTATATGGGATTATTTCCACCCGAAAAAGGTTGGTAATTTTGGTTCAGATAGGAGAAATCAATCTGGGTCACAATCTGATTGATAAAATACTCAACATTGTAATTCAATCGTTTGGGAGGTTCATCTTCATCTGCATTTCCCTGGCCGGGAAGCGGAACACCAATATCGGTAAATTTCCAGTTGATCGCACTTTCCGAATCAAACTTATAATTATTGATATCAAAATTTCCATCCTTCACCGTTGTATCGGCCTTCATTATTTCCCTGATAGCATCGCTCTGATGAGCAGTTCTGAAACCCCTGTTTCGCTTACCATCTGCTTTACCGGTACCTGAGGCACCTTCAGCTTCCTGCGCCTGCTTTTTGCCATAAAGGTTTATCTGTTGCTCCATGTGATTGGTATTGCTCAAATTTATTGGAGACAATGACTCAACAGGTATCTGGTCAGCAACCTGCATGATATACTGATCCTCTTTATACAATACCTGTGTGAACTTAAAGGCGTCAGGAGCAAAACTTTGTTCGAGGATATTGCGGTTGTAATTGGAAATGGGGTAACTGTTGGTAAAATACCGATAATGCGTTGTGGTATCAATGTAACTGATGGCGCTGTCAAACCAACCCAGATAACGGTTATAAATTCCGTTTTGATCGCTCAGATAAGTAATGTAACCGTTTTCATATTGCATGGGCCGGATTTCATTGGCCAGGGGTGTTTCGGTTACCCTTCGAAGAATATTACTCTCGGTACTCAGATTATAGTAAAACAGGTCATATCTTTTCTGAACCTTCTCCTGTTTGTATTTCATTTCAAAACGAAGAGTATCGGAAACCCGGTTTGAACTGAAGATGATACCGGAAGAATTATTGATAAACCTGGGGTTGAGATCGTCGAAATGGTCTTTTGTTATTTGTTTGAATGAATTGGAGCCAATATCATAAATAAAAATATCTGTTTGTCCGCGCACCACTGCCGACATCACTAATTGCCTGCCATCATCATTGTAAGCAAAATCCAGCACCTTTTCAAACTGATAGAGAATCACTTCTTCGGTTTTCTTTTCGTCCATCAGGTAATAGTTCATCACCGGCTCACCTTTTCGTTCCTCGAGGAACGCAAGAATCCGGCTACTCGGATGCCAGGCTGTTAGGGGGTAAGAATAGTCAATCTTTTCATCGAGCCGGTAACCTCCCCCTTTTATCTTTTTGCGTTTGCCGGTATTCAGATCTTTCAGATACACTTTGTATTTACCATACCTGTTATAGGAATACACTGCATAGTTTCCGTCGGGGCTGATATTGAGATTAAAATACTGGGCATGTGATTTTATTTTTTTCAGGAGTGAACCTTCGGGAAATTCCCTGGATTCATCGATTGCAGAATACATTTCTTTATAATGATTCAGTGCTTCGGTCATCAGGTTTTTAAATGAAACTCCCAATATGTAAAGGAATCCACTTTCGAGCCGGCGGCTCACTTTGGCCATGTAGATAATATTGGATATGGACGACTCCCCGTATTTTTCAGCAATATAGCGCCAAAAGGCATGACCGGCATAAGTTGCTTCTGTGCCTGTTAGCTGGTTGAATTTATCAAACCTGCCACTTAAAATCCCATCTTTTACGATGTTGTCAATCTCGGCATTCCAGTCTTCTGAAACATAGGAAACCAAACCGTTTAAATACCAATCAGGAAATGGGAACAGTGAAGTATTTTTGATTTGCGAACCAATTGAGCTGCCGTACAATAGCTGATTAACGATGGTTTGCGCAATGCCTGCACGAATTTGTTTGTCGAAGTTTTTATGACTACCGTCAAAATATAAAAACACTTTTTTACCTATGATGTGCGTAACTCCACCGGTGTTATACCTTTCATCCTGAATGAGCCCGATATTGCTTTGTTTGAGATCGGTAAGGGTATTGTAAACGATGAATTGCATTTTTTCATCGAGGCTGGTATCCAGTTTATCTTCTATCGACTCAATATTTTCTTCGATGTATTTTGCAGCATACAAAGCAAGCTCCTGCCCGCCGAGGTAAAAATAAACGTCGAACTGATCGTATTTATAAAATGTCCACTGAAAGTTTTTATACTGCACACGGTTTTTCCCAAAGCTCATTTGCGAACCATTGTAAAACTGTGCCGAAACAGGTATACTTATGATCATAAGCATAACAATCACCAGCAAAACACCAGGGAAAGGGGAAATTTTTATTTGATTACCATTTCTACGCATACAGTTCCTGCGCCATATATAGAAAAAATAGTGTGCTAATTTAAACAATAATCTGATAGTGATATTGTTTAAAACGCATCAAAATTTCAAAGGTTCAGATCGCAATGATCCCAATAAATAAAGGAGAAATGAATTAATCCAGTCGAAGTACTGCAAGGAAAGCCGACTGCGGAACCTCCACATTACCTACCTGCCGCATCCGCTTTTTACCTTTTTTCTGTTTTTCGAGGAGCTTGCGTTTACGGGTGATGTCGCCGCCATAACATTTGGCTGTTACATCTTTTCGGACTGCTTTAACGGTTTCGCGGGCAATGATTTTAGCACCAATGGCTGCCTGTATCGCCACATCAAATTGCTGGCGCGGGATCAGTTCCCTGAGTTTTTCACAAATACGCCTACCGAAACTGTAAGCATTATCAACATGGATGAGTGATGACAAAGCATCAACAGTGTCGCCATTCAAAAGTATATCGAGTTTTACCAGTTTGGCCGGTTGATAGCCTTTCTGGAAATAATCAAAGGAGGCATAGCCTTTTGAAATACTTTTCAATTTATCATAAAAGTCGAAAACAATCTCACTCAGGGGCATTTCAAAAGTAACCTCCACCCTGTCGGAGCTGAGATAAATCTGGTTTTTGAGGGTTCCCCTTTTATCAATACATAATTTCATGATGCCGCCCACATACTCCGATTTGGAAATGATCTGGGCAACGATCATGGGCTCTTCAATATGATCGATGTACTTTTGATCGGGCATACCACTTGGGTTATGCACCTCAATAATTTCGCCTTTGTTGCTGATCACATTAAAAGAAACGTTGGGAACCGTAGTAATAACATCCATATCAAATTCCCGGTCAAGACGCTCCTGTATAATTTCCATGTGCAAAAGGCCTAAAAAGCCACACCGGAAACCAAAACCAAGTGCCGCTGATGATTCCGGTTCAAAAGTGAGGGACGCATCGTTGAGTTGTAACTTTTCGATGGAGGCCCTCAAGTCCTCGTAGTCATCCGCATCAATGGGATAAATCCCGGCAAAAACCATCGGTTTAACATTCTTGAAACCGGCAATTGCTTCTTTGCAGGGATTTTCAACATGGGTTACCGTATCACCAACTTTAACCTCTTTGGATGTTTTAATACCTGAAATGATATAACCTACATCACCAGCTGAAAGCTGCTTTTTGGGGACCATTCCTAATTTCAAAACCCCGATTTCATCAGCATCATATTCTTTGGAGGTAGCCACAAATTTCACAAAGTCACCCTTATTAATGGTACCATTCATGATCCGAAAATAAGCAACAATTCCGCGATAGCTATTATAAACCGAGTCAAAGATCAGGGCCTGTAAAGGAGCATCCGGGTCACCCTTTGGAGCCGGAACCCGGTGAACGATTGCCTCCAGAATTTCTTCAACACCATAACCTGTTTTCCCACTGGCTTCCAGTATATCATCACGATCGCAACCAATTAAATCAACGATTTGATCTTTCACTTCCTCGGGCATGGCTGCCTCCAGGTCAAGTTTATTCAAAACCGGAATAATTTCCAGATCATGATCAATTGCCAGGTAAAGGTTGGAGATGGTTTGCGCCTGAATACCCTGAGTGGCGTCCACGATAAGCAAAGCGCCTTCACAGGCGGCAATGGACCTCGACACTTCATAGGAGAAATCAACGTGACCAGGAGTGTCGATCAGGTTCAGGATGTATTTTTCCCCGTTGAGCTCATACTCCATCTGAATGGCGTGGCTTTTAATGGTAATGCCTCGTTCCCTTTCCAGGTCCATGCTGTCGAGTACCTGATCCTGTTTTTCACGATCATCAAGGGTGTGGGTCATATCCAATAAACGGTCGGCCAGGGTACTTTTACCATGATCGATATGAGCAATAATGCAGAAATTACGGGTATTCTTCAAGTTTTTTAAGTGCTAAAAATTGGGTGCAAAGATAGGAAATAGTTTGTGAAAAAATAGGGTCAATTATAAAAGTAGAACGGGCTTTAATCCGGCTGATTTAATCTGGCTTTTAAGGGTAATAGAATTAACTAACTACCTTCAGAAATGAAGCTTGTGGTAATCGAATTTTTGATTGTCGGTGAAGATTTTGATTTTTTTGGCCAACCTGATGTAGATGTGCAAGTTGTTTATGGCAAACCATTTTATGGAATTGTTGTCACCTTGAGCAGCCATGGCAAACCTGGCAAGGATTTCAAATTTATTTTTAATGAGCCACTTATGTGCTTTCTGGTCATTTACAATGGCCATATCAAGGGCCGCAAATTGCGGATACCCGTTTTTCATCAACCATTGAAAAGCTTCTTCGCTGCCACGAATGGCTTTGGAAAGAGCTGCCAGCTCAGCAAAGCCATTTTTAAGCAGCCACATAAAAATTTTATCGTTTCCGTCAATGGCCTCACCAAAAGCGAGTAAGATTTTAACGGGGTAGTCGTTAAGTTGTCCTTTCAGATATTCGTTGGGCATAATAGCATGTAAAGTTAAAAAATTCAGATAACTTTTATTAACCTCCTTTTAATTATAAACCTTAGCGTGAATTCCTGCATCCTCAACCCGATTGGCAATGGCATTTAGTTCTGTTTCTGTAATTTTTTCCAGCGAATGCAATGGAGTATCTCTTTCTATCGGGTAAATCATTACATATTTAGGCCGGATCTCTAGCAGGGTATTCAACCAGGAGTTCACTTCTTTTTCGGTGGTGTTATCAAACTGACGCCCGTTATGGGTTCCCCTGATAAACAAGGTTTGGACCACCTGATTACCATCAAAAGCTTTGATTTGCTCAATGATCTTTTCAATTTTAATCCCAGGAGCAGGTTGGTTGATCATTTGAAAAGTTTCTTCAATCACCGAATCAAGTTTCAAAACATTATGCTCGATTTTATTCAGGGCATTAAATACTTTTGGCTTGTGTAATTGCGATGCATTTGATAAAACTGCAATTCCCGTTTCGGGGAAGTATTGATTACGTAATTCGATGGTATCATCAATTATTTTATCAAATTCAGGGTGGACGGTCGGCTCACCGTTTCCGGCAAAAGTAATATTATCAGGCGTTTGGTTTGATTTCAACATCTCCTTTAAGCGCGCTTCAAGAGCGGTAATGATATCTATTCTGGTGGGTAGTTTAATTTTCGACTTGCTTTGATCGAAAGTCCATCCACATTCACAATATACACAATTAAATGTGCAGTATTTGTAACTGACCGGTAGCAAATTCATGCCAAGTGAAATACCGAATCGCCGGCTGTTCACCGGTCCGAATACTATGTCATCAAATAAAATGGTCATACCCGAAAGATTGATCTGCAAAAATAATTACTTCAGTAAACTCTCTATCAATAAAATAATTGTATCCAAATACAAGTTGATTACGATAAATCATCAGAGGATAGTAATTTTCAACTAATTTTGAACGCTGTAAGAAGCCGATCAATGAGCAGACTCAATGAAATAAAAAAACCCATCGCATCTCATCTGGATATTTTTGAAACCAAGTTCAGGGATTCAATGAAAAGCAATGTGGCCCTGCTTGATATAATTACCCGTTATATCATTAAAAGGAAAGGAAAGCAAATGCGGCCGATGTTTGTGTTCCTTACTGCTGATATTGTTGGCGAAATCAAAGAATCAACCTACACCGCGGCCTCCTTAATTGAGCTTTTGCACACTGCCACACTCGTTCATGATGATGTTGTGGACGACTCAAACGAACGCCGTGGATTTTTCTCCATCAATGCACTGTGGAAAAATAAAGTAGCGGTGCTGGTTGGAGATTATTTATTATCGAAAGGGCTTTTACTTTCGCTTGATAACGATGAGTTTGAGCTGCTAAAGATTGTTTCGGCAGCCACGCGCGAAATGAGTGAAGGGGAGTTATTGCAAATTGAAAAGGCACGTAAACTGGACGTGGATGAGGCCATTTATTTTGAGATCATCCGGAAAAAAACTGCATCCCTGATTGCCTCATGCTGTGCCTCTGGTGCTGCCAGCGCAGGCGCTTCACCGGAGGTGATCAATAAAATGAAATTATTTGGCGAAAAAGTGGGAATTGCTTTTCAAATTAAAGACGATCTTTTTGATTATGAAAGCTCCAATAAAACCGGTAAGCCCAATGGCATTGATATTAAAGAACAAAAAATGACCCTTCCCTTGATCAACCTTTTGAATAATTCAAGCTGGTCGGAAAAAAGGAAGATCGTTAACATTGTTAAAAACCACAATACCAACCCGGAAAAAGTGAAAGAAGTGATTGATATGGTGAATAAAAGTGGTGGCATTGCGTATGCCCGCCAAAAAATGGAAAATTATCACAATGAAGCCATTGATATACTTAGTACTTTCCCCGAGTCGGAATCAAAATCAGCATTAAAAAATTTGGTTGATTTCACCATTGAAAGAAAAAAGTAGCTCCCTTAAAATTTATAATAATTCGAGCTTAACCGAATCCTGCCGGATAAATATAAAAAGCAGGATGGTGAATCCCCATAATGATGATCCCCCGTATGAAATCAGCGGTAATGGGATACCGATTACCGGGAATAATCCAATAGTCATCCCGATATTAACAGCAAAATGGAAAAATAATATGGATGCCACCGCATACCCGTATATCCGGCTGAACTTTGATCGCTGTCGTTCGGCCAGAATAATAATTCGGATCATTAAGCCCATCATCAAAACGATCACCAGGGTACTTCCTACAAAACCCCACTCTTCACCCACGGTACAAAAAATAAAGTCAGTACTTTGCTCCGGAACAAATTTAAATTTGGTTTGTGTGCCCTTTAAAAATCCCTTACCGGCAAATCCACCGGAGCCTATGGCAATTTTGGACTGATTGATATTATACCCGGCCCCATGCGGATCCGATTCTTTTCCAAGCAACACATTGATCCTTGTTTTTTGATGAGCTTCCAATACGTTTTCAAATGCATAATCCACACTGAATACATACGCTGCTGCAACAAGCAAAATACCCGCAACCCAAATCCACTTTTTTCTTAATTCTTTAAACAACCAAATGACCAATAAGGCATTGGAGGCTAGAAACCCGATGAGAATAAATTTATTGACCAGCAGGGCCAAAATAAATAGCAAAGCCACTACAAACCCAAGTATTAGCAAACTCCCTGACAACCCTTCGCGAAAAAGCACCAAAACCAGCGCGGCAAATACCATGGCTGAACCTGTGTCGGGTTGGAGTAAAATGATGACCGATGGCGTAAAAATAATGACCGCTGCAGTAATTCGGGTTGAAAGTTTTGAAATATCAAGATCAATACGGCTGAGATATTTTGCCAACGCAAGTGCAGTTGCGAACTTAGCAAACTCAGAAGGTTGCAATGAAAATGGCCCGATTTGATACCACGACCGAGCCCCGGCAATTTCCTTTCCGAGAAAAACGACACCCAACAACATAACCAAAACTGCCAGGTAAATTACCCATGCAAAGGTTGAAAAAAACTTTGCATCAATAATTAAAATTACAGCCCCCAAAAGAATGGATGAAGCAATGAATATCAGCTGCCGTCCATAGTTTTGCGACAGGTCAAAAATACTGCGGTGCTGGTCGTCATAAACGGCAGCATAAATATTAACCCAACCAATAAGCACAAGTGCCAGGTAAAGCAGGATAGTAATCCAGTCGATATTTTGTGCAATGCCTTTTTGTCTCACTATTTGGGAATTAAATTTCCATCTAAAATTCGTTTTTCCACCTGCGGCCGTGAAATGGTATCATTTAAATATTTTTCAATGAGCAAACTGGCTATGGGAGCAGCCCAAGTGGATCCATATCCTGAATTTTCAACGATTACGGATAATGCAATTTTAGGGTCATCCTTAGGAGCAAATGCAATAAACATGGAATGGTCCTTTCCATGTGGATTTTGCACCGTTCCGGTTTTTCCGCAAATATCTACCCCTTCCAGTTTTGCCCAGCGTGCCGTTCCATGTTCACCTTCAAAAACTTCGAGCATAGCCTGCTGAACAACATCAAAATATTTTTCATCAAAATTGGTTTTTATCCGTTCATTAAAAGCTTCAATTTTAGCATCGGGCGTTCCTATTGCACTAACCAAATGAGGCGGATAATAAAAACCCTTGTTTGCAATTACTACCGACAAATTTGCCAGTTGGAGCGGAGTTACAAGTATTTCACCCTGACCGATGGCAAGCGAACGGATGGTTAATGCATTCCAGTGATCGGCTGTGTAAATTTTATCATACAGCTCCGCAGTCGGAATATTGCCGCTCTGCTCAAAAGGAATATCCGTATTGAATTTTTTTCCAAAACCTATGCTCGTAACGTCATCGCGCCATACATTAAAAGCATCCACCACCGTTGGGTATTTCGGGTTACTGATTATACTTCGGAACACATTCCAGAAATAGGGATTGCAGGATTGCTCAATGGCTTCCTGCAATTCGAGTGGTGAAATATGATCATGGGTACAACTAATGGGTGTGCTTGCCGGACCGTAACATGAATAGGCCGTATAATCGTGTAATACACCCTCCTGTAGTCCTACCAGCGCATTCACCATTTTAAATGTGGAGCCCGGTGGATAGGTTCCCATGATGGCCCTGTTGAGTAATGGCTTTAAACTATCCTGGGAAAGATTAGAATAATTTTCACTTCTAATTCGTCCGACAAGTAAATTCGGATCATAAGTAGGACTTGTGATGAAAGCAACAATTTCGCCTGTGCGTGGATCAATGGCTACTACCGACCCTATTTTGTTTTGCATCAGCTGTTCTCCATAGGCCTGCAACCCGGCATCCAGCGAAAGGTACAGAGTTTCACCCGGTACAGCAACAGTATCATACTTCCCATCGCGATAACTTCCCTGCTCCCGGTTATGAACATCTACCATCACAATTTTAACCCCTTTTTTCCCTCTCAACTCTTTTTCATAAAATCGTTCAAGTCCGCTTTTACCTATATAATCACCACTGCGGTAATAGGCATCCTTTTCAATTTCACGATTGTTAACCTCTCCAATATAACCCAACAAGTGAGCAGCAATGGGTTGGGGATATTTTCTGAGCGACCGCGACTGAACAAAAAAGCCAGGGTATTTATAAAGTTTCTCCTCAATAAAACCAAACTCCTCTTTGGTAATCTGAGCTACAAAAGTGGATGGTTTATAGGTTGACCAGTTTTTAGCTTTCCTGAGCCTTGCCTTGAAAGTAGAATCTGAAATATTAAGCAATTGACAAAATTCGAGCGTATCCATCTCCTCAACCTGTCCGGGAATAACCATTAAATCGTACGCAGCTTCATCATAAACCAGCAACTCGCCATTTCTGTCGTAAATCAAACCCCTGTGAGGATAAATGGTGTTATGCCGGGTGGCATTGCTCTCAGCACTTAACAAATAACTTTGATCCAGGACCTGGATGAAAAATAACCTTAATGTAAAAATGAATCCCACTGTAAGAATCAGTATGATTATGATATATTTCCGGTCGCTGAAATTTCGATTCACAATTCAAGTACATTAATTAAGGAATCATGTTGCAAAAATATTACAAAAAGGTGCAAACGATTTGGCTTGAAATTATTGTTTTCGACAACCGGTTTTTAATACCTACCTGCCCGAAAGGAGCTTCATTTTTTTAAAACCCGATCGCCATAAATAAAAAAGGAAAGGAAGGAAAACCACAAAATACAGGGGATGCCGCGACATTAAAATAAAATCGTAAACTCCGTGAAGTAAAATCGGCATGGCAAGGGCGGATATAAAGTTAATGCTTCGTCGTTTTGTAAAAAACTTAGACAGGGAAAAATAATATCCCATGGTAATGCCAAACAGTGCATGTGCCGGAACTGCAGTAAATGCTCTGGCATATGCCGTTTGATCACCAAACCGGAAAACGTACATAATATTCTCAACCATGGCAAAACCCAATGAGATAAACACGGCGTAAACAATGCCATCAAACTGTTCGTCGAATGCTTTACTTCGCCAGACCAGGATATACAGTGCTAAAAATTTGAAAAGCTCTTCGGTAACTGCTGCTACCACAAAAGCATTGTAAGCCGCAGCTTGCAAACCAGTAAAAAAGCTCACATAAGCGCTTAACCACAATTCAATACCAATTATCGGAATAGTAATTATTGCACCCGCTACCAATGCCCTGATCAGCATCCCCAGGGGCTCTTTGTGATATATATCCCTCATGTAGATGTATATCAAAATGATGACTACCGGGGCTATGGCCAGAATTAACAGGTTCATATTGTAAACTTAATGAATGCCAGTTTTTACAACGAATGAAGACTTTTCGTTAAAATGATTTTCATTTTTTTCGCCAATAAAAATAAGGATTAACAATAAGCACTTCATCATTTCAATTTAATTTGAAATTAAATAACTGTAAATCTGCAAATTGACCTAAGTTATTTAGATCAATTCCATATTACTGATTTTCAATAAAAAAGCTGTCAAAATTTTTTTCATAAATTAAATCCTATTTAATTTTGCGCAATCACATTTAATTTGATGTGCGATGCACAGAATGGGAGAACGAATTCGGAAACGCAGGGAGAGCCTGGGTATTTTGATCAATGATCTGGCAAAAACCATAGGTGTAACCCCCAGTTTAATTTCACAAATTGAAAGAGCCAAAGCCTTTCCATCTATTCTTACACTCAAAAAAATTGCAGATGCACTCCAAACTACCGTGGGTGAACTCATTGGTGAAAATGAAACATTCATGGAAAATCCACTGCTGAAAGAAGGAGATCGGAAATTTGCCAAGAGGAACAAAAACGGAGCGGATGTTTATTTGCTTTCAAATCACGACCCCATGAAACAAATGGACCCATTTATCATTGATTTTAAGAGAAAGGGAAATTCAACCAATATTATGACTCCTGCCAATCCGCGCCAGGAATTTTGTTTTGTACTCAAAGGTAGTTTCGAGGTAAAATTAAATAACAATACATACCAGTTAAATCAAGGAGACAGCTTTTACTTTTATTCAAACGTAAACCACTTGTTTACAAATACCAGCAATGAAAACTCACAGTTGCTCTGGATCGTTAACCAACAAAACGGTTGAATTTATAATGCCTGTTTAAATGTGATTTAACAAACAACATAGAAATAAATTAAAAGTATAAAGATAAAAATCACCCGATTATGAATGAACTAGTTAAAAAACTGATGGAACGGAATCAATTTTCAGATGACACAAAAACAATCATCGAAAATGAAAACTTACTTCCGATGGGTTTGCTTAACCGTTTGCATAAAAACTATGGGCAATACTCCGGAATTATGGATGATTCCGATTTAATGTTTACTACTAAAAACCACTATAGTGGATTGAAAGGTTTCCGCGAAATTATTGCCACCCTGAATGAAAATGGAATAGATATCGGCCATATTGAAGAAAGGGAACTGTTCATAAAAATATATCGTTTCCTGGCTACCAAGCATGTTTTGAACACAATCAACTGGAATAATTTTAAAGATGACCTGATCTTTCAGCTTGTATTTCCTCAGCCCGGCATGGTGAAGCCCGCCGCTTTTAAAGCTTACTCCGAAGCCAATACAGATGAGGAAAAAGAAAAACTGGTTGCCGATTATATTAAAAGCAATACCAATCCGCATGATGGCAAACAATTGCTGAACAAACCCTGGTATGAAAATGAAAATAGTGATTTGGTGATCCTCGACGGAAGTCAGCATAAATACCCGCAAGTACAGCTCCTTTTTGATAAAACCACACAAAGTTGTTTTTCGTTTTGCACCTATTGTTTCCGCCACGCGCAGGTTAGGGGTGATGAGGATATGTTCAATCAAAAGGAGATTCAACCGGTAGTGGATTACATAAAACGTCACAAAGAAATTACTGATGTACTCGTAACCGGTGGCGACGGGGCTTACCTGACTTATGACCGATTGATTCAGTATACTAAACCTTTTATTGAAGATGATGAGTTTACACATATAAAAACACTTCGGATTGGTTCAAGAGCATTAACCTTCCATCCTGAATTGATTTTGACAAAAGAGTATGAAAAAACGCTTGAATGGTTTAAAACCCTGCACGACAATGGCGTTCAGGTGGCCTGGATGGCTCATTTTTCAACTCCTCGCGAAATTCTGAATCCGGCTACTATAGCTGCCATTCGCAGACTTAAAAATTATGGATTACTGGTAAAAAGCCAGAGCCCGATCATGAACCACATCAGCCTGTTCACAGATGAGCAAGGCAATGTGGATGTGGACCGTTCAGCTCAAAACTGGATCGATTTGGGTAATATTTTTGCTATGGTAGGCATTGGTTTCCACTCCATGTATTGTGCCCGCCCAACCGGCGAACATCATTATTTCACAGTTCCGTTGGCACAAATTGATAAGGTATTCAGTAAAGTTTACCGCTCACTTCCTTCCATAAGCCGTCCATCTCGTTACATCACCATGACCTCCTCAGCCGGTAAAACGTCCATCCTCGGAACCCTGGAAGTAAACGGTGAGAAAGTTTTTGCACTCAAATTCAATGAGTCGCGGAATATGGAATGGATGGACCAGGTATTTCTGGCAAAGTTTGATGAAAAAGAAAATACCGTAGAAAGACTCAAACCTTATGAAGGTGATAAACATTTCTTTGAAGACGAGCTGACAGCCATTGAAGCGTATAAAATGAATGCCCTTGCCAAAAAAATGGAAGTCCAGCACGAACATTGAACCCAGTCATAAAACCGATAGTAGCAGCATATGATTAATAAAATTGTTAGTTCACCGGCCGAAGCAGTGGCCGATATTTTCGATGGTGCTTTGATCATGATCAGCGGATTTGGTGAAGCCGGAAGTCCCATTGAACTCATTCATGCTTTGATTGATCAGGGAGCAAAAAACCTAACCATAGTCAGCAATAATACCGGGAGCGGCCATGTCGGGCTTGCAGCATTGATTGAGCATAAGCGTGTAAAAAAAATGATCTGCTCATTTCCGCGGACTGCCAACTCAACTGTTTTCCCCGACCTCTATTCAAAAGGTGAAATTGAACTGGAACTGGTTCCGCAGGGAACACTTGCCGAAAGGATCCGGGCTGGAGGGGCAGGCATTCCAGCATTTTTCACGCCCAGCTCTGTGAACACACCGTTAGCTGATGGTAAAGAACTTCGCGAATTTGAAGGTGTTCCTTACGTGATGGAATTCGGTATTAAGGCCGATTTTTCGCTGGTAAAATGCGAAGCAGCTGACAGATATGGCAACCTTATTTACAACAAAACAGCAAGGAATTTCGGACCAATCATGTGTACTGCGGCCGAAACAACGATTGTGCAGGCAAAGAGGCTGGTTGAGCTTGGTGATATAGATCCTGAATGCGTAGTCACCCCGGGGATTTTTGTAAAAAAAGTTGTGGGAGTAAACAATCCAGCAGATGAGTCGCAATTAATAGCTGATGAAAGGAATTACCCATGGAATTAAATGAAAACAATATTGGCTGGAGCCGCGAAGAAATGGCCCAAAAGGTAGCTTTGGATATACCCGATGGGGCATATGTAAACCTTGGTATCGGCATGCCCGAACTGGTGGCAGATTATGTTCCGGAAGGCCGGGAAGTGATTTATCATACTGAAAACGGACTGCTGGGGATGGGACCTGTTCCCGAAGAAAGTGAAAAAGACCCGGAGCTGATCAATGCTGGCAAAAAGCATATTACCGCTATTAAAGGAGCCTGTTTTTTTCACCATGCCGACAGTTTTACAATGATCCGCGGAAAGCACATTGATATTTGTGTATTGGGTGCGTTCCAGGTTTCTGTGGATGGCGATATTGCCAATTGGTCAACAGGTAAACCCGGAGCAATACCGGCTGTGGGAGGTGCCATGGATCTGGTGGCAGGAGTTAAACGGATTTTTGTGATAACACAGCACAATACCAAGGATGGAAAATCCAAAATCGTAAACAACTGTACTTACCCGTTAACAGGTAAAGGGGTTGTTGAAACCATTTATACAGATTTAGCTATAATCGATGTTAAAAAAGACGGACTATTCGTCCGGGAAATGGGCCCCAATGTGAATTTCGAATATTTGCAAAAACACACTGAAGTACCATTGATTCAGTAATTTTTATAAGTCAAATATAATGAGTAATTCTTACAATGTAAATCGTAAGTACAGTTCCGCTCTTTATAAAAGAGCCAAGGAAGTGATGACTGGTGGAGTTAGCCGAAACACGATATTTCGCCGCCCCCACCCTTTTTACGTAGCTACCGCCAAAGGCAGTTATGTAACAGATATTGATGCCAACACCCGGATTGACTTTGCCAATAATATGGCATCGCTCATTCATGGACACGCACATCCGGCGATTAATGAAGCCGTGATTGCACAATTACAAAGAGGAACAGCCTACACACTGGGTACCGCCGTTGAAGTAGAATTTGGCGAGTTGCTGGTGGAACGAAACCACAATTTCGAAAAAATCCGGTTTGTGAATTCGGGAACCGAAGCTGTGATGTCGATGATCAAAGCCGCGCGGGCTTATACCGGCAGGCCCAAAATCGCCAAAGCTGAAGGGGCCTACCATGGAACCTATGATTTTGCAGAGATCAGCCAGATAGCCACACCGGATACCTGGGGTGATATTGACCATCCTAATTCGGTTCCGGTAACCATGGGAACACCGGAGTGTGTTAAAAAGGATGTCGTTATTTTTCCATATAATGATATCAAACGCACCTTAAAGCTCCTTGAAGAAAACAAGGATGAACTGGCTTGCGTGCTGATTGATCCTGTTTCGCACCGGGTGGGTATGTTCCCGATCGAGAAAGATTTTTTGGAAGCAGTTTATAACTGGACCCGCAAAAACAAAGTTTTAATGGTTTTTGATGAGGTAGTTACTTACCGGGTAACCTATAGTGGTGCTCAGGAAATGTATCCGTTTAAGCCCGATATGACTGCTTTAGGGAAAATTATCGGAGGCGGATTTCCTGTTGGTGCCATTGCCGGCGATGCCGAGATCATGTCGGTCTTTGACCCAACACGAAGGGTGATCAAACAGCCACATTCCGGTACTTTTTCAGCAAATCCTATTACCATGACAGCCGGAAAAGTAGCGATGCAATTATTCGACAGGAAAGCTGTAGACGACATCAATAAGATGACTAACATTGCTAAAAAGCAAATCCGGGAAGCCATAAAAGAGGCTGATGTACCGGTGGTGTTAACTGGCGCCGGATCCATGTTCAGGTTCCACTTTCGTAAAAAGGCGCCACGAATGTATCGGGAATCATACCAGAGTCCGGATGAGAGAAGATTGATCGTTGATTTTCTGGATTATCTTTTCCTGCATGAGGATTTGATCATGATCAATACTTTCGCCTGTATGTTTGCTACAACGATTACACAGGTTGAGGTGGATCGGTTAACAGAATCACTGTTGAGCGGTTTTAAAAAATTCAAAGCAGAAATTCATCAATTTGCCAAATAAAACCAAAATATAAAATTGTTATGTCAGCTGTTTATCTATGCGATGCCATAAGAACACCGGTCGGGAAATACGGAGGGTCATTATCCTCCGTTCGAACCGATGATCTGGCCGCGATTGTTTTACAGGAAATTAAAGACAGAAATCCGAATATCGACTGGAATGAGGTGGATGATGTGTTTATGGGATGTGCCAATCAAGCCGGAGAAGATAACCGGAATGTGGCCAGAATGGCTCTGTTACTTGCAGGATATTCCGAAACGATTCCGGGTATGACCGTAAACCGGCTGTGTGGTTCGGGTATGGATGCAATAGGAACTGCCGCAAGGGCAATAAAAGCCGGTGAAGCCGATTTAATTATCGCAGGGGGTGTTGAAAGCATGTCGCGCTCTCCTTTCGTTATGGGAAAAGCCGATTCAGCTTTTAGCCGCAATCATAAGTTAGAAGATACAACCATTGGATGGCGTTTTGTAAATCCTAAATTGGATAAAATGTATGGCACGGAGTCGATGATCTGGACCGCCGAAAATATCGCCACCGACTTTAAGATCAGCCGAGAGGATCAGGATAAATTTGCACTTCGCAGCCAGGAAAAAGCGCAAAACGCACAAAATGACGGACGCCTTGCAAGAGAAATAGTACCGGTAAAAATTCCACAGCGAAAGGGAGATCCGATCATAGCTGATAAAGATGAACATTTGCGCCTGAGTCCGCTAGATAAATTAGCGACATTAAAACCCATAACACATCCGGGAGGAACCATTACAGCCGGAAATGCATCGGGGGTGAATGATGGTGCTGCGGCATTGATCATAGCTTCGGAACGGGCTGTAAAAAAATACAACCTCACCCCTAAAGTTAAAATTTTAGGTATGAGCACTGCAGGCGTTCTGCCTCGTATCATGGGAATGGGACCGGTACCTGCCACACGCAAAATTTTAAAAAGATTGAATCTTAGTCTCAACGATCTTGATATCATTGAACTAAATGAGGCTTTTGCAGCGCAATCCCTGGGATGCATTCGCGAACTTGGACTGGCCGATGATGACCCGAGGATAAATCCTCTGGGAGGAGCCATAGCTATCGGGCATCCGCTGGGGATGAGCGGTGCGCGAATTGTAACTTCAGCCTATTATCAACTCATTAATTCTGAAGCAAACAAAGCCCTTTGCACCATGTGTATTGGTGTAGGACAGGGAATTGCAGTTGTTCTGGAAAAAGTTTAATTTTATACCTTCTTTATTTCAGGAAATTATAACGATTTATTGTGTTAACGACACAAACGGTATTTTCCTCATACATCTATTTAAACACTTGAACTCTTTCGGTGTTTACTAGTTATTACAATGAATAATGATTTATAAAATTAAACTTCCTATTATGAAATCTTCAGATTTACGAACTTTCATTATGGCCGGATTTTTTGTGCTTCTGGCTAATTTTGTAAATGCTCAGAATGCCTCTGACAATTATGACCTTCTGCTTAAGTTCGGGCAGGTTAATATGGTTGAAAATGTTGATGAGTATACTAATAACTTCAGCGCATCTGATCAGGATGTTTATAATGGTTATCTGTATAAAATCATCCAGTTTTATGCTATTCCAACCAATGCAGAAAAACAAATGATGGAAAATATGGGGCTGCAATTTCTTGATTATATCCCCAATAAAGCCTACACGGTGGCTATTCCTTCAAATTTTAATTTCCAGGTATTTAAATCACTGAATGTTCGTAATATCTCCGACATCATTCCCGAGTACAAACAAGATATGTATCTGCTGGATAAAAATTATCCTGCTTACGCCTTGCGGCCGGATGATCAAATTGATTTGATGGTTTCGTTCTATATGAACATACCTTACAACACAGTACGAAATGAACTCACGGGTTATACCCATTTGCTGCTTCAGGATGAAGCAATAGCAAATTATCAAATCATCCGGACTGATATTAGCAATATTGAATCAATAGTATCACAACCGTTTGTAAGTTTTGTTGAACCTGTTTATCCTCCGGGCGAACCAGAAAATTATACTGGTAAGACCCAGCATCGGTCCAATGTTCTGGATTCTGATTACGCAGCAGGCCGTCATTATGATGGAACCGGAGTAAATGTGATGCTTCAGGACGACGGGATTATCGGGCCCCATATTGATTATGAAGGACGCATTGGCGATCAATTTCTAACCAATAACAGTGGTGATCATGGCGATCATTGTGCAGGTATCATTTTCGGATCCGGCAATCTTGATCCCCGCCTTGCAGGACAGGCACCAGGCGCCCAGCTTTATGTTTACCAGGCAGCACCACTATATCCGGGATTTTCAAACATCCCCAATCACTACAACACTTACGACATCAGGATCACCTCCACTTCTTATTCTGATGGATGTAATGCAGGTTATACTTCACTTGCACGTACCATGGACCTTCAAATTATTGGCTATCCAGCATTGATGCATGTTTTTTCGGCGGGCAATGATGGTTCCAGTGACTGTGGCTATGGAGCAGGTGCAGGTTGGGGAAATGTAACCGGCGGGCATAAAATAGGAAAGAATGTAATTGCAACTGCAAATCTCGATTACGCCGATGGCCTTTCCGGATCAAGCAGTCGTGGTCCGGCCCATGACGGCAGGATTAAACCCGACATCAGTGCAAAAGGCTCAAGTGTGAATAGTACCACCAATCCCAACAGCTACACTGTAAAGTCAGGAACATCCATGGCTTGCCCGGCAATATCAGGCACACTGGCCCAATTATACCAGGCATATCGTGACCTGAATGGAGGTGCTGATCCAAAAGGAGGGTTTATTAAAGCACTGGTATTAAACACTGCGGATGATCTTTTAAACAAAGGACCTGATTTTAAAACAGGATGGGGAAGGATTAATGCTCGCCGCGCTGTTGAAGCATTAGAAGAAGAAAGATACATGACGGATGAAATCAGTCAGGGAGAAAATAATTCGCATACCATTGAGGTCCCTACAGGAGTTAAAGAAGTGAAAGTTATGGTTTACTGGACAGATAAAGAAGGTAATGTTGGAACAAGCAAAGCCCTGGTTAATGACATTAACATCACCATGACCGATCCATCCAATGGAGAACATTTACCCTGGTTATTAAATCACTATCCACATCCCGACAGCCTCAACAAACCAGCAATAAAGGGAATTGACAATTTAAACAATATGGAGCAAGTGAGTATTACGGATCCGCAGGCCGGTTCATATTCACTCCATGTTAATGGTTTTGAAATTCCCTTCGGACCGCAGGAATACTTTGTAATGTATGAATTCATACTTGAAGAAGTAGTTTTAACTTACCCAATTGGTGGCGAATCATTTACACCGGGTGAAAATATAACTGTCCGGTGGGATAGTTATGATACAGAGGAAAACTTTACTTTGGAGTATTCAACAGATGCAGGAGCTAACTGGACAGTTGCAAATAGTAATATAAATGCATCAATGCGACAATATAATATGACATTACCTACCGAACTCACCGGACAGGCAATGGTTCGTATAAGCAATGGTGGCTCTTCAAGCAGCAGTGATGAGGTATTTTCTATCATGTATGTGCCTGATGAAATTGAGTTTGTAAGAGCCTGCCCAACTACAGTACTCATAAAGTGGGAAACAGTGCAGGATGCTGAATCCTATGATGTTTATATGCTCGGTGAAAAATATATGGAAGTTATTGGAACAACTCCCACTGATTCGCTGCTTGTGGAAGATATCAGCTTTGAAAACGAGTACTGGTTCAGTGTAAGTGCCAATGGACCCAATGATGCAAAAAGCCGAAGAGCAGTTGCAGTAATGAAATCACCAGGGGTTTGGAATTGTATTTTCAGCAAGGATATGGCGCTTTCTGATATCATCTCCCCACCCATTGGTGTATTATTTGGATGCCAGGACTTTAGTGATGTTCCGGTGCGGATTGAGATTACCAATGGCGGTCAGGAAGCGATGTCGGATATAACGATGAATTACCAGTTCGAAGGAGGATCAGTGATGACAGAAGTTTACAATGGAACACTTCAACCGGGTGAAAGTTATATTCATGAATTTGCATCCTCCGTTAGCTTGCCATCCAATGGCATATATGATCTTTCAGCATGGATTGAAACAGATGGAGATCAAAATGCATCCAATGATATTATTACAGGAGCATGTAAGTTAAAAACAGCCCAATCGGCACCCATCAATCAAAATATTAGTTTTGATGAGTTTAACCAGTGCTCATGGGATCCTGATTGCGAAGATATAAATTGTTATATTGACAATGAGTGGTATAATCTTCAAAATGGATTGAATGATCAAATTGACTGGCGCCTGATGAACGGTATCACCCCTACTCCTAATACCGGCCCGATAGGTGATCATACAACAGGCACCCTTGCAGGGAACTTCCTTTATTTGGAAGGTTCGGGTGATTGCAAAGATAAAAAGGCAGTTTTAATGTCGCCCTGTATCGATCTTACCGGCCTGGCTAATCCCGGCATGTCATTCTGGTTTAACATGTATGGAGCCGACATGGGTTCATTACATATTGATGTGATCAGTGATGGTATGCTATATAAAGATGTGATTGTTCCTATTTCAGGAGATCAGGGCCAGGGCTGGAAGGAAGCTTTTGCTTTTTTTGCTGACTTTGCCGGTAAAGAAATCAATGTAAGATTCAGAGGATACACCGGAATGGACGAATTGTGCGACCTGGCAATTGACGATATTTCAATATCAGACCTCACCAATGTTCCTAATATTTCAAATGAGCTTTGGCTTCAGGTTTATCCAAATCCATCCATAGGAACTTACACAATAAATTTTGCAAAAGAGCGAAATGTTGAAATGCAAGTTAAAGTGGTTGATATAACAGGCAAGACTATCTTTGCTGACTCCTTCAACACGGGTGATCTAATCCAGAATTCCTACCAGTTTGATATTTCTGAAAATAATCAGGGTGTATATTACCTGATGATTGAATCGGAAGGAATTAAATACACAGAAAAACTGCTAAAGCTTTAGTTTAAAAGTTTCTGAATTAAAAGCCGGTTGAAATTCAGCCGGCTTTTTCATTTTCGGTATTTAGAATCGCTCTAAATGAGTACCGAAAACTGATTAAAACAGGCCGTTAACTGATTACTGATTGCGATATTTAAAAAATCGACTATTTTTGTATATAAATGAAGCACAGTTGGTACCATTTGTTTATGTCCAACAAAATCTAAATAATCTTTCTAATCAGACTTTCCAACCCCCGGGTTGGGTTAGTTTTGTTGATATTATTTTAGAAAAAACATTCTTGACTGTAAACAAAAAAGGTGTAACTTGTGCCACTCTTTTTGAAGCACGTATTGGAGTCTAACATAAACAAATAATCAAATAAGACTGATATGAAACAAAGAATTTTACCTTTTGGATTTTTATCCTTATTGGTTTTTGGCATAGCAGCATTTTTGCTTTCGAATGCCATTGCCGATAATAAAGATAATGATCGGACATCAAAAAGTGTAAAGAATGAAAATGAAGGGGCAATTGAATACCTTGCTTCTATCAGGAACAATCAACACAGTGGAGTAATTAATCCTGCCGATGTTATCCAGGCAAGGGAACAGGCATCCAGCCAAAAATCTTTAAAATCAGGCAACGTTTCAGATTACACCTGGTCAAACCTGGGCCCTGACAATATGGGGGGCAGAACACGAGCCGTTATTTTCGACAACAGGGATGCTGCAGGAAATACCATTTATGCTGGAAGCACCATGGGAGGAATTTTTAAATCTACTAACCTGGGGTCGAACTGGACCAAAGTAAATAACAATGGCGGCGACGGCTTAAACGTAACTGCCATGGTTCAGCATAGCAACGGAACCATCTATGTGGCAACAGGTGAAGGTTTCAATGCCCAGGACTACACAGGTAGCGGTTATTATGGTTACGAAGGTGGCTTTCTGGGAAAAGGTATTTTCAAATCAGATAACAACGATAACTTTACACTGGTTCAAAGCACAAAACCTGTTATTGGAGAAGATGCAGTTGAATGGGGTTATATTAACGAACTTGCTATTGATGAAACAGGAGGAAGATTATTTGCCGCAACCAATACCGGTTTAAAAGTAGCCAGCCTGAGTGACCTCTCAACCTGGAATTCGGAATTCAAATACAAACTCGACAGTACAATTTATGATCGTGCTATTAGTATCGACTCAACGGTAACCTGCGATAGCTTCGCAATTGTAGAAGGTAAAGTAAAAGCTTATGGATCCACTGGCTGGCAAGTGAATGTAACATCTAACGATACTACCGGTCAACAGGAAAAATTTTCTGCATATGTTCCATTTGAAGAATATACCAACTGTTATGACGTGAAAGTAAGTGAAAACGGATGGGTGATCACAACTTTTGGAGAAAAAATTTACGTATCAGCAAATGGAGATGTAAATAAATTCGAAAGCAAATCAGTTTATCCTGAAAATGAAGAAAGTGTGCGATTTGACAATATCAGTTGGTCGGCACATTACCTTTTAAAGGATAAACAAGGAAATGTGCTCCTGGATTCCGTTTCCAACACTTTTGAAGCTTACGATTGGCACACCGATTATTATTTTGGTGATGGTCAAATAGTTGAAGGATTCCCGGAATTTGAAGACGGAGGACGAACTGAGTTTGCTATTGCTCCGTCAAATCAAAATATTGTTTATGCTCAGGTAGCTAGGGCCAAGAGCCCCGACCGGTATAGCCTGATGGGAATATATCTTTCGGAAAATGCAGGCCGTACATGGAGAATAATTGCTCCGGGAGGATCAGATCTGGTAAACGTACTTGGAGGAATTCCATTTTTAGGTACCAATCCATATTTTGTTGGTGATTTTGCCAACACTATAGCAGTTTTACCAAATGATCCTTACCGCATTATTGCAGGAGGAGTTGACCTTTGGTATGGCAAAAAAGTGAATGAAACAGGTTATTATTCTTGGGATGTAAAATCTCAAAATCTTGCACTTTATGTCATCGATGGTATTTTCGATGAGCAATATGTACACAGAAATCATCATACCTATGTTTTCCGCCCGGGAACAGGAAACCAATTTATAGCCGGAACCAGCGGTGGATTATTTTTAGGTAAAATCAATTCCAATAATTTTGTATTCCAGTCAATTAATAAAAATTACGTGTCAGCACAATTCTACAGCCTTGATATCTCAAGTGGAGTTGATGAGTATGTAGGAGGCACACAGGACAACGGACCAATCTACAATGAAGGCAAAGGTGGCACCGGCAAAAGTGCTGAAGACATGTGGAGAGTTGCCAATACTGATACGCGTTACCCGATTGGTACTAACGGTGGATCTGTTGCTTTTTCAACCATTCGCTATACAACTCCTGCCGGCGACAAAGTTGCCCCACCGGCTTATTTCTCAATTAGTCCGTTTCCTGATATCTATGAAAATCTGAACGACAGAACTCACAGATCAGAAACTTTGGGTTACGATTTTTCAGCAAATGATATTTCTGCCTCCATCACCGATGACAGATACATGACACCCATGCTTCTTTGGGAAAGTTACAATGATACCTACAGCCAGTTTGAAATTAAATGGTTTGCCCCTGATGATTATGCTGCCGGAGATTCAGTTGTAGTAAGAAGTAACCTGATGAATCAACCATTTTATTATGTGCTTGAATCGGCTATTTCGGCTGGTGATTCATTGAATATTCAGGATATTTACACCACCAAATTGTTTATGGGTATCGAAGACGAGGTTTATATGACTTTGGAAGGACTTGATTTTGGTGTAGAACCGGAATGGTTCCTGATTTCTGAAAGAACATCCAATGGCGTTGATGGATTTGTTATGTCGATGGCCTACTCCACTGATGGAAATTATCTATGGGTTGGAACTGCCGAAGGTAAACTTTACAGAATATCCGGAATTGCTTACGCTTATGATTACGACAAAGCTGATGTAAACAGCGCTAATTGTATTATTGCCACCACAGAAGTGGCAATTAACGGAGAAAATACACAAGCAGTTACCTCCATTTCTGTTGATCCAAAAAATCCTGATAAAGTACTTGTTACAATGGGTAACTATGGAAATACAGATTATGTATTCTATTGCTCAAACGGAACCAATGATGTACCCAGTTTCACCTCAGTTCAAGGTAATTTACCAACTGTTCCGGTTTATTCCTCATTACTCGAATACGATCCAACTACAGATGTTGCATTGATAGGTACGGATATGGGACTTTATGCTACTGATAACGTATCATCGGGCGAATGGTATTTTGCAGCCGAAGAAGCCGGGGAAGTTCCGGTTACAGCCATCAAACAGCAGACTTTATGGAAAGGTGCTTTTGTAATTACCCTTTATGATCCGGGAACCGGACAAGCTTTTTACGAAACCTACCCCGGAATCCAAAACTATCAGGATATCTACATAGCTACCTACGGTCGTGGTGTATTTAAATACAATACAGAAGCAGTTGGCATTAATGAAAAACCTGCCGGAAATATTTCAGAAATCCAGTTTGAAATTTATCCAAACCCTGCTTCTGACAATATTTCTGTGAAAATAAACACAAGTCAGAAAGAAAACCTGTCAGTTGAAATTTACGACCTTGCCGGTAAGCAAATCCTTAACAAACAGTTCGGTATTACTTCAGTAGGTATGAATGAAGTAAATGTCAGCTTGTCTGATTTGCAAAAAGGGACCTACTTGATTCGGGTTTTAGCAGGGAACCAAACAGGTACGCAAAAACTGATTGTGATTAAATAAATTAGATATTAAATAAGAAAAATATAAAGTGATGAAAAAGTTACTTTTAACCAAAATTTTAGTTATTGTTTCCCTTTTCCTTGTAGCCCAAACGGATGTTTTGCCACCACAGTTGGTGCTCCCAACCAATGGAGACGATGACCAGCTTCCTGATACTGAGCTTGACTGGTATGCTTCAAGCGGTATAGGCGAAGTAAGCTACGAGGTAAGCATTGATACTTCAGCTGATTTTACTGATCCAATGATATATTCTGTTGATGTTACTTCTTTGAAAACATCAGAGTTGCTTTTCGGCACTGTTTACTATTGGCGAGTAAGAGCAATTGATAATGTAGGGACAAGTGACTGGTCCGAAACCTTCAGTTTCAGCACTTTCGATCAGGTTGGCCTAACAAAGCCTACAAACGGGAATACCACTGTAACACCCAGAGCACAATTAATTTGGAGCAACAAAAAAGGCCCACTGTTTATTTCCGGATTATCGCATTATGATTACCGGCTTAGTGTGGATACATTCAATACAATCTACACCTCCGGTTCAGTTCCTTTTTCTTCATTTCCTGAAGACACACTTGCATTTTATGCCTGGGTTAATCAGTTGGATTTTGGAACTACCTTTCAATGGCAGGTTCGGGCACGTCATGCGAAAGATGAGTCGGAATGGTCAGATCCATTTTCATTTACCACATTAAACGCTGTTACGTTGGTTTCACCTGTTGACGAAGCTACTAATCAGGATCTTGAAATTACCCTGGAATGGGATGAAATGACCGGAGCTTTTGAATATATCTATGAGTTTTGTACCGATCCAAACTTTACACTTCCTTGTATGGCAATTTCAGAAACGAATACTGCCAATCCCCAGGGAGTTATGTTTGGTGCAACCTATTATTGGAGAGTAAAAGCTTTACATACAACTGACACAAGTGATTGGTCACCAACCTGGAGTTTCGAGGCCATTAATACGGTTATCCAAGTGAGTCCGGCAAATGCTTCCTATGTTGACGATATTTTCCCAACACTTGAGTGGCAGCCGATCGCCGGTGTAAGCGGATTCCAGATCTTGTTTGATGAATCGGAGTCCTTTAACATGGACCCTATGGAGTTTTCAACTGAAGGTACTGAAAGTTCATACGATATTTTAACAGCTCTAACCTATGATAAAACTTATTTCTGGAAATTAAGAGCTTTTGAAAATGGAGATACCACCGAATGGAGCGCCACCTGGAGTTTTACAGTAGGTGTGAATGGTGTAGGAGAAATTATTGATCAAAACGATCTTCAAATTTATCCCAATCCGGCACAAGATGTAATCTTTATTAAGGCCCTCACTTCTGAAGTAGGAAATGCTGAATTAACCATCTCTAATTTACTCGGACAAACCGTTATCAGCCAGCCGCTGAAACTGGATCATCCTAATGCAAAAGAAATAATAATGGTAAACGGCCTTGAAAATGGTTTGTATATCCTGCAAGTGAAAGCAGGTGCTGCAAGCTATTCCAAGAAAATTATCATTGAAAGATAAACGGGAGAGAGCCTACCCCGTAATTGGTAAAAGCCGGTGAATATTAAATATCCATCGGCTTTTAATTTTTAATCTTTTACGTTGTTATTAAATGTGTTTTGCTGCTAGTTATATCGTTTACCAAAATTAAAATTTAGGTAAAGCGTAAGGAAATAATAGTTGGGATCATTAAATGCCATGATTGGAACAGGCCTTGGAAAAACATCAAGCGTAGCTCCCACTTCAAGTGATTTTAATTTGTTTCGGTACGATGCATAATCGAAATCCAGCCCAACCTTTGCATGAATACCGGGAAAAAAATCGAGGTGATTGAATCCCCTGGTAAAGGATGCACGTCCAAAGATATTATCCACAAAATGTTCATCCGGGTCATATCTTTCCTCGGTTAAACTATATTCATAAATAATCGGAGATGCATTTAGAATGTACAAATAAATTGGTTTAGCAATCGCAAGGGAGAAACCTCCTACATAAAAAAACCGTAACTCCACTCCACCCCAATAAGGTTTTCGATTCAACTGCTTATAGTAACCAAAACTTCCCCTCAACATAAATATCGAATTGAGTTTACCATACACGTAACTCTTGGAGTTTGTAAAATAGGGATTAATGGTTCGGATTTGCCGTAATGATTGTATCTCTGCAAATTCAAAAATCAGCATACGCCGGTTGAAAGCAGTTTTATTGTAGCCCTGACTGTATTTAACACCCCATCCTTGTGTGTGGAAAAGCGCCCCAAAACTTCTTTCTTTTAACAAAATGATATTTTTGGACGTATCAATTACAGGCTCTGTTTGAGCCAGTAAGTGCACCGAAATTATTGTAAATACTGCCAGTATAACTATTCGCATAATATGATATCTATACGTTGAGACAAGGTTTTCAGACAGCCCTAAAATAAAAAATATTTATCAGATAACGAAATCTGATAAATATATATTTTGCGAAGAAACCGGCAATTGATAACCTCTTTAGTACCTTCTTTCTACCTGGAATTTTTTTGCCTCTCCATATGCAGGACAACTTTCAGCTGATTTACATGAGTACATCATAATTCCGATTGTGATAACTGCCAGGATGAGGATGATGAGCCTTTTCATAGTTTTAATTTGACGTTTACAAAGATAAAATTATTTTAGAATTTTAGCTTTTTGTTAATAAAACTTAAATTTGGTGACCTTATTGCAATTAATTTGCCAGAAGTAATCAATGGAATTTTTAATCTATGAGCACCGTTAATCCACAAATCGAAAGCAGCTGGCTTTCTGCACTTTACGATCAATTTTCACAGCCTTATTTTGAAGCATTAAAAAATTTCCTTGTTGAAGAAAAAAAGAAATACCGAATTTATCCTCCGGGATCGGAGATTTTCGCTGCTTTTAACTATACGCCTTTCAGTGATGTAAAAGTTGTGATTTTGGGTCAGGATCCCTATCATGGACCAGGACAGGCAAACGGACTTTGTTTTTCGGTTCACGACGGTATCAGGAAACCACCTTCGTTACAAAATATTTTCAAAGAACTATCAAATGATCTGGACTATCATGTACCGGAAAATGGCAACCTGGAAAAATGGGCCAAGCATGGGGTACTATTATTAAACGCAACCTTAACTGTTAGAGCTAATCAGGCTGGCTCACACCAGCGGAAAGGGTGGGAGCAATTTACCGATGCAGCTATTCGGAAACTGTCGGATGAAAAACAAAATCTGGTTTTTATTTTATGGGGAAAATACGCACAGGCCAAGGAACCTATGATTGATCCATTTAAGCATTTTATTATAAAATCGGCTCATCCATCCCCATTTTCTGCTGAACGGGGTTTTTTTGGAAGTAAACCATTTTCGAAAACGAATGAGTATCTTGAATCTCAAAATTTACCTGCTATCAACTGGCAGCTATAAAAAACCAGGAAATATTTTCCATTTCCTGGTCCAAACAAAATTATGAGAAAACTATCTAATTTAACTTAACGATTAGCTTTTAATCCAATTGACGATTTTATCTGATTTCGGACTTTCCTTTGGCGATACAAAATCGACCAGGTGACCGTTTTCGTCAATCATGTATTTCTGGAAATTCCAGGCTACTTCCGAATCCATCACTCCATTTTCTGATTTTTGCGTTAGCCATTGATACAATGGATGCATATCATCGCCTTTCACTGATATTTTTGCCATCATTGGGAATGTAACTCCATAATTAACGGTACAAAATTCCTTTATTTCTTCATTGCTCCCCGGCTCCTGACTCATGAAGTTGTTGGCCGGAAATCCAATAATAACAAAATCATCTCCACCATATTCTTTATACAAAGCTTCAAGGTCTTCATACTGGGGCGTCAATCCGCATTTGGAGGCGGTATTTACAACCAATATCTTTTTACCTTTAAAAGTACTCAAGTCGACTTGTTTGCCATCAATTGATTCAACTGTAAAATCAAAAAATGATTTATTCTGTGCCTGCATTTTCGGGACAATATTTAATAAAATGAATAATATAGAAATGTAGGTTAAAGCTTTCATTAATCTCTTTTTTAAACTTTGATAATAAACAGCCGGAAGCAGAAGTTGTTCACCTTTCATTTGCCAATTAATTGAATAACTATTTATACATTCGCAGCCCGGGTTTTAAAGCATGAACAAGCAAATTCTTAAACTAGCCATTCCCAACATAATCAGCAACATTACTGTGCCAATGCTTGGCATGGTTGATCTGGCTATAATGGGTCGCCTGGGATCAGAATTATACATCGGAGCCATCGCCCTTGGAGGAACCATTTTTAATTTTATTTATGCGGTTTTTTCATTTCTGCGCATGGGTACCAGCGGTTTTACGGCACAAGCTTACGGAGCAGATAATTCAAAAGAGAGTATCCTGATGATGGGCCGATCCATATTCTTTGCAATTGCCGGAGGCATCCTCATAATCCTTCTTCAGTACCCCATTGATATTTTAAGTTTTTCGCTGCTTAATGGTTCAACTGATGTGGAAGTTCTTGCGCGTGAATATTTTTACATCCGAATTTATGCGGCGCCTGCTTCCCTTGGGATATTGGCCATGTCGGGTTGGTTCATTGGCATGCAAAACAGCCGTTATCCTATGTTTGTAGCAATATTTATAAATGTTGTAAATATCCTGGCCAATGTCTTTTTTGTGTATGGTTTGCATATGAAATCGGATGGAGTGGCATTGGGAACAGTAATTGCCCAATATCTTGGATTTATTTTAGCAACCATTCTCTTTTACAAAAAGTACAGGCACCTGTTAGCTTTTTGGGAGCAGGCTGAGTTTTTTAACCTTTCGAAGCTGAAACGTTTTTTTAAAGTCAATACAGATATTATCATCCGTACACTTTGTTTAATTTTTACGCTCGCCTTTTTCACGGCTCAATCCGCTAAAATGAATGATACTATCCTGGCCGTAAACACAGTGTTATTGCAATACTTTTTTGTATTTTCATACCTCACTGATGGTTTTGCTTATGCAGCCGAATCGCTGGTTGGAAGGTATATCGGTGCAAAGGATCAACCTAATTTAAAAAAATCAATCCGGCTGCTTTTTATATGGGGGATCATCATCAGTATACCATTTACATTAATTTATGTATTCGGTGGCGATGTGATGTTACGACTTCTAACAAATAACAACGAGGTTATTATAGCATCAAAACCATATTTAATTTGGATCGGGTTGGTGCCTCTAATCACCTTTGCAGCTTTTATCTGGGACGGAATTTATATTGGGGCTACGGCTTCTGCTCCCATGCGCAATACATTATTATTGTCCACCTTCCTGGTATTTCTTCCGGCATTTTATCTTTTAATAAACCCTCTCGGAAATCATGGGTTATGGTTAGCCCTGCTGCTTTTTATGTTTAGCAGAGGTGTTTTCCTAACCCTTTTCGCTCCTGCAAATATTTATAAAATAAATTCTTAATTCCGCGAATCTACCACCAAATCTGCTTTCCGTTTTCATCAATGGTAAATATACGCTCTTCTTTTCTTGAGCCATCTTCAACTAACCAATAAATGGCATCAGAAGGAACACTATTGAAGATCAGGGGACCTTCTCCGGCCACTTTCCTTCCGGCTTCTTCCCATTTGTCATGCCAGAAATAAAGGATATACGTTTTGCCTTTATTGAATTCTGCATGCTCAATAAAGTCAGTAGTTTCTTTGGTAATTCTTTTAGTTGTAGAATAAAGTGTTAAAGCGATCCGATCATTTCCATTTGGTGTTTTATTATCAATCGTTAATGTATCGTTTAATAAAAAAGCATCAGCAGCGGGAACAATTTCATTGTCGTAATAAAATGCCGGAAGATAAGCAACACCTAACCCCACTTTCGAATAAGTTGCTTTTGTACCATAAAACCGGGTGTAATCAATGGCTTTCCATTCTCCTGAATTAAAAACACATAAATATGAAAACTGTGTGCTATCCGGAATGCCTTTTGTCAATTCAATTTTAACCCTTTGAGCCGGAACGTATTCATCGGTTACATCCCGAATGCTATTGCTATTAAGATATGGAGGAGCCTTATCCCATTTCTCCATCTTTTCAGGCAGACTGGCATGTTGAATAGCAAAGGTTTTTCGGTAAACTTTGGCCAGTTTGTGGCCCAGTTCATATTCGCCGGGGTTGGCTTCACCGCCCATAAATATCACAGTTTTTCCATCCTTACCGATGATTGCATTCCAGGCATGATTGTTCCCGGTATTGGCCCAATAGGGAGTAAAATCGCTCATTACCGGAATTCCCATTGCGCGCATGGCATAAATTGCCAGATTAGTCATGTCTTCACATCGGCCTAGTTTTACATTGAGCATTTCCTGTAGTCCCTGATCTGTGGGATGCTCGTAGTACCGGGGATCAAAACGGAACCACGATTTAATGTAATCATTTACAAAACACGCAGCTTCGATAGGATCTGATGGATTTTTAACAGAGTCTTTTACCCAGGATAATTCCTTGATAAAATATTCACGCCATTCTTCAATGGGTTCATTGCTGCTACGGTAAGGCAATATATATTCACAAAACTGATCAAAGTCCAAATGCTGTGCCCAAGGATTTTCATCCCAGGCCTTATAAGCGAGATCTATATTTTTAATCAGATAACCAGCCGTTATTTCATTGTAATCATTGTAAAATGTATCCTTCTCGAAATGAATTTTACCGCGATTATCTTCAAGTTCATCCCAACCATCAAGCAGATGTTCATAATCGCTGTAATCAAGAACATTAAAATCAACATTGTTGCCAGCCGAATCCACCAGCTTGTATTCAAGATACCCGTGGTTTTTCATGTTTCCAAGAAGACAATAAGCAGCCTCTTCCTTAATTACATTCCCTTCCTCCTTGTAATGAGTAATTACCTTTTCCAATTCGGTGCGGTTATCACCAGCTAATTCCAAAACTTCCTTAACCTCAGCCGGGGGTTCAAATTCACGGGGTCCGCATGAAAACAACAAAACAAGTGTTGCAAATAACAATGTATATTTTATCATATCAAATCTGTTTCCAACAAAGATATAAATTGTTGAAAAGCAAATTTGTAAACCAGTATTTAAAGTGTAATTTTGCGATATAAATTTCGAATATGAAAAAATTTCTGATCCTGATAGTTATTCTTTCCGCATCTTTTGCCAATGCCCAACCCCCCGGGTATTACGATTCTGCAATTGGGTTGGTAGGCGAACCGTTGAAGCAGGCTTTGCATGAAATTATTGATGACCATGTGGAATATTCCTATGATGATCTCAGGGATTTTATTTTGATGGATACTGATGAAGATCCTGATAACCCCAATAATATCATTTTGCTTTATACAGGCAGATCACAAAATAAAAATACTTTTGGCGGGGGCGCCAATGACTGGAACAGGGAACATGTTTGGGCAAAATCTCATGGTGACTTTGGAACAACTCCTCCGGCAGGTACGGATGCACATCATATGCGCCCGACAGATGCTTCGGTAAATAGTTCAAGAGGTAATCTTGATTTTGATAATGGCGGAGTACAGCACCCCGAGGCGACAGGATGCTATTATGACAATGATTCATGGGAACCACGCGATGAGGTTAAGGGCGATGTGGCACGAATGATCTTTTACATGTCAGTACGCTATGAAGGAGGGGGTGGGGAACCAGATCTGGAAGTGGTTGACGAAGTGAATACCTCGCCGGCACCGGAGCACGGAAAATTTTCAACCCTTTACCAATGGCATCAGCAAGATCCACCTGATGCATTCGAGATAAACCGGAATGAAGTGATTTATTCGTACCAGGGAAACCGTAATCCTTTTATTGATCATCCTGAGTTTCTGATCCTGATTTATGATCCTACAAATGCGGTGGGCGAGTTCTCGCAAGGAATTGATTTTACAATGTACCCAAATCCGGCAAATGAATTTACCACTATTAATTTCACAAACAGCCTGACTCAAAGTGGAAAACTTCATGTAAGAAACATGCTTGGTCAGCTAATAATGACAGAAGATTTAGATCCGGGTATTTCACAATTCAAATTAAACGTTTCAACACTCACTGACGGCTTATATATTATTTCAATGGAAGTGGGTGGGAAAATGAGCACAGTTAAACTGAGTGTAAGACATTAATAACCTGCCCTTTGCTTGGATAGGCAAGTCGATAAAATTAATTCACATCCAGATTCCTTTCAAATACTTTTCATTTAGAATTGATCTTGAATGCTCAAGAAAGTTAATTTCATCAAAATTAATAATCTCAAGCGCCAGCTCATGATCGCATAATGTTCCATTCCTCAAATTCGCATAGTCGAGAAAGGAAGAGTATTTCCAGTCTTCAATTTTTTTAACTAATTGGGCATGTATTGGATTCTGATGAATATAATAAAAACAAGCAGTAACATATTCATTCATAGAGCTATAATAATCATTCAGACATTTTGCTTTAGTTTTCTGCTGAAATAACGAACCAGTTCTATTTTCCTGATTATTGATAGCTCGTGTATAAGATCGAAGGAGGATTGCTATTTTATTGCTGATTATCTTGCTGAAATCATCCGATGACTTGAAGTCATCGGATGAATGTGAAACATCCTTTACCTGAACTAAAAAATGAAAATGATTCGGCATTAAACAATATGCCAGAAAGCTAAAATGTGGTAACAATTCCTTTCTGATTTTTCTAAGGAAAAACAAATAGTTTTCATCATTAAAGAAAATAAGTTGCTTGTTATTACCACGATTATAAATATGGTAAATGTAGTTTGGCTCAAATTGCATTGGAGTTATTCTTTAAACAAAGATAGAAATTAAAATAACTTTCCTGGTCTTATATAGTGCTGTCAAACGGGCAGCAGTTGTTAATCTTTGTTAATTTTACGAAAGTTTTCGTAAATAAATTTGGAATTACGAAATATTTCGTATTACATTTGCGTTTAGTATCCAATCCTTACTCAAATAAAATGGCTAAACGTAATATAAAACCTACCGATTCGGAACTTGCAATCCTGCAGGTGATCTGGGAAAAAGGCCCTTCCTCGGTTAGAGAAATTAATGACGAACTCAATAAATTAAGGGAAACCGGTTACACTACCACCCTCAAAATATTACAAATCATGACTACCAAAGGACTGGTAACACGAACAAAGGATGGAAGAAACCACATCTATGCTGCTGCTGCTGAAAAAAATGCTACCCAACAACAGTTGCTCGACAAATTATTGATGGGAGCATTTGGTGGATCAGCCAAAAAATTAGTTCTGGAGGCATTGGGTAGCCACAAGACAACGCTTGAAGAACTACAGGAAATACAAAATTATATTGACGAACTGAAAGGAGCCGGATCATGAAAACAATTTACTTTATCAACGAAAATCTGCTTCAAACGCTGGGAATCACCATCCTCCACTCAATATGGCAAATTTTATTGATCGGAATGATGCTCAGATTGCTTCTTTGGTTTTTGAAAAACCATTCACCCGAGCTCAAATTTCATTTGATACTTGCAGGAATGGTCACCATATTCCTGGCATCAGCACTAACATTTTATAAACTTTACGAACCTGTTGCTGATTCAAACACTGCTATGCAACAAATGAGTGCAATTGAAAGCAACATAACCACAGAGAACAATGCAGATAACAATCAAAACGTCATCGCCTCTGACCCGACAATATTCACCATTTTGCAATCGAAAATACAAAACAACGCTCACCTCATTACCCTCTTCTGGCTGATTGGATTTTTGTTTTTCACAATTCGGTTTGCTGGAGGCTACTGGTATTTGGCCAGACTCAGAAAGGATTCAATCCGCGTAAATCAAAATATTATTGATCTTTCATACAAGGTGAAACAAAAGCTTAATATCAGGAAAACCATTGAGGTTCTCGAATCGGCTGTAATCAAAATACCCATTGCGATGGGATACGTGAAGCCGGTAATTATTTTACCCCTGGGACTTGCTACCTCAATTCCTTTTAACCAGTTGGAAGCCATACTCATTCACGAAATGGCTCATATTAAGCGGAATGATTTCCTGATCAATTTACTAAAATCAGTTTTTGAGGCAATCTTCTTCTATCATCCTGTTTTCTGGTGGATCAGCAAACAGCTCGAAAATGAAAGGGAACATTGCTGTGATGATATTACCCTTGCAGAATGCAATAACAATTGGGAATTTCCGGAAGCACTTCTGAATATTGAATTGTACAGCCAAAAACGCCAAAATATAGCTCCGGCATTATACAGAAATAAATTTCAATTATTAAATCGTATTAAGCGTATGAAATCAAAAAACAATTTAAACCATGTAAACCGCAAACCGATCACAGGAATATTAATTCTGCCTGTGTTCGTGCTTTTGTTTGGCCTGATTACCGCTTTTGCACCAGGTAAAAATGATCTGCCAAACTTCAATTTCAATAACGATCCGTCTGCACCGCTGCAAATGGGAATTGGTTCAATGCCCGACGTAAGGAGTCAGGTTGATGATACCAAAGCGAACGAAGGTGAGACTATCGTCAACTCACCTGCAGTAACTCCACCTGCTAGTGTTCCTGATACCAATGAAATTAAATACGGCAGCAAAATTAAAACGGAAGATGGATATGTTTTAATGGAATTTGATGAGGACATGAATCTTCTGAATGTTACTAAAAATGGCAAAGAAGTAAATGGGGAGGAACGGGAGAAATATGAAAAATTTGCAGCCAAATCAAAAAAAGCCTTCGATGCTGAAAAAAATCAGTCAGAACGGGAGAAAGAACTGCAAAAACTGGAAGAACAACTTGAGGAGGTAAAAGTTAAAATGGCCGAAGTTCAGGCTGAGTATAACCAGGTATTAAATTCCTATCTCGAAAATATTGCTTCCACAACAGAGAGTTCATGGACCATGGTTCAACCTGAATATTTTGATGCTGCTACCGCCGAAGTTTGGCAAAATATGGAAGATTTTCATTTTGACATGGAAGATTTTCCGGTTCCCGAGGTGCCCGAAGTATATTTTGATGAAGAGGAGTTGAAAGCCCAGATGGAGGAAGCAAAAATCAGACAAGAAGAAGCTATAAAAGATTTCAAATATCAATATGAACAACAGATGCAGGAGCGCGAAATGCAGGAACTGGCTATTGCTCATGAACGGGATGCCAGAGCAATGGAACGGGAAGTCAGGGAATTGGAAAGACAAGCAAGAACTATAGAGGTTGGTTTACAGAAAGAATTGATAAATGATGGCCTGATCGATAACTGGGATGATTTACACTCACTTGAATTAAGCGATCAGAAATTTGAAATTAATGGAGATTTGCAATCAAAAAAAATGCACAAAAAATACCTGGATCTCTATGAGGAATTATCCGGGGAGAAGTTGAAAGGTAGATACCAAATAAATAACGACTAAACAATTTGCTTACAGATTTGAAAATCCCGTCCTGTTGGTATACAGACCGGGATTTTTTTATTTATAATCATCCGATGACTTGAAGTCATCGGATGATTATTGAAACAAATTGAACAATCACCGTTCTGGTTTGTCTACTTTTGTTGACAGGAAGTTATGGCACATCACGGACAAATTTCAAACGAAAGGGAAACCCCAAAGAAAAAAATCACCCGTACAGGTTTCAAGCGACTAATCAGGTTGTTCAGATTTATTGGACCCCAAAAAGGAGTTTTTATTCTTGGATTAATATTATTGGTCGTATCCAGTTCCACCACCCTGATTTTTCCAAAACTGATGGGGGATCTGGTTGATTTAGGGGAATCTGGTTCTCTCGATAAAATCAACAAAATTGGATTTATATTAATCGGGCTTTTTATCTTCAATGCCATCCTCTCCTACTTCCGGATTTACACCTTCGCCATAGTAACCCAAAAAACGCTGGCCCTGCTCAGGCAAACCACTTATAATCATCTTATCCGATTGCCGATGGCATTTTTTTCGGCCAGGAGAGTAGGCGAATTGAATAGCCGGATTTCGGCTGATATAGCGCTTTTGCAGGAAACCTTTACCACTACCCTGGCGCAATTTGTAAGGCAAGTCATTACGGTAGTTGGCGGTTTAGCAATAATGATGATCACCATCTCTTATCAGCTAACCCTGTTTATGTTGGCCATTGTTCCGATAGTGGCAATTGTGGCGAGGTTTTTCGGAACTTTTATTCGTAAATTATCCAAAAAAACACAGGATAAAGTGGCTGAATCAAACACGATCGTTGAAGAAACCCTGCAGGCGATTACCAATGTAAAAGCCTTTGCCAACGAGGCTTTTGAAATATTCAGATACAAACGGAAAACCGATGAGGTAATTGACGTTGCGCTGAAAGGTGCCAAATGGAGAGGGTTGTTTGTTTCCTTTATCATGCTGGCCATGTTGGGATCAATTTCAGGAGTTGTGTGGTATGGCGTTTACCTGGTTAACCAGGGAGGATCGCTCACATCAGGTAAACTATTCGGATTTATTCTATATACCGTTTTTATTGCAGGTTCCATCAGCGGAATGGCTGATCTTTATTCACAAATCCAGAAAGCCATTGGTGCTACCGAAAACCTGCTCGACATCCTTGATGAGGATACTGAACCCATCGAAATGAACCAACCGGATTTTAAATATGCACTGAAAGACAAAGGAAAGAATGAAAAATCAGGGACTTCAGTCTCATCGGAAAAGTTGTGTTTTCGGGGTAATGTGGAATTTCGAAATGTTTCATTTACCTATCCAACACGGAAAGATGTCGTTGTATTAAAAGATATAAGTTTTAATGCCCAAAAGGGAGAACAGATTGCATTGGTTGGACCTTCCGGCGCGGGCAAAAGTACCATCACCTCCTTATTATTTCGTTTTTATGATCCCTCTGGTGGCGAGATTCTGATAGATAACACGAACATTCAGCAGGTTGATTTATCAGCGCTTCGATCAAACATGGCAATTGTACCACAGGAGGTTCTGCTTTTCGGTGGGTCAATCCGCGAAAATATTGAATATGGCAAACCCGGAGCCACTGAAGAGGAGATCAATGAAGCAGCCCGAAAGGCCAACGCACTGGAATTTATATCCAATTTCCCCGAAGGACTTGACACCCTGGTAGGCGAAAGAGGCATTCAGCTTTCGGGTGGTCAGCGTCAGCGGATTGCCATAGCCAGGGCTATTTTGAAAGATCCAGCCATTCTTATCCTGGATGAAGCTACCAGTTCGCTGGATTCGGAATCGGAACGATTGGTGCAGGATGCACTGCAGCAATTGATGAAAGGCCGTACTTCCATCGTCATAGCCCATCGATTGTCAACCATTCACAACGCAAATAAAATCATAGTGATCGACAAAGGAGAAGTAAGGGAAATGGGAACCCATGAAGAATTGCTTACACTTGAAAACGGTATTTACAGAAATTTGAGTTCGCTGCAAATTGATGTAATGGGATAACAATCCCCAAGAATTTTCCAATACTATTTTACGATGAGTTTCCTATAAACGAGTTTGTTTTTACTTTGAAATTCCAGGTAATAAAAACCACTTTCAAGTTTTGAAATATCTATTTTTCCTACTAAATGGGATTTATTTAAAACAACTTCCTGGTTTTGATTGTAAATAATAATTTCACCTTCATTATCCCCGGCGGGTAAAGAAATAAAGATAAATTCATCAGCCGGATTAGGATAGATGACGAAATCATCCAAAGTTTCAGCAAATTCATTGGTATTTGTTTGACAAGCCTCTAATATTTCTGTTTGATCGTTGCAGCCCGGAGCATTGTTAGTAATGGTAAAATTAGCTCCCGGATAATTCAAATACTGACAAACACTCTCAACAGCACAATATGATAACAATGGGTTATATTTCAAAGTTAATTTATTCAGTCCATCCAAATTTATTAATGATAGGGAATTGATGTTAGTTAAATTTTCATTCGCCTCTATTTGAAGAAATTCGTGAAGCTCTAGCACATTTTCGAGACCTGTAATATCCGACAATGAATTATTTTTATAAATTCTTAAGCTTCCTCCAATCTCATTCAAATTCGAAAGTCCATTTAAGGAATTTAAACCGTTTTGCTGAAGGAGGAGATCATAACCTACAGTATTTAAATTTTCAAAACCCTGAATTGTATGTAAATTTTCATTACCATAAAATCGCAATGTTCCTTCAATCGTCTTGAGATTTAATAGGCTATCAATTGAATTTAATTGATCATTAAGCTCAAACTTTAAATTCCCACCAATGGTGGACAGATTCTGAAATCCACTGAAAGAATTTAATAAAGGATTATTGAAGACAAGCATGCTTCCTGAAATACTATCCAATAAATTAAATCCTTTTATGCTTTGTAGGTGATCATTCTGCCCAATTGAAACGGTTCCATAAACAGCATCAATATTGTTCAACGTATTTAGACTCTGCAGATTATCGTTATTATTTATTGAAAAATCTCCCCAAATTTTGTTTAATTGATCAAAAGTGGGAATATCCAACAATTCAGGATTATTTTTAATTTGAAGATTTCCACCAACAGAATCCAGATTCTCGAGACATGAAATATTAGCTAATTGCAAGTTATTTTCAATAACCAGATCATTTCTAATAGAATCAATATTACACAGGCACGAAATATCAGTTAGTACATCATTATTGCTAATTATCAAGCTACCCCTCACTGTAGAAATGCTTTCCAACCCAGTCACCGATAAAAGGGATGCATTATTTACTATCCTGATCTCACCACCCATATAGTTTACATTGCTTAAAGCCTCAATGCTTAATAGATTTTCATTATTATAAATCCATAATCCATGAACAATACCATCAACATTCTCCAGACCTGACAAACTTGACAGCCCAGGTTTTGAACCTTCATTCGGATCTCCGATATAAAGAACTACGTTGATCCAATAAAGATTTGCAAAATCCGACATATCTGAAACCATTGGGTTTCCTGCGATCTTTAATGCCCCCACAGATGTTAGATTGTTTACACCATAAAATGAGGTAAGGTTGTCGTTGTCAATAATTTCAAGACTACCAATGCCGGTTAAATTAATAAGCCCGGATAAATCTGTAAGATTATCATTGTCAATGATAGAAAGTTCATTAACATTAGAAAAACTAAGATTGCTTAGGGCATCTATATCAGCCAAAGCTGAATTGCCTGAGATCCTCAAAAAGCCAGGAATTACAACCAGGTTATCCAATCCTGCTAAACTCGTTAATGAGGTATTATTTGAAATTGAAAGGTGAAAATTGCAGCTTGTTAAATTATCAAAACCATGCAGACTCTGCAATTGAGGATTTGAACTTATAAGGACAGGATTGAAAAAATAGGCATTTGCCAGGGCATCAAAATTAATCAAGGAGGTATTATTAGAAATACCTATTTGCCCACCAATAGAATCCAGGTTAGACAAAGGATCAATATCTAAAATAAGAGAGTTATAATTTATAGCCAGGCCACCATTTATAATACTAAGGTTTTCTAACCCTGATAATGAATTTAAAACTTCACAGCCCAGAATACCGAATCCTCCACCTACTTGAGATATTTGGTTTAATCCAAGTAAGCTCGTGATAGAGTCATAACCCAGAATAATTACATCACCTTCAATAAATGTACACCCCGGATAATTTACGGAGAAATCATCTATTTGCTGCTGGTTAGTAAAAGTTATTCCTTCGGGAAGGCAACCCTGGGCTGTAGAATCCAGATGGAAGCCACAAACTAAAATTAACAGTAAAGTACCTGTTAGAATTGAACTCAGGAACGATTGGCCTGTGATTTTTGAGAAGAGTTGTTTGCATTTTTTCATGACAAATTGGATTAAATTAAACAATGTAGA
>JAGQVE010000033.1 GCA_020438105.1 Bacteroidales bacterium
CGCTTGGGCTCCTGATCTTTTGGAATCTCCCAGCCATCGTCCAGGTTGATATAGGACCAACCATGATCGGCAAGACCTTTTTGTTTGAATACTTTGGCGCTTGCTATCGCTTTTTCGGTATCCACCGAAAGCCCCCAGCAATTCCAGCTGTTCCAACCAAGCGGAGGTGTTAAAGCGATGGTGTTTCCTATTTCAATAGTAAACGGCTTTTCAGCTTTACCCAATCCGTTTTGAACCACAAATACCACTTCATAAGTTCCTTTTTTACTCACCTTACCGCTGATGATCCCGGTGTTGTTATCGACTTTCAGTCCAGCCGGTAATTTGAGCACATCGTATTGTAACGGTTTTTCGCCGGTGGCGGGAATGGCATATAAAAAGGGTTTACCCGGGCGGGCACCATAAATATCCGGACCATTGATTTTAGGCTCTGACCCCGGAAGGGGAGTTAAGATATAAGGCGTTTCTTCTGTTGCTTCAAGCTGTTGATTGGCCTTATCAAAATCAAATAGATAAGTGATTTTGGCCGACTGATCCAATTGTTTTAACTGAATGTCGAAGGAACGGCTTTCGTTAGGATTTAATTTTAAATCTTCTTCAAGTGTAAAATAAACTGTGCCATCCAGTTTACCAATGGCATTGATGGTAAGCTTTCCTGCTAATATAAGTGAGCCTGAGCGATTGGTGACCTGAAACGATTTTTTGAGATCCTTTCCATTAAATTCAAAAGCACTGCCTTTATTATCAAAATCAAGGTATTCGGTAACGCTGGTCATGCTCAGCTCCTGATTCCCGGTGTACATACCACCCTGTCCGCCTTCGTCGTAAACTCTCACGGCGATGGTATTTTCCTGGTCCCATAAAATACGGGGATCATCTGCCGAAAGGATGTACCGGCGCTCCAGATCCCAGTAATTGGTGGGTGCATGAATGAAATTCGAATCGGGGATGGCATCCTCATCCATAAATTCATTATTAATTCCGATCAAATATCCATTCAGGTAGGTTTGGTCAAAGTTGTTGATCTTACCCAAAAAAATGCGCAAACTGTCTTTCATGTATGAATTTTCTTTCAGCGAGGATGGGATAAATATTTTGGTTCTGAACCATGCATAACCGTCATAAGGATCATAACCCTGTTGTTCCCATATTTTATCCATATCGATATTTGCCCATTGAGAATCATCATAGTTAGGCACCTTGTAGGCTGAGTCGTCACCCGTTACAAACTTCCATTGATAATTCAGAGGTAATACCGGATTTTCAGGCCGGTCGGGCTGTGAGCATCCAAAAAATAATACTGCTGCGAAAAAATAAACCAGTTTTTTCATGATGAATATTTTAATGTTTCCAATAATCGGCTGATATTTCCTGATAATCCAACCCTGAGCCTTCCCATGAAATGTTTATCCCCAGCCCGCCATATCGCTGAAAATAGATGAAACGGAAAGGATGCAAACCTTTCTCTAAAGCCACAGATGATTTTCTGATGCCCATCCCATGAATTCCGTCGTAATCAATGAATGTTTTTCCATCCAAAATGATCCGGCCGCCATCATCGCAAGAGAGATAAATATTGAACACACCCGTTTCAGGAACATCCAGGTATCCCTCAAATACCAACCCGAATAATTCTTTTGATTCAGTAAAAGACAGATCAACCTTAGGACTGACACCCTCGCTTAAAATCTGAAGCGAGCCAAAATCAGGAATGCTATCCCAATTACCCTCATAATAAAATACCTGCAATCCTTCCAGTATTTCATCGGGCTGTTCAGGTACCGACTGTGGCTCAACTTGTTCAAGAGTGTATGAATTGATTCTACTTTTTTCACCGGAGGGATAAATTGCAATCGTTTTAAGAGTGCTGGTTTTATTGATAATGATAGGTTTGGAATAAGAAGCTGCATTTTCATTGGGATTACTACAATCGAGGGTAAAATATATTTTAGCATTTTGATCGGCACAATTGAGTTCAATAATAAAGGTATCAATAAACGACCTGAACGGGGATTTAAGCCTCGGTGGCAATATTCCCTCATGTGCTTTGCGGATATTGTCAATTCCCATTTTCACAAGGGCACGGTCGTATGTGAGTAAACCGTTTGTTTCGGTTTCCACGTCGGTAGTTTGGGTATATACACAGGCAGCCAGGCCTTTTTCACGTTGCAAGCGGAAGATTTCCTGGTAAAAATCTTCGTATTTCATCAAAAGATCATCAAGGTTCTGCATTTTTTCATAACCCCAGTTTTCCTTTTGCCAGGTATGTCCTTCCACAAAATAACCGATGCCACCAAATTCACCAAGCACCGAGGCTCTCTCCTCCTGTTTTTCGGGGCAGCTCGGATCAGGATAATGATGGATATCCAAAACATCGCCTATCCCCCGGTCTTCCCAGCCACTGGCATTATTTACCAGCCGGGTAGAATCAAGCGCTTCAACCAGCTCAACAATTCTTTTGGTATCATACTGTCCCCAACCTTCATTAAAGGGTACCCAAATAACTATGGAAGGATGATTAAAATGGGTTTTGATCAATTGGGTAAGTTCGTTTTCAAAATTGGTTTTATGTTCCGTTGATGGATTGAGATCTTCTCCGCCAGGCGCCACATATCCCGAAGCACTGGGCATGTCCTGCCAAACAAGGATACCGAGCTTATCGCACCAGGTATAGAACCTGCGGTTTTCCACCTTCACATGTTTGCGAAGCATGTTAAAACCCATTTGTTTGGTTACTTCAATATCATATTTCATGGCTTCATCCGTGGGTGGAGTATAAATACCATCGGGCCAAAATCCCTGATCAAGCGGACCGTTTTGAAACAGGATTTCATTGTTTAAAGCAAGCCGGTTATATCCATTTTCATCTTTAACAAGGCTGATTTTCCTCATCCCAAAATAACTTTTAACCTCGTCAATCACAACTTCATTCCGGAGCAAGCTTAATTCAAGATTATATAAATGCGGGGTTTCAGGAGCCCAAAGTTTGGGATTTTCAATATTGACTTTAATCGGTTTATTAATTTCAAACTGCCCCTCGAAAACAGTGTTCGTACCATCCTTAATTTCAATTTTAATTTTGTCTTCTTTTTCGGTACTGAAAACTTGCGGTTCAATAATTACCCTTTGAAGATCAACGTCCGGAGTGATTTTTAAATCGCAGATATAACTTTTTGCTACTGGCTCCAGCCATACCGATTGCCAGATTCCGGTGGAAGGTGTGTACCAAATTCCACGGGGTTCGTTTACCTGCTTACCACGGGGTTGATAACCATCACTTGTGGGATCCAAAACAACAACTTTGATTTCATGCTTTTTACCAGGGATTACAAACGCTGTGATATCAAAACTAAATGGATCATATCCGCCAGTATGGGATCCAATATCTTTATTATCAATACTTACCTGGCATTTCCAGTCGACAGCTTCAAAATGGATCAATATCCTTTTTTCGTTCCAATCTTCAGGAATCTGAATTGACCGCGAATAAATTAACTGTTCGTTAATATTAACTCGTTTGCCAACTCCTGAAAGTGCTGATTCAATCGGATAAGGAACTAAAATTTGTCCTTTTTCTATCATTACTTCCTTACTATCTGACAAGATGGTATAATCCCATAAGCCATTCAGGCTAAGCCATGTGTCCCGTTCCATTTGGGGACGGGGATATTCCGGCCAGGGATTCTCGGGGTTAACGTCTTTGCTCCATTTGCTTACCAAATGATTTTGAACAAGATTCCAGGGATGAATGCTATTTGAGGTGCATCCAACAACGAAAACAAGAAAAAATGCAGGAAAAATGTTGAAGATCTTTTTCATGAATATTGTTGATTAAAAAACAATCAAACTTAAGAAAAAGATATATTGTGAAAGCTAAACTCCTGATTTTTGTTCGTTCCACAATTCCCTGAAAGATTTCCTGGCAAATTTTGGTAATTCGCGGCGCGATCCCCAGGCACTTTTAAACATCAGTTGCATACCGATATTTTTAAACCTGGAATTTACCATGTCCATCCGTTTTCTTTTCATCAGAAAATGTTTCATTCCAATCATCGAAATACGTTCGGAGGCTTTAACAATTCCTGAATTTACGGCTTCATTGCGGTTTACCAGGAGCATTTCATGTAATGGAATTCTTACCGGGCAAACTTCGGTACAATTACCACATAAAGAAGAAGCAAAGCTGAGATGCTTGAAGTTTTCCATTCCTCTTAAATGAGGAGTTATCACTGAACCGATAGGACCGCTATAAGTAGTATTGTAAGCATGTCCACCAATATTTTTATAAACCGGGCAGGCATTGAGGCAGGCTCCGCATCGGATACATTTCAAGGCCACCCTTTGTTCGGTATGTTTAAGCAATTCGGCCCTGTTATTTTCGAGGAGCACCAGGTACATTTCATCGGGTCCGTCTGTTTCGCCTTCCTGCCGTGGTCCTGATATTATTGAATTATAAACAGTAATGTTTTGTCCTGTACCATGCGTTGCCAAAAGAGGCCAGAAAAGGTCCAAATCGGTTAATGAAGGAATGATTTTTTCAACACCAACGATGGCAATATGAACCTTGGGAAAAGATACCGACATCATTGCGTTTCCTTCATTTTCTGTAACACAAACGGCACCGGTATCGGCAATTAAAAAATTTCCACCGGTTATTCCAATGTCGGCACTTACAAACTTCTTACGGAGCTTTTCACGCACAAGGCCGGTCATTTCTTCGGGTGTGCTTTCCCGCGGACTATTTAACTTTTCATGAAAAAGTTCAGCAATATCTTCCTTGGATTTATGCATGGCCGGTGTAACAATATGGTAAGGTTTTTCGCCTGCCAGCTGCACGATGTATTCGCCCAGATCAGTCTCCAGAATTTCAATATCGTTTTGCTCAAGTGCATCATTGATCTCTATCTCCTCGGTGGTCATCGATTTGGATTTAACCACATGCTTTGCACCATGTTTTTTCATAATGCTTAAAATCTCCCTAACTGCTTCAGCTCCATCGGTTGCCCAGATGAGTTTACCACCGTTTTTCTCAAAATTGGCAGCAAATTCAATCAGGTATTTATCCATATTGTTAACAACACGATGTTTTATGGAAGAAGCACGTTTTCGGGCAAGATCAAGGTTACTGTATAGTTGTTTGCCTCTGGCTACAGCAGCATCGTATTTGGAGATATTAAAGTTGATTTTGGTCCTGTGTTCAAGATCAAAAGCTTTACGTTCAGTGTCTTTTTGAAACTTATTGTATACTTCGTGCATAGAGAGGCTTTATTTCAAAACTTCCGACATTTTATTAACCCTGGTTAAATGTCTTCCGCCTTCAAAATCTTCATTTAAAAAAGCTTCAACAATTTTAACGGCCAGATCCTCATCAATAAACCGACCCGGCAAAGATACGATGTTTGCATTATTATGTTGCCTTGTAAGTTTAGCTTGTTCCTCATCCCAAAGCAATGCGGCCCTCACGTTTGGATATTTATTAGCTGTCATACTTGCTCCCTGACCACTTCCACATATAATTATTCCCAGATTATACTTTTCATCATTGATGGCTTTGGCCAAAGGATGAATAAAATCAGGATAATCCACACTTTCAGTTCCAAAAGTTCCCATATCAACCAGGTGATATCCTGAACCGGATAATTGATCTATTAAAAATTGTTTTAATTCAAAACCTCCGTGATCGGAAGCAATTGGTATTTCAAGCTTTTTATCGAACATGTTAATAAATTGTCACAAACAAAAATAATTAAATAATATGTATATGATTAAAAAAGAAAGTTTTAATAAAAGGCTAAAGTAAGCTCCGAAAGCTATTTCATTAAATTTCAATTTCTTATTTTTTTCAACAGCAACTCTGTTTATATCTGTGTACTTTTGTTATCAAATTTTAACAATGAGTTGGGATATTAACATTCGGTTTAAGAAGTAAAAAATTAACCGGAATTATTAAAACTTGTTGGCGTTTTTTGAGATTGGATTTAACAATTTTATAGTGTTTAAATCAAACAAAGTTTTAAACCGAACATAATTCTTAACAGCCGTTAAGAAAATCATAAATGGTTAATTTACAATACCCGACCCTGTTCATTAGTTGTTAAAAAGAGTGAATAACATCAAAAGTCAAGAAAACAGGCAAATAATTTTTCACACAATTAACAGCCTATAAATAAACAACAATATAATTTTTAAAAAGAATTAAATAATATAATGCCTGAAAACGTAAAATCAAAAAACCTGACTGATCAGGAACTCATCAGAAGGATACAACAACTGAAATCTGAAAAGAATGCAGTACTTTTGGCGCATTATTACCAGGTTCCGGAAATTCAGGATTTAGCAGATTATGTTGGCGACAGCCTGGGACTGGCCCAAAAAGCAGCTACGGGTAAATCTGATCTCATTGTTTTTGCAGGCGTTCATTTTATGGCTGAAACTGCCAAAATACTAAACCCAACTACCAAAGTTGTTTTGCCCGATTTGGAAGCAGGTTGTTCGCTGGCCGACTCCTGCCCGAAAGATGATTTTGCTGCATTCAAAGCCAAATATCCTGATCATATTGTAATTTCATATATCAATTGTACAGCTGACATTAAAACCATGTCGGATGTGATCTGTACCTCAGGAAATGCAGTTCAAATTGTGGAATCATTTGCCAGGAATCAAAAAATCATTTTTGCGCCGGATAAAAACCTGGGTGGATATATTAACCGGGTTACCGGCCGAAATATGGTTTTATGGGATGGAACCTGCGAAGTGCATGATGTGCTTTCGACTGAAGCGGTAATCAATCTTAAACTGGATAATCCCGACGCCAAACTAATTGCGCATCCTGAATGCAAAGCGGCAGTACTTGAACTGGCTGATTTTATTGGATCCACAACAGCTATGTTAAATTTTACAAAAACCGATGATTCAAAACGTTATATAGTTGCTACTGAAACAGGCATTTTACATCAAATGCAGAAAGATTCGCCTGGAAAGGAATTTTTGATAGTGCCCACGGATGAAACCTGTTCATGCAACGATTGTCCGTATATGAAGTTAAATACGCTGGAAAAGCTATATTTGTGTTTGAAAAACGAGCAACCCGAAATTATCCTGAATGATGAAGTAATTAAAGCAGCTGAAGTACCGATAAGAAGGATGCTCGATATTTCTAAAAAACTGAATTTGATAAAATGATGAAACGTCTTACTTTCTTGCTTGGATTGTTGATTATGACTTTGACTGGATGGTCGCAAAATGATGTAAATCCAAATGGTTATAATGAATTTTATTATCCTAACGGACAGGTTTCAAGTGAGGGTATGATGCGTGATGGAAAACCAGATGGTTATTGGAAAACTTACTATGAAAACGGAGTTTTAAAGTCGGAGGGAAACCGTAAAAACTTTGAGCTTGACAGTATTTGGACTTTTTACAGCGATTCAGGAAATGTTGTTTTACAGATTTCATACCTCGATGGCAAAAAAAATGGAATAAGAAGAACTATTCAAAAGGATGAAATAGTTGAAGAAAACTTTGTGGATGATGTAAAACAAGGCTATACCTATTTCTATTATCCCAACGGAGCGTTATGGAAGCAAATCAATTTTTTGGATGGACTGGAAGAAGGCATTGGAAAGGAATTTTCGAAAAATGATGGCCGGGTAACAAAGCTGATGTATTATAAAAAAGGTTTTATTACCGATATTGAAAACATCAACAGAATTGATCGGGCGGGCATGAAGCAGGGCAAATGGAAATACTTTTATGATGATGGTAATTTGTGGAAAGAAGGTGAATATAAAAATGATCTTAAAAACGGTTATTTCAAAGAATACAGTCGTGATGGAGTGCTTCTTTCTACCGCAAAATATGAGGACGGTGTTTTACAGGAAGATGTAGCCGAATTGGCCAAACTTGATATCAAACGTGAATATTATCCCAATGGAAATGTAAAAATAGTAGCCAGTTACAATGGTGATGTTCCCCAGGGTGTTCGGCGCGAATACTCACCCGAAGGGGACATTACTGCCGGTTATGTTTTCCAGAATGGTACCATTATAGGTGAAGGTATTATTAATGAAGAAGGTATTAAAAACGGACTTTGGAAAGAGTTTTATCCCAATGGAGCCCTCAAATCATTGGGCATGTACGACCACGGAAAAAAACAGGGTGAATGGAAATATTATCATCCAAACGGCCAGCTCGAACAGGTTGGTTCATACAATAAGGATGGAAAAGCAGATGGTTTTTGGACCTGGTATTATCCAACAGGAGACGTGCTTCGCGAAGAGACTTATTTCAACGGAATGATTGATGGGCACAGTGTAGAATATGCTGAAGATGGATCAGTGATCGCTGAAGGAGATTATGTGGAGGATTATCGTGATGGTAAGTGGACCTTTAATTATGGCGATCATAATTCGGAAGGAGAGTACCTGGATGGAATGCGACATGGCAAATGGAAAAATTACTACAATGATGGCACTTTGAGTTTTTCAGGTGATTTTATCGAAGATAACCCCAATGGTCAGCATACCTGGTACTGGCCGAGCGGAATTAAAAAAACTGAAGGCAAATACATCATGGGACTGGAAGATGGTGAATGGGTTAAATACAATGAAGATGGCAGTATTTTAATCACCATTTATTATGAAGCCGGCATTGAAAAAAAATATGATGGAATTCGCGTAAAAGTTATGGAAGATGATGATTCCGGTGATGTCCCTGAAAATTGATCAGGCTGATTTTTCGATGGGAAAAACTTCAATGAGCGGACTCACCAGGTAGATCTTTTTATTATCCATCCTCCTGCATTTATAACGCTTTCGCATTTTCTCCAGTTTTTGAAAAACAAATCCGTTTTGAATCCTGAATATTGAATTATCAGGCAGGTCAGCCAAAGTCAAATACTCGTTATTTGCATCATATTTTCTGAGATGCTGAAGTAATTGTACGTTGGAAGTACTGGCCGAGGGATTTGACATGTACTTTTTCAAAATCACTAAAAGATCTTTGGGATAAATATCTTCTGTTAAAAAAGGCAGCATCAGTTTTTTAAATTCTTCCTTCCACTCATTTCCGTGTGGCCTTACCGTATTTTTATAAGCTTCCCAGGTTTTTAAATGCGCAAATTCGTGGATAAGTGTCAATAAAAAATGATAGGGATTCAGATCGTGATTAACTGAAATTTTATGGTATTTTACTTTAAACGGAGCACGATAATCGCCCAATTTTGTATTGCGGTTGCGGGTAATCTTCAGTTGAACGTTGGCCGAATAAAGTAATTTTAAAACATCTTCAACAGCTTGCGCGGGAATATACCGGCTCAAAATCTCGTCATATCCTGCCATAAACCTGTTTTGATTGTTTTGTGGGAGATTCTTGAAGGCTGAATTCAGGGCATTCCCTGCATTTCTTTTTCACTTTACGGCTTGATGAACAAGCAATCGCTAGAATTATAATTCCAATTATCAAAAGTATTCCAAGCAATTTTTTCACTTTCATATTTACCTGAATTGAGATTGTCAAAATTAACTAATTTGTTTCATAATGATGATTTATCCTTAATTTAGCAGTTCTTTGTAAGAGTATGCTTACCCGCTTTGGAAAATACATATTGATCATGTTAAAGGTCTTCCGGAAACCCGATAAAATGAAGGTTTTCTGGAGGCAATTGGTGATTGAAATCAACAATCTCGGAATTGAATCACTGGGCATTGTTGCAATCATTTCTGTATTTATGGGGGCGGTTGTGGCCATTCAAACTGCCTATAATATCGATAATCCGCTGCTTCCTTTATCACTCGTAGGATTTACCACACGGCAATCGGTTATTTTGGAATTTTCTCCTACCATCATCAGCCTCATTCTTGCAGGAAAGGTGGGTTCAAGGATCGCTTCAGAAATCGGCACCATGCGGGTTACCGAGCAAATAGATGCCCTGGAAATTATGGGTATTAATCCGGCTAATTATTTAATTTTTCCAAAGATAACAGCTGCCATGATTTTTAATCCGGTGGTAATCATTTTAAGTATGGGATTTGGTATAATGGGCGGATATTTTGTTTCTGTTTTTACAACGTTATACACCCCGCAGGATTACCTTGACGGCCTCAGGCTTGACTTTGACGGATTCACCATTGCATATGCAACCATAAAGACCATAATTTTTGCATTCCTGATCACCTCAATTGCAGGATTTGAAGGTTATTCGGTAAAGGGTGGAGCTATTGATGTGGGTGCATCCAGTACCAGGGCGGTAGTTTGGAGCAGTATCATGATCATTTTATTCAACCTCATTTTAACCCATTTGTTATTGTCATGATCGAAGCTCACAACATATCAAAATCCTTTGGTGATCATGATGTATTGAAAAATATTTCACTGAAATTTGTTGAAGGAAAAACCAACCTGATCATTGGAAAAAGTGGTTCCGGAAAAACGGTTTTAATGAAATGCCTGGTTGGTTTGCATGAAGTGGACCAGGGAAGTATTTTGTTTGATGAACGTAATTTTTCAGGCATGACTTTCAGTGAACGAAAATCAATTCGCAAGGAAATAGGTATGCTTTTCCAGGGAGGTGCACTGTTCGACTCAATGACCGTGGAGGAGAATGTAATGTTCCCGCTTACGATGTATACCAACCAAACAGTAGAGGAGAAAAAAGAGCGGGTGAACTTTTGTTTGCAATGGGTAAATCTTGAAAATGCAAATAAACTTTTCCCGGCCGAGTTAAGCGGAGGTATGATCAAAAGGGTAGCCATTGCCCGAGCCATTTCGATGAATCCGCGCTACCTTTTCTGTGATGAGCCCAATTCGGGATTGGATCCGCATACGGCCGGTGTCATTGATGATCTGATCCAGCAAATCACTTCCGAATTTAATATCACTACAGTGGTCAATACCCACGATATGAACTCAGTAATTAAAATAGGTGATACAATTTCATTTATTTACAATGGCAAACTTTGGTGGGAGGGTGACAAAAGCCAGATTCTGCATACCGAAAACCAGGAACTAAATGATTTTGTTTTTGATACGGAACTTACCAAACGATTGAAGAAATAATGAGCAAATACCTGTTCTTTTTCACCTCTGTTTTTGATAAATAAATTTAACCTGAATCAATGAATTATATTGATATTATTCTCATTATACCTGTCATCTGGTTTGCTTACCAGGGTTTCAAGCGGGGTTTGGTGATCGAACTTGCAAGTTTAGTTGCGTTGATCCTTGGTATTTATGCGGCCATGTATTTTTCAGGTTATGCCGCCGATTTCCTGGTGAATAATTTTGATATGGGACCCAAATATGTTCCCGTTTTTGCCTTTATTGTTACTTTCATCATTGTGGTGGTGCTGGTTCATTTACTGGGCAGGATCCTTGAAAAATTGATCAATATGGTGGCGCTCGGATTTCTGAACAAACTTACAGGAGCTGTTTTTGGAATTTTAAAGGCAGTTCTTTTTATGAGTATCACTATTCTGGTGATCAACCATTTTAATGATAAATTCATTTCCAGAGAAAAACAGGAAAGCTCCCTGCTTTATTCACCAATTGAATCTGTAGCACCCTGGCTTTGGGATCGGTTGGAAAATTTTGACCCCGATGGTGATGGCTTCGATCGCATCAAAAAAGATGTTGAAGATATCGAGATTTAAAAAAACATTTCACATTTAAAAGGAATCAATATATTCCTTATCTTGTTGCGGGAATTGAGTGATCTACCCGGTCACATGATATTAATTTTACAACATATCCATTAAATTTTACCACTATGAAAAAAAATACCCTTTTATCGGTAATGTTTGTTTTCTTAGTTATTTCGTTTGCCGGTGCACAGAAATCGCAGCATATTTTGATGCAAACTCTTACCAATCCTCAATCGGGCCATGAAACAATTGCGGAGTTTGGGACTCCAAACCCAATCATTTTACCCGAATCAGTTACCGGAACCAAGGGTGCTGAGATTAACTGGAGTTATGCTGATCCTGTTGCTATTGGTTCAAAAATTTCAGTTTCCGATCAAACCGGAAATACTTTCATGTCGTGGTGGCTGAATGATTCCCGTGTTTCATTATATGGAAATACGGCCACACCTGCCTGGGAACAATTTAATGTATCACAATGGGAGTATCCCATCGATCAAACCAATGATGGTGAATGGCTGGCTGTGGGTTACGATAGTGTGGCACAGGTTTATATGCCCACCTCATCTGTTATTTTCTGGGAGGTAATCGTTGATGGTGATGTTATGGGATTGAAATTGAGTGATGATGGAGAACATTTGTTCGTGGCTGAAAACAATTACGATAATATGGGCAATTCCAGGGTTTCGGCATACACCATTGGTGAAAACACGCCCGACTGGACCACTGAATTTGACGGCCCGGGAACAGTATTCAACGGAAGTGATGATGGCTCAAGAATGGTTTTGTGCCAATACTCCGGCTATAACAAAATGTGGGTTTTGGATGGTGCCAATGGTGATATTCTTTTTGATGATTATTACAAAAACCAGAACCCGCCTGCCTTAAGCTACGATGGTTCTATCATACTGAATGGTGACTACAGCGGATATGCCTATTTATATGAGTATAACGAATCGCTGAATACCTATGAAGAGAAATGGAATTTCAAAGTTGGCGGAGGTGGAACCTCCGTTTGGGTGGTGGGAATGGCCGTTTCGGGCGATGGTAATACAGTGGCTGTAGGTACCCTGGTATTTTTAAGCGGTGGCGGATTTAATGGTGAAATGTACCTGTTTAACTCCTGGTCGCCGGTACCGTTGTGGGTTTATTCCGGTGCCGGAGATGAAATTTGTTCCATCGATTTTTCCTACGATGGCTCTTTGATCGCAGCTGCCAGCTGGGGACCTCTTGACAATAGTAAACCCGATATGTTTTTGTTTCGGAAAGAAAGCGCTGTACCTTATTTTGATATTTTAACACAGGGCTCATTCAACGCTGTGGATTTGTCGATGGATGGAACCTTGTGTTCAGTTACCGGAAAAGCTGTGCACGCAAGAGTTTTGGGAAGCGGGGGATTGTTATACAATGTAAATTCAGACCCCGGTGGAGGAGCCCTGAATGGATCGGTTACCTTGCAAAATGCCGCTGATTTTAGCAATGTAAAAATTGTCGTTAATGAGCTGGAGGATTATTTTGGCTACTCAAAAGAAGATGGTAGCTATCAATTAAAATATATTCCTGAAGGAACGTATTCCATCACGGCTTCGCTCATCGGTTATTACCCGGTAACCATTACTGATGTTGAGATCACAGAAGGGTCTGTTACAGACCTCGATTTCAACCTTCAGGAAACTGGCAATCCGCCTTACGGCCTGTTGGCAACCAAAGGAGCCGGACTTTCCATAAATCTGAACTGGCAAAGCGATAACGCTAACGACATTGAAGGATTTAACATCTACCGGAAAACCATCGAAGGCGACCTGTTCCCCGAAGAGCCGGTTGCAACAGTTGGAAATGATGTATTTAACTGGGAAGATATTGATGTATTACCCATTACCAATTATTATTATGCCGTTACAGCAATCATCGATACAGATGTTGAAAGCCCCTATTCAAATGTGGATGAAGGATGGATGAGCAGCGGTTTTGTAACGGATAACATCAGTGCCTATGTGGGAACCACACCTGTTATCGATGGAACGATAAGTGCCGGCGAATGGGATGATGCCTTTTACCTGGACGCCTCTGACTTTTTAGGCAAATACGACAACCTGCCCAATCCGGTGTCCAGCGTGCCCATGTATTTTAAGGTAAATGCCGCATTGACTGAACTGTATGTAGCTTGTATTAATCAAAACGATACACAACTTGAGGATCATGATGAAGTTGCTCTTTACATCGATGATAACAACGACGGTACTTATCCGCCCGCCGGCGATGATTCGGAAGGAAATTACTGGGCAGCCTACTATTCTTCAGGTTCAGAAATCCGTTATCGTCCGATTCATGACAATGGCGGAGTTGGAACTGTTGTTTACCTGGAAGATCCACAAATAGCTGTTTCGGATGAATCAGGGGTAATTGTTTATGAATTTGTAATTCCTATGGGCAGTGATTCCACCTGGCAGATCAATCCCGGACCGGATGATAAAAGCAGCCTTTTTATATTCACCCTCGATGATCCAACCAATTTCGACGGCTATTGGCCCTGCTGGAACCAGGAGATATTTGCCCCGCTTGATTATGGAACCATTACTTATGGAGCATCGGATGATCTTCCGACTGCGCCCGAAGAGATCAATATTTCATGGGTTTCGGATCCGGATGTGCTCGTAACACTTGACTGGTCGCAACCGCCAATCAACGATTTCAATCACTTCAATGTTTATTATTCTCTGGATGGAAGCAATTGGGATTTGCTGGCTGAAACCATCGGTACGCAGTTGTTTTATGTTCCCGGCAATGTCACTTATGCAGAGTTTTATGTTACTACCGTCGACAATGGCAGCCAGGAATCCGATCCTTCGGAGATTGTGGTTTTTGACTTATTAAACGAAATTAACAATTATCAGTCGGAATTGAATCTTTCGGCATATCCAAATCCTGCTCATGAGTTGGTTAATATTGAAGTCGTAATTACCGAACCCGGATCGTATTCGATAAATTTATTTGACCAGGCGGGAAGGATGGTTAAATCGGTTTACTCCGGCAACTTGAAAACAGGCAAACACATCATTCAATTAAATACAGAAACTAAGCTAAAAGCGGGGATCTATTTTCTGAAAATAGCAGGTGAAAAAACACAATTTACGGAGAAGATAATTCTTAAAGGGAACTAAAAAAAAGTCCGGCTTGTTAATCAGGCCGGACTTTCTTTTTAAACCAGATCAATGTTATTCTTTGATCGCTTTCACGCCGGGAAGCTCTTTGCCTTCAATATATTCGAGCATGGCACCTCCACCTGTGGAAACATAACTAACTTTATCCTTAAGGTCATACTTATTGATCGCAGCAACAGAGTCGCCACCACCGATCAATGAAAATGCTCCTGCAGAAGTAGCATCCGCAACGGCCAGGGCTATTGCCTTGGTTCCGGCAGCGAAATTGTCCATCTCAAACACACCCATAGGGCCATTCCATAGAATGGTTTTTGAGTTTTTAATTACTTCCGTAAATTTTTTAACCGATTCGGGGCCAATATCCAAACCCATCCAATCATCCGGGATATCATCTACACTGCTTACCTCCGAATTTGCATCATTTTCAAATTTATCAGCAATGATCGTGTCGGTAGGCAGGTAAAGATTTACCCCACGTTCAGCGGCACCTTCAATGGTGTGTAATGCCAGTTCAAGCAATTCATCTTCAATGAGGGATTTGCCTACATGGCCACCCTGGGCATGAATAAAGGTAAACATCATACCTCCGCCCACAATCAGGTTATCCACCTTATCGAGCAGGTTGTTGATGATCTCGATTTTACCCGAAACCTTGGCACCTCCTAAAATGGCTGTAAACGGTCGTTGTGACTCGTGCAGCACCTTGTCGATGCTTTTAACTTCATTTTCCATAATATACCCGAACATTTTATCTTCCGGGAAAAACTCCGCCATTACAGCGGTGGAGCTATGTGCACGATGAGCTGTGCCAAAGGCATCGTTCATGTAAACATCACCAAGGTCGGCTAGTTTTTTGGAGAAGGCTTCATCGCCTTTTGTTTCTTCTTTATAAAAACGAAGATTCTCCAGCAGTAATACCTCTCCCGGTTTCAGTCCACCAGCGAGTGTACTCGCAGATTCACCAATACAATCATCGGCGAATTTTACTTCCTGACCCAGTTCTTTCGACAGGTAAGGAATCACATGCTTGAGTGAAAATTTTTCCTCCGGACCTTCTTTCGGGCGGCCCAGGTGTGACATCAAAATGGCAGCACCACCGCCATTCACAATTTTTTTAATCGTTGGAATTGCCGCATCAATGCGCGTTGTATCTGTGATTTCAAACTTGTCATTCAGGGGCACATTAAAGTCGACCCTGACCAGTACTTTTCGGTTTTGAAAATCAAAAGTGTCAATTGACTTCATGATTTAATGTTTTCCTTGTTATTGTTAATTTCTTTTTAGTTGATCGTATCCGCTTATTTTCAGCTTGTTCGCTGATTTTTTCACCATGTTTTTTACTGTTTCAAAAATACTTAAATTATTCAATAAGGATAAATCTGTAATTTTGACTTTTAATTTTAAATAAAGTCAATGGATAAATTCCCGGGATCAATTAGATCGAAATTACAAAAACAAGATACCTCCATTTTTGCAGTTATGTCGGCACTTGCAACAGAGCACAATGCCATCAACCTGTCGCAGGGGTTCCCTGATTTTGATATTTCACAAAAACTGATCGGACTTGTTCATGACTATATGCTGAAGGGCAAAAACCAGTACTCTCCCATGGTCGGTATTCCTGAGTTGAGAGAGCAAATAGCCCTGAAGGTGGATAAGATATACGGAGCAAAATACGACCGCGATAAAGAGATAAATATTACAGCCGGCGCCACGCAGGCCCTTCATACCGCCATTGCCGCCACTATTTCAGAAGAAGATGAAGTAATTGTTTTTGAACCGGCTTATGATGCCTATGTACCACTGATCAAGCTACATGGTGGCATTGTTAAATTTGCTGAGCTCAAATTGCCCGATTATCACATCGACTGGCAGGAGGTGAAAAAATTGCTGAGTAACCGAACCCGCATGATCATCCTTAATACGCCGCACAATCCTACAGGAAGTGTGCTTAGGCCTGAGGATATGAAAGAACTGGCAAAAATCACCGCGAATTCGGATATCATTATTCTGAGCGATGAAGTTTACGAGCATCTCATTTTCGACCAAATCCAGCATGAGAGTGTTTGCCGTTACCCAGAGCTAGCTAAAAGGGCTTTTGTGGTGGGTTCGTTTGGAAAAACTTTTCACGCTACCGGCTGGAAAACCGGATTTGTGCTTGCGCCCGAAAAACTCATGAATGAATTCAGGAAAATACACCAGTTTGTTGTTTTTGCTTGCAATACTCCTATTCAGTATGCCATTGCTGAGTTTCTCACAGATAGTACCAACTACGAAGACCTGGGTAAGTTTTACCAGCGCAAACGCGACTATTTCCTCAAGCTGATCGCTGATTCGCGTTTTAAGGTGATCCCCAGCCATGGAACCTATTTTCAGTTACTTGATTACAGTAATATCACCGATGAATCAGAGATGGATTTTGCCATCCGAATGACCAAAGAGTTTAAGCTGGCTTCCATCCCGGTATCTGTATTTTATCATAAAAAAACCGATAATAAAGTGCTGCGTTTTTGTTTTGCTAAAAAAGAAAACACCCTGGAAAGGGCAGCCGAAATATTATGCAGGATTTAAAAGCAATACTTATTCAAACCTCCCTTGTTTGGGAAAACCAAAGCGCAAACCTTGATTTGTTTGATCAATGTTTTCAAAAAATTGATACGCAACCCGACCTGATCATACTACCTGAAATGTTCAGCACAGGTTTTACCATGCATGTTGATAAATGCAGTGAGCCGATGGAAGGCCCAACATTTAAGTGGATGCAAAACAAAGCCGCAGAACTCAAAAGCGTAATTACCGGAAGTGTTTTAACAGAAGACGGTGGTAAGTATTTTAACCGTATGTATTGGGTACGGCCCGATGGAACCTCCGATTTTTACGATAAGCGCCACCTTTTCAGGATGGGTAACGAGCACAAAACCATGACCCAGGGCAATACCCGCAAAATCGTGGAATTAAAAGGCTGGAAAATCAACCTGCAGGTTTGTTACGATCTTCGGTTTCCGGTATGGAGTAAAAACCACTACCGGGATGGACAATATGAATACGACCTGCTGATCTATGTGGCCAACTGGCCTGCGGTTCGAAGGCATGCATATTTGCCGCTGCTCAATGCCAGGGCCATCGAAAACCAGGCCTGTGTTCTTTGGGTAAATCGCACCGGAACAGATGGAAATGGAATTGATCATTCGGGTGATACCCGCGCCATTGATGCTAAAGGACTGTCAATCAAAGAAGCTGAAAGCAATAAAAATGATATCCTTGAAGTGGATCTTTCTGCCCGGCAATTGATTGATTTCCGTAATAAATTTACCGTGGGACTTGACTGGGATAACTTCGAGGTATATTGATGCAATGAATTTATATATTTGAACAACAGATAATTCAATTATAAATCTTCTCATTTTCTTAAGTTCTGTAATTTTGATATTTGATTTTATTGGCTTTATTTAGCGGCCGCAAATTTTTTTATAATGAACATTATCATTGCGGGAGACGGAGAGGTTGGTTTTCATCTTGCAAAAATGCTGCACGATGAACACCACGACATTACCATCGTGGATCCTCACGAGGAGCTGCTTAAAATGCTCGAATCCCACACCGATATTCTTACCATTACAGGCGACTCAACGTCGGTAACTGTTTTGAACAAAGCAAAAGTCAACAAGGCAGATTTGCTGATTTCGGTTTTGCATGATGAAACCACAAACCTGGTAACTTGTGCCCTTGGTAAAAAGCTGGGGGCCGAACGTACCATTGCACGTATTAACAATACCGAATACCTGGCACCTTCTACGCGGGATATGTTTAAGCAAATCGGGGTGGATGAGTTGGTTTGCCCGGAAAGTATTGCTGCGGATGAAATTATTGCATTGCTAAAACAAACCGCTGCCACCGAGATTTATAATTTCTCACATGGCCGTCTGTCGTTGTTCCTGATCAAGCTTGATGAAAATGCTCTCGTGTTAAACAAAACACTTAACGAGGTAGCTATTGAATATCCTCAATTGGCATTCAGGGCGGTTGCGATTCACCGGAATTCGCAAACAATAATACCGCGCGGAGATGATATGTTTCTGGAAAACGACCTGGCCTATGTTATTACCAAACCCGATGGCATTCATACCCTCATTAAATTAGGGGGAAAACAACATATCGAGATCAAGGATATCATGATCGTGGGTGGCGGAAGGATTGGCAGAAAAACAGCACAGCGTCTTGAAAAAAATCTTAACATAAAAATGGTTGAGTTGGATAAAAGCCGAAGTCAGTCGCTGGCCAATGATCTTGAGCGAACCCTGGTGATCAATGGCGATGCCCGCGATATTGAGCTATTGAAGGAAGAAGGAATTACCGATACCGATGCCTTTATCGCTGTTACCGATAATTCAGAAACCAATATCCTGACTTGCTTACATGCAACAAAATTAGGTGTAAGACGGACCATTGCCCTCGTTGAAAACCTTGATTACATTGATATTTCACAAAATATCGGGATCAATACAATTATTAATAAAAAACTGATCTCAGCGAGTTATATCGCCCGGTTTACCATGAATGCCGAAGTTACTTCCATCAAATGTTTGAGTGGAATTGACGCTGAAGTGCTTGAGTTTGTAGCTAAGCCCGGATCGGATGTTACCCGCAAGCCGATCAATAGGCTCAGGATCCCGGAGGGAGCTATCATTGGAGGAATTGTCAGGGGGAAAGCCAGTTTTATAGCTATTGGTGATTTTCAAATATTGGAAAATGATCATGTTGTTGTTTTTGCCCTTCCAAAAGCAATACATAAAGTAGACCGCCTTTTTAATTAATTCTTTAAATTTGATTCCGCAATGTCGTTTTTATCGAAAATAAACTGGCGTATAATTCTCCAGATTCTCGGGTTCCTCCTGATCATCGAAGGCCTTTTCATGTTCACAGGAATCCCATTTTCGATATATTATTGCAATTACAAATGCCTGAGCCTGCTTTATAGCGGGCTGATAACTTTAAGCACCGGGGGTGTGATCTGGTTTATTACCCGTAAGGCCAACCGTGCCATCGGCAAACGCGAAGGTTATATTATTGTATCGGTGGCCTGGGTGGTGATTTCCCTTTTTGGAACCCTTCCTTATTTGATAAGCGGGGCTATCCCGAGCTTTACGGATGCTTATTTTGAAACGATTTCAGGGTTTACGACCACAGGGGCATCCATTTTAACCGATATTGAAATTGTACCAAAAGGCCTGTTATTTTGGAGGGCGCTCACCCACTGGATTGGGGGGATGGGTATCATCGTTTTGTCAGTTGCTATTTTGCCTCTACTGGGTATTGGCGGCATGCAGCTTTTTGTTGCTGAAATGCCCGGCATCACACCTGATAAACTTCACCCAAGAATTACTCAAACAGCAAAAAGATTATGGGGTATTTACCTGCTGTTAACAGCCATTGAAACAGTGCTGCTGATGTTTGGCGGTATGGACTTGTTTGATTCTCTCTGTCATTCATTTGCTACCATGGCAACAGGTGGTTTCTCCACAAAAAATGCGAGTGTCGCTGATTTTTCGCCGTATATCCAGTATGTTATTATTGTTTTTATGATCCTTGCCGGAACCAACTTCACCCTGCATTACCTTGGCCTGCATGGGAAACTGCGTGAAATCTGGAGAAATGAAGAGTATCGCTATTACATCCTTTTTACCCTTGGCTTTTCGGTGGTTTTGGGTGTCATTATTTTTTATGAAGGAAGTTTATCGATGGAACAATCTATCCGTGATGCGCTTTTTCAGGTTGTTTCCATTGTAACTACCACCGGATTTGTTACGAGTGATTATTTGAGCTGGCCCGGGCAATCGTGGATATTTTTGTTCCTGCTTATGTTTGTTGGTGGCAGTGCCGGATCAACAGGGGGTGGTATTAAAATTGCCCGACAGATATTGCTGTTAAAAAACAGCGCCCTCGAATTTAAAAGGATGATCCACCCGCAAGCTGTTATTCCTGTTAGGTTTAATGGCAGAGCTGTAGCCCCTGAGATCATTCATCTCGTGATGGCATTTTTCCTGTTTTACATTCTTACGTTTTTTGCCGGGACGTTTATCCTTACATTGATGGGGTTGAGCTTTGATACTGCCATAGGTGCTACAATTGCAACCCTCGGAAATATCGGGCCGGGTATTGGTGGGGTGGGTCCTGTCGAAAATTATTCATTTTTGCCCGATGCTGCAAAATGGATTTCCTCTTTCCTGATGTTATTGGGAAGACTTGAATTATTTACCGTTATCATTTTATTCTCTCCATCATTCTGGAAAAAATAATTACTGATCTTTATCCAGCCGGAAAACATTCACAAAAGCATCTTTGATCATAAAGGGTTGATCTTCCTGGTTCCATAAATAGAGTTTATACCAGTATGCTCCCTCAGGTAAATTTGAAACTTTCATACAATTCCTGGCTTTGCCGGATGAGTGCGTCCATGCCAGCCGTTGGTGAAAAAGTTCATAAACCGAATAATATAACTGATTACCTTGCCGGTCGGTGATATCAATTACAATAGCTGCCCGAAATGGTTCTTCCGGCGATTCAAGCCACATATTCCATTCAAAGATCAGATCTTCGCCATCAAGGGTATCAAGTTTATTTTCTCTCAACATAAAATACCTTGGGCTTAATGTGTCGTCGGTTTCAAATCTTTCGGATCCGTACAGCCACTCCCTGGGTGCCTGCCTTTTTCTTTTGAGCAAATGAATATCCCTGATTTCATCATAATCCAGGCTGTCGTACAAGATCCTCCATTCAGGATTTTCATGGATGTTATAAATAAGGAAATCATCTGTTGATTCAGTTGTATCGGCATGATGAAGCAGGTTTAGCTCACCTGTATTTCTGTAATCTTCAATGGCCCAGAAGTAGCTGCGAAGCCAGTGAGCCCCAACCACAGGAGGTAATTGACCGGAGGATGTGCTTTCACTAATTTCGTCGTAAAAACGTTGAGGGATACCCATTTCCTTCCAGTAAGAAGTATAATCTAAGTTTGCTGATCTTAAAAAATTGATCGGAATCAAAACAAAGAAAACAGGTAAAAAAAATAACCACTTGGATTTTTGTTTATCAGCAAATTTATCAATACCAAGCAATAAACTTCCAACAAAAAAGGGAATAAAAAACATACCTACCCGATCCTCCGGGTATTTAACCTCCATGAAATAATGCATTATTACAAAAAGTGCAATATTGCCGAAAAGCAGGAAACTAAAAATAAAATCGGGCTGAAGGATTTGCCTGATATTTTTACTAAGCGACAGTCGTTTAATAAATATTACAAGAATTAAAACGAGCAAAGCGGCTACTATAACTGATAATAACCAAAAGGAGAAGCCGGTGGAGAGTTCTATCAGGGTTTGGGCGGTTACTTTCCAAAAACCACCAATAATTCCATAATATAAAAGGCTTCTGCTTTTTAGTTCAAATAAAACCTGTATTGCCAAAACCAGCGGAATAAGTCCTCCTAAAACAATGATAATTATCCTTCTGAAGAAGGCTTTGAGATGACTTTCATTTTTAATAATGGTTATGAGCAGGGTGGCTACTAAGAAAACAAGAACAGTATAAATGAGCGTTAAATTTGAAAGTAAAATGAGTAGGATCATTAGCGATTGCAGCACATAAAAGCGAATGGCATTTGTCTCAACCAATTGAATGGTAAACCAGGTGGCCGCCAGTAAAAAGGCCATCGACATTCCATAGCCTCTTGACAATGCAAGGTATTCGATAAAAAAGTGATTGAAGCAGATGGATAAAATCCAAACCGCCCTGTGCCATTTGTTTGAAAGTAAGCCAGCAATCTGGTAAACTGCCCAGAAAAACAGGGGAGTGATCAGGAGGTTTGGTAAACGAACCGACCATTCATGCAGCCCGAAGAGGGAGTAACTGAGCCATGTTAAAGCTGAATTCAGGAAATGATTATTGGCATCCCAGTGTGAAAGATAGGGTAAAAACCTGCCCGTTTGAATGTAGTGATAAAAGGTGGCGATCTCATCATGAACCAACGGAACATAAATGGCCCTTAACCATAAATATGCCCAGAGCAAAATGAAAAGGATGAAATAGATTATTCGTTCGATGCGACTTATTGGCTGTTTGGATATCATATTTTTAAATGGCTTTTAATTGCTGCTAATATCTGGTTTGTTGCGCCTGTATTTTCCGTAATAAATGATTTGCATATCCCGGAAGCCTGCTGATAATAATGCCGGTCATTTAGTAATTGATCCAATGTTGACTTAGCTTCTGTTTCATTTTGTATCGCAAAACCTCCGCCCTTTTGGATGAGGTTTACCGCTTCACTGAACTTATGATAATTTGGACCGAAAATGACCGGTTTACCAAAAGTCACTGCTTCCAGTATATTGTGTATCCCTTTCCCAAAACCGCCTCCGATATATGCAACATCGCAATAGCGGTAAAGGGAACTCAAAAACCCCATTCCATCAATAATCAAAACATTTGCAATCTTCAGATCATTTGCATCAGCCCCTGAATATCGAATGGTTTTGAACTGTTCGAACATCGTTTCAATGGCTGACAGGTGCTCTTTATGAATTTCGTGAGGCGCAATGATCAGTTTGGTGTGTTGGGGTTTATGCTGCAAATAGTTTAGCAGGAGTTTTTCATCCGGAGGCCAGGTGCTTCCGCCAAGTATTACCCGGTTTCCTGAAGCAAATGTTGCAGCAATGGCGTTCTCTTTTTGCTGTGCCGCAATGGAGGCCACCCTGTCGAAACGGGTATCGCCGCTCACATTCACCTGATTGATCCCAATGGATTCAAGCAGGTTTTTTGATGCTTCGTTTTGTACAAAAAATTGGTTCACAGATTTTAATTGATTTCTGAACCATCCACCATACCATTTAAAAAAGTGTTGCTCTTTTCTGAAAATGGCAGAGATCACAAACATTGGAATCCGGTTTTTATGAATTTGACGAATGTAGTTAAACCAAAATTCATATTTGATAAAAACCGCCAGGCTGGGATTGACAATATTAATAAACTGCCTTGCATTTGAGGGTGAGTCAATGGGTAAATAAAAGATATAATCGGCACTTTCATAATTTTTCCGGATTTCATAACCCGAGGGTGAAAAAAAGGTGAGTAAAATTTTATAACCAGGAAATGCCTTACGAAAAGCCTCTATCACCGGCCTTCCCTGCTCAAATTCACCCAGCGAAGCCGCATGAAACCATACCAGTGGTTTTTCGGGATCTATTGTAGTTTTAAGCCTTGAGAAGATATCTTTCCGGCCATTTACCCAGGTTTTAGCCTTGGTATTAAACAGTGCGCTCACCCGGATCATCAGGTGGTAAAAGTAAATTCCGGTGTTGTAGAGCAGGGGCATCATGAATCCAGCGAATCGGCTTTCAAAGCATCAATAATAATAAAATTTTTCGGGTTCACGGGTGAAAATTGGAACGATCCATCCAATCCTGAACCCATTCAGGATATCAAACCTCTTTTGAACAGGATCAGGAAGTTTGGTATCGAAATTTACATCCCGCTGCGGCGTGGTCCATGCCTGACAAAACTCAAACCCACCATAAAAATTTAATAAACGGCTATTGCTCATAAAAAGGTAACCCACAAATTCGTTGGTGGTGAAACCGGCAGCCAGCCGGTCATATCCCCTTTTGTAGTCACCATTTAATTGGGGTACGTTGTTATTGGTAACTTCAATCCTGATCTTGTGTTGCAGATATCCAATCCCGCCAGTAACAATAAATCCTGAATTTGGATTGGGGGATAAAACCGGAATCAATTTCCCGACTTTTCCATTCACATAAAAACCTCTTTCGAAAAGGTTATAATAGGCAAAACTACCTGCATTATCAATGATGTTACCACTTACGGTTTTGATATTTGTCATGATCTGATCCTCATTTTTAATATCACCCCCGAAAATGAAATTAAAATCGCCCCCGAAAATCCAGTTGGATGCGGTTTTCCATTGAAAGCCACCTGTCAAAGTTGAATTATTGCCATACCGATCGGCCAAATCACCACCCGGAACCTGCCAGGCCCAGGATGCATAAAACATCGGAATACTCAGGGTGGTATCTTTCACATTGGATTGCCCGAACACAATGCCCGACAACAACGCAGCGAATACCAGAGTAATAAATTTCATGAGTCTCAAATTTGTGGCACAAAAGTAAGAAAAGCACCTGCAAATTGAAATAAACATTATAAAGCAGTGTTTTATTGCTTGCGAAATTCAATGTGAAATTATTGTTAACAAAATAACAATGCTCGAAATATTCTTTGCCACTATCCGGTTTTGAGTATCTTTGACCGCTGAATTTTGAAGTAAGAACTAAAACAACAAATTCCGATAAAATTGATTTGGCCAAAACATCACATTGGCCAACAACAACTTGAATTACAGAAATGGAAAAAGAATTCTATGTACACGAAAGCGCCTACGTTGACGACAATGTAGAACTGGGAGCAGGAACCAAAGTCTGGCATTTTTCACATGTTCAGTCGGGAAGTAAAATTGGAAAAAACTGCTCACTTGGTCAAAATGTGAATATCGGGAACAATGTTACCATTGGAAATAATGTGAAGATACAAAACAATGTTTCGGTTTACGAGGGGGTTGAATTGGAAGACTTTGTTTTTTGCGGACCTTCGATGGTGTTCACCAATATATTAAATCCAAGGAGTGAATTTCCGCAACGCGGTTCGGAATTTTATTTAAAAACCCGTGTAAAAAAATCGGCTTCTTTGGGAGCCAATTGCACTGTTGTTTGCGGGCACGATATAGGAAAATATGCTTTTGTGGGTGCTGGTTCGGTTGTAACCAAAGAAGTTCCGGATTATGCAATGGTAATTGGTGTACCTGCCCGCATAGCAGGCTGGATGTGCGCCTGTGGATCCCGTCTTGAACTATCGGCCGACCTGCATTCGGAAGAAGGGGCAAGTTGCTCAAAATGCAGCAGGCAATACACAAAAAAGGGAATTAAAGTCAAACAAAAATAAATTAAACATATGCAATTCATCGATTTAAATGCACAACAGGCACGTATCCGGGAAAAAATTGAAGCCAATATTCTGAAAGTCCTGGATCACGGACGATATATTATGGGCCCTGAAATACAGGAACTGGAAGCCAAACTTGCAGACTATGTAGGAACTAAACATGCCATCGGCGTTTCAAGCGGTACCGATGCTTTGTTAATGCCCCTGATGGCCTGGGATGTAAAACCCGGCGATGCGGTTTTTACCGTTGCCTTTACTTTTATTGCCACAGCAGAGGTGGTTCAGCTTTTGGGTGCAACACCGGTGTTTGTTGATATCGACCCGGAAACTTATAATATGGATGCCCAAAAACTGGAAGAGGCGATCATCAGGGTGAAAAATGAAGGAAAACTCAATCCAAAAATTGTGATCCCTGTTGATCTTTTTGGACAGCCGGCCGATTATGATGAGATCAATGCAATAGCTGAAAAATATAACCTTTTGGTGCTTGAAGATGCTGCTCAGGGATTTGGTGGCGTGTATAAGGGAAAAAGGGCCTGTTCGCTGGCACCGGTTGCTGCAACCAGTTTTTTCCCGGCAAAACCGCTGGGTACTTATGGCGATGCCGGAATGATTTTTTGCGATGATGATGAAATGATCGGCATTTTGGATTCAATAAGGGTACATGGGCAGGGGAGTGACAAATATAATAATGTCCGCATTGGAATTAACGGCAGGATCGACTCCATCATGGCGGCCATTTTGCTTCCCAAGTTTGATATTTTCCAGGAAGAGATTGATATGAGGCAGGAGGTAGCGAACCGCTACACCGAAAAGCTCCATGGATTTGTTAAAACGCCTTTTGTTAAAGGTCAAAACGTTTCAGCATGGGCACAATACTCCATCCTGCACCCTAACAGGAAAAAAATCATGGATGGTTTAAACGAAAAAGGAATACCTACTGCCATTTATTATCCCAAACCATTGCACTTGCAGGATGCTTTTGAAAACCTGGGTTATTCAAAAGGAGATTTACCTGTTACAGAAAAAATTGCAGCTGAAGTATTCAGCATCCCGATGCATCCTTATCTTTCGGCCGAGGATCAGGACATGGTTGTGGAAAATATCATTCATTTTGCAAAATAATTTCGCCGGATGAAACAATCGGCTGTTTCGATTGTATGAAGTGTTATTTTAAGAATTAATTAATCAAGAATAGAGATGCAGATTTATAACAAACTCATTAACAAAGAAGCAAAATTATCTTTAATAGGACTCGGATATGTTGGGCTCCCTATCGCCCTGGAGTTCGCAAAACACATATCAGTTATCGGATTTGATATCAGCAAAGAGCGGGTGGAGATGATGAAAAACAAAATCGACCCGAGTGATGAATTGGAACCGGAAGCCTTTGAGGGTTGTGATATCATGTTTACCAGTAATCCCGAAGATCTCAGGGAAGCCGCTTTTCATATAGTTGCAGTACCTACACCCATTGACAGTCATAATATGCCCGACCTTACGCCCTTGATCTCCGCATCAAAAACGGTAGGAAAAATTTTGAAAAAAGGTGATTACGTGGTGTATGAATCCACTGTTTATCCCGGCGCTACCGAAGAAGATTGTGTGCCTGTGCTGGAAGAACATTCGGGATTAAAATTCGTGGAAGACTTTAAAGTCGGTTATTCACCTGAAAGGATCAATCCGGGCGATAAAGTTCATACCATCACTACCATTTTAAAGATTGTTTCGGGTTGTGACGATGAGTCGCTCGATAACATTGCAAAAACCTATGAGCTTGTTGTAAAAGCGGGTGTTCACAGGGCGCCAAGCATGAAAGTTGCCGAAGCTGCCAAGGTGATTGAAAACACCCAGCGCGATGTGAACATTGCCCTGATGAATGAATTGTCCATCATTTTTAACCGGATGGGAATAAATACTTTTGATGTGCTTGAGGCAGCTGGAACTAAATGGAACTTTCTGAAGTTTTTCCCCGGCCTGGTTGGCGGACACTGCATAGGTGTTGACCCTTATTACCTGGCTTACAAAGCCCGTGAATACAGATATCACCCCCAAATTATCAATTCCGGGAGGTTTGTAAACGACAGCATGGGCTTTTATGTGGCCAAGCAGTTGGTAAAAAAATTGATCGGTAAAGGCAAAACCATCCTTGATGCAAGGGTGCTTGTAATGGGTATTACCTTTAAAGAAAATGTAAGCGACCTGCGTAACTCAAAGGTGGTAGATGTAATTAGTGAATTAAAATCATACAGCGTAAAGGTAGATGTTGTTGATCCCTTTGCATCACCAAAAGAGGTAAAGCATGAGTACGGAATTGATCTGGCCGAAAAAGTGGAAGGAAAATATGATGCAGTGATCGTTGCTGTTTCGCATGATCAGTATGCTGAATTATCAGAAGAATACTTTAAAGGAATTTCAACTGAAGACGGCATTGTTGTAGATATAAAAGGTATTTACAGGAACAAAATCAAGTCGCTTTCGTATTGGAGTTTGTAAAAACCCCCGATTATGAAAATTCTTGTCACCGGCGGAACCGGATATATTGGTTCGCATACAGTTGTTGAATTGCAGCAAAGCGGATATCAGGTTGTTATCGTCGATAATTTATCAAACTCTTACGCCTCTGTCGTTGATCAAATTGAAAAAATTTCAGGCATTCGTCCTGACTTTGAAGAATTTGATCTCTGCGATGAAAAAAGGACCCTGGATTTTTTTAAACGTCATTCAGATCTGGATGGTGTAATCCATTTCGCTGCCTTTAAAGCAGTGGGAGAATCAGTTGCAGAACCCTTGAAGTATTATCATAACAATCTTCAGTCGCTGATTCTTATATTAAAGGGCATGCAGGAAAATGGAATTCAGAATATTGTTTTCTCCTCTTCCTGCACCGTTTATGGTCAGCCCGATGAACTTCCGGTAACTGAGTCGGCACCCATCAAAGAGGCCTGGTCGCCTTATGGTCACACCAAGCAGATATCCGAAAAGATCATTCAAAACAATGCTAATGTTACAGATATTAGAGCCACGTTGTTGAGATATTTTAATCCTATCGGCGCGCATGAATCGGCTTTGATAGGTGAGTTACCCATTGGTGTTCCGAATAACCTGGTTCCTTTTATAACGCAAACAGCCATTGGATTGCGCGAAAAGCTGAGTGTTTTTGGTGAAGACTACAACACCCCTGATGGAACAGCCATCCGCGATTATATTCATGTTGTTGACCTTGCGAAAGCGCATGTGATTGCAGTGGATCGCCTGGTAAAAAATAAAAACCAAAAGCAGGTAGAAGTTTTTAACCTTGGAACCGGCAATGGATTTTCGGTGCTGGAAGTGATCAACTCTTTTGAAAAAGTAAGTGCGCAAAAACTCAATTACCAGATTGTGGATCGCCGGCCTGGCGATGTGGAGCAGGTTTGGGCCGATACACGTTTTGCCAATGATGTATTAGGCTGGAAGGCTGAAAAATCACTTGATGAAATGATGCTTTCTGCCTGGAACTGGGAATTGGCCCTCAAGAAAGCAAAATAAAAGCTGCTTTTCATATTATTCATTCACGAGGTATTAAAAAATCTTTAATTTTAAATCATGAAAAAAATATTAATCACCGGCGGAGCCGGATTTATAGGATCACATGTTGTTAGGTTATTCGTTAACAAATATCCCGACTATCAAATTTATAATCTCGACAAACTTACTTATGCGGGTAATCTGGAGAATTTAAAAGACATTGAATCACGGTCAAATTATACTTTTATCCGTGGCGATATTGTGGATGGTGAGTTTATTCAGGCCCTTTTTAAGCGGCATCAATTTGATGGCGTGATCCATTTAGCTGCCGAATCGCATGTTGATCGTTCCATATCAAATCCGATGGAGTTTATTTATACAAATATTGTTGGAACAGTAAACCTGCTGAATGCAGCACGTGAAATATGGAACGAGATCTATTCAAATAAACGATTTTATCATATTTCGACGGATGAGGTTTACGGCTCCCTCGGCGATAGTGGCTTTTTTACCGAATCAACACCCTATGATCCGCATAGCCCTTATTCAGCTTCAAAAGCCAGTTCCGATCATTTAGTCAGGGCGTATCATGATACCTTTGGGATGCCCACGGTAATTTCAAATTGCTCTAACAATTATGGCCCCTTTCAGTTTCCGGAAAAATTGTTGCCGTTGTTCATCCATAATATCAGAAATAACAGGCCATTACCGGTTTATGGCAAAGGGCTGAACATCAGGGATTGGTTGTATGTGGAAGATCATGCACGTGCCATTGATTTGATTTATCATGATGGGAAATTAGGAAATACTTATAATATCGGAGGCAATAATGAATGGAAAAATATTGACCTGATCACTAAGTTATGCGAAATTATGGATAATAAGCTGGGCCGGCAAAAAGGTGAGTCTGCAAAACTGATCACCTATGTCAAAGATCGGGCAGGACATGACTTACGCTATGCCATTGATTCGTCGAAACTACAACGTGCCCTTGGATGGGAACCTTCACTTGTTTTTGAGGAAGGTCTCGAAAAAACCGTTGACTGGTATCTGGCTAATCAGGAATGGCTTGATAATGTTACTTCCGGAGAATATCAGAAATATTATACGGCGCAATACGCTGAAAGATAGATGCGGTTTTTTGATAAAAGGTAATCTCATCAATTTAAGGCAAATAATCACTGCCACTAAATCTCTAAATCACGAAATAGCACAAAAAGCATTATTACAAAATGCTGCAACTTGGTGAGATTTAGTGTCTTCGTGGCAAAGCCTTGTTTTACGCAACAGCCACTTTGGCCTTTACTGAGTTATTCCAAATTAATTAAACCGATGCGCTTTCAGTCGGCATTTCGCGATCTACTTTTTTAACCAGACCCTGTAATACATTGCCGGGACCTACTTCGGTAAAACCGGAAGCTCCATCAGCGATCATATTTTGAACGATCTGGGTCCATTTTACCGGTGAAGTAAGCTGTGCTATTAAGTTATCTTTGATGGTTGCCGGATCAGAAACCGCTTGTGCATTTACATTTTGGTAGATAGGACATCCTGGCTCATGAAAATGTGTGCTGTTAATGGCTGCGGCCAGCTCTTTTCTGGCAGGTTCCATCAATGGAGAATGGAAAGCACCACCTACTTTTAAAGGAAGGGCTCTTTTTGCGCCAGCCTCTTTCAGTTTTTCACAGGCCATATCAATCCCTTTTATTGATCCCGAAATTACCAATTGACCCGGACTGTTGTAGTTGGCAGGAACCACCACCTCTTCAATTCCTGACAAAACCTCTTCCACCACCTGATCTTCAAGTCCTAAAATAGCTGCCATGGTTGATGGCTCTGCCTCACAGGCGCTCTGCATGGCCATGGCGCGGGCATAAACCAGTTTAAGCCCATCTTCAAAGGCAAGTGTTCCATTGGCAACCAATGCCGAAAATTCACCCAGCGAGTGACCTGCGACCATGTCGGGCTGAAATGAATCACCCAGGCATTTTGCAAGAATCACCGAATGTAAAAATATGGCCGGCTGTGTCACCTTAGTTTGTCGTAACTCTTCATCCGTACCTTCAAACATAATTTTGGTGATCTCAAAACCCAGAATTTGGTTGGCCTTCTCAAACAGCTCTTTGGCAATTACATGATTGTCGTATAAATCTTTTCCCATACCCGGAAATTGGGCACCCTGCCCCGGAAAAACATATGCTTTCATAGTTGTTTACAGTTATTTTGCCCGCAAAATTAATGAATTAAAAATTACAGGTAGTTTAACAAAAAGCATTACTTTTGCGCCGAATTACAAAAAGCTAACCTAATAAAAAGCAGATGCATCGCAATTTCAGAGCTGCAGTCAGGGCGCTATGGGTGATGGTTATGATCGTACTGGTCATGGCTTCGTGTGTTCCCATAAAAAAGCAAGTTTACCTGCAAACAGAAGAGTCGGATACTACAAAATCAGAGTATATCCTGGATAATACACCTTCTTATACTTTACAACCAGGCAATAACCTTTACATCAAGGTTTTTAGTGTAGATGATGAGCTGTATGATTTCTTTAACCTGGGATTTGGAACAGCAGGTAATATCTACTACGATGCGGCTGTTTATCTTAATAGTTATTCTGTTAATGATTCGGGAAAGGTTGAACTTCCTTTCATCGGTGAAATATTTGTAAAGGATCTTACACTGGAACAGGCCAAAAATAAAATCCAGCAACGCATTGACAAGTACCTTAAAAATACGATGATCATAGTAAAGCTGGTTAATTACACGGTTACTGTTGTAGGAGAAGTGCAGCGTCCGGGGCAGTTTAAAGTTTATCAGGATCAAATCAGTATTTATGAAGTTTTGGCCCTGGCCGGTGATATGACCACATTCGCTAAAAGGGATGATGTAATTCTGGTAAGAAAAACTGATAAAGGGTCAAAAATCCATCATCTCAACCTGCTTGAAGATAAATTTCTTGAATCACCCTATTTTTATATCATGCCGGATGATGTAGTTTATGTGCGTCCTGTGAAGGGAAAAAACTTTGCATTCTCATCATTCCCTTACACCCTTGTCATTTCATCCATATCTCTAGCTATCGCATTGTTTGCCTTATTTAAATAATTATCAGCGTGGAAAATAATATCCAAAACATACCTCAACAACCCCAGGAAGAATCATTCGATTATAAAGCCCTGTTTTTTAAGCTTTATCGCTTCTGGTATTTTTTCGTGTTAACGATCTTTATCGCATTGTTAATCGCTTTCCTGTTTAATAAATATACTAAACCTATTTATGAGGTTGGTACAACAGTATTGATCAAAGATGATCGCTCATCTCCTGATGCACAGGCATTGATTGGTTTTGGGTTTACCAACAATATGCAGAATGTTGAAAATGAAATTGGTAAACTGCAAAGTTATACCCTTGTAAACGCTGCCGTAAGGGAACTCGATTTGGGGGTATCCTATTTTCAGGAGGATAACTTCATTACAACGGAGCTTTACAAGGAAAGTCCTTTTTTGGTAATTTTTGACTCAGCTCATCCTCAGCCACTCAGTATTAAGTTTAAACTCGATTTGTTATCGGATCAAAATTATAATCTGAAGGCTGAAGGGAAGGATGTTACACTTTATGACTATAAAAAATTTGAAACAATAGATGATAAAAACCCTGAAAGCAAAGCAGACATAAAAATCGACAGTACTTTCAGAATTGGACAATTCATATATGGTGATGGATATCGGTTCAAGGTAGTGTTAAGTGATCAATATTATGCTTCCAAGCATGACAATAAAAGTTATTTTTTCATTTTTAATGACGTAAATAAACTCACCGGACAGTTTAAAGCTTTTGAAATAGAACCGATCAAAGAAGAGTCGTCCATCCTGAAAATTTCACTAAAAGGAAATAACGTAGCCAAATCAATCGACTTTTTAAATAAACTTACCGAAGTATATTTACGAAAAAACCTGGATCAGAAAAACCGTGCAGCAGAAAATACGGTTAAATTTATTGATGCTCAGTTAAAAAACCTGACAGATTCACTTGATATCTCAGAACAAGACCTTCAGGAGTTCAGGACTAACAAACAGGTGATGAATCTTGATTTTCAAACATCACAGGTTTTTGAGCAGTTAAAAGAGCTTGAAAATGAAAAGGCTCAACTGGATCTGAAAGCCAAGTATTACAAAACACTAAGGGATTACATTGTAAACAATAAGGATTTGGATGATGTAATAATTATTCCAACAACAATGGGTATTGAAGATCCGATGGTTAGTGAGCTTACGCAGGAACTTTCGAAAGCATATGCTGATAAAGAGGAGAAGTTATTGTATTCCACCCCATCTAATCCTGCAATTGTTCAGTTAAATCAAAAAATTGAAATCACTGAAAAGGCATTACTTGAAAGCATAAATAATATTATTGCTAACTCAAATATTGCAGTTGGAGAAATCAACCACCGGATTTCTACATTGGAGGCCAGAATTAGTCAACTTCCAGCCACTCAGCGTCAGTTATTGGGTATAGAAAGAAAATTCCGGTTGAGTGACAACATGTATAATTATCTTCAGGAAAAACGTTCTGAAGCACTGATCACTAAAGCTTCCAATGAACCCGACAATGAGGTTATTGATATAGCAAGGGATGATGGAGGCGCACCTGTATTTCCGAAAAAAAGTTTGAATTATATGATTGCCATCATTTTGGGAATCGTATTGCCAGTGATCTATTTCCTGGGTAAGGATTATTTTAATGATAAAATCGTTGAAAGAAAAGATGTTGAAAACATCACCAAATATCCGATAGTTGGTCATATTATACATAGCAGTAAGGATACGCAGGCAGTGGTTGCTGAATCGCCCAAATCGAGTATTGCAGAATCTTTCCGGTCAGTAAGGACAAATCTGCAGTTTTTCGGGCAGGGGGAGGATAAACAAACTATTCTGATCACTTCGGATATGGTGAGTGCCGGAAAAACCTTCTGCGCCATCAACCTCGCTTCTATTTTTGCACTTTATGGCAGAAAGACCTTGCTGATGGGATTTGACCTACGGAAGCCAAAAATTTATAAGGATTTTGGACTGAGCAATACCGAAGGGATCAGCTCCTATCTGATCAATAAAAGCAAACTGGAAGATATTATTCAGGTTTCACCAATTGAAAATCTCGACATTGTTATGGCGGGGCCGGTTCCACCAAATCCTTCGGAGTTGATTGCCTCTGCCAAAACAGATGATCTGTTCAATGGTTTAAGGGAGACCTACGACTATATCATTATTGATACACCTCCTGTTGGATTGGTTACAGATGCTTTCCTGCTTATGAAATATTCGGATGCCAACCTCTTTGTTGTGCGTCAGAACTATACCCATAAAAAGGTATTTGGATCAATCATGAAAGATATCGAAAACAGGAATCTGAAAAACATCAGTATACTTATCAATGATGTGAAGTTGTCGAAAAACTCTTATGGCTACGGTTATGGCTATGGTTACGGTTATGGTTATGGTTACGGCTACGGTTATGGTTATGGCTACGGTTACGGTTACGGTTATGGCTATGGATACTATTCTGATGACAAGGAGAAAGAAAAAGACAACACCGTAAAACGGATCTTTAAAAACACTTAGGATCCTATTTGTTTAAAAAAATATAGAGCAGCACCGCAATGCTGCTCTTTTTTTATTCTTAGAAATCAACCTGTATTCAACTTTTTAAGTCCATCCACAGACAGAATTGAATTATACAAATGAACCCTATCTCCTCACAATAAACCACGGATTCAGCAGATCCGCTTTATTATAGGTAAGCGGTAGTTCAGTGTCATGATGCACCATTTCAGCTCCTGAAAATAAAGCGATGGCATGGCCTGCAGCCACATCCCATTCCATGGTTGGTGCAAAACGGGGATAAATATCTGCGGCGCCTTCGGCTACCATACATATTTTTAGTGAACTTCCTCTTGAAAGGATTTCGATTTTTCCATGTTCTTTTTTAAGCTCATCGAAAAAGGTTTCAGTTTCCGGAGTCATATGTGATTTGCTTCCCACCGCCGTGAAGATTTTATCTTCATTCACTTCGGGAAGTTTACTACCTTGACTAATAAGCTCATCCATCGAAGAATAACGGGCTAATCCGTTAACTTTATACGAACCGGTTTGTTCCGATCCGAAATAAAGTGTTTTTTCAACAGGTATATAAATCACACCCAGTAAAGGGTTTCCATTCGTGACAAGTGCAATATTTACCGTAAAATCACCATTGCGCTTGATAAACTCTTTGGTTCCATCCAGCGGGTCGACGATCCACATATATTCCCAGCCTTTTCGCTCTTCGTAAGAGATAGATTTTCCCTCTTCGCTGAGGATGGGTATGCCAGTACTTTCAAGATACTTTGCAATGGCCTCATTCGAGGCTGTATCAGCAGCAGTTAAAGGGGATTCATCTGCTTTATAAGTAACATCAAACCCGGTGTTATAAATTTTAATGATCTCTGCGCCTGCATCAATTGATGCCTCAATCGCAGTTGTTAAAAGTTCTTTTATTCTTTGTTGATCCATATCAATAAATATAATAAAAATACAAGATTGAAACGGCTCCAAACATATACAGCAAGGTGAGTGGAAAGCCGATTTTTAAATAATGTTTAAATGAGTATCCCCCCGGTCCGTAAACCATCAGGTTGGTTTGGTATCCGATGGGTGTTATAAAATTTGCCGCCGCTGCAAACGCTACTATCAATATAAAGGGAGTGGTTGAAAGTCCCAGGTTTATACCGGCAGTTACTGAAATGGGGAAAATGATGGCCGCTGCCGCTTTGTTTGTAATATAAGATGCCAACAGATTGGTTATTAAAAATATCCCTGTTAGCAAGCCAATGGGCCCAAATGGTTTAAAAACGCCAATGATAAAGTTGGCTATGATATCCGCCATTCCGGTTTTGATCATGGCAGTGCCCAATGAAAGCGAAAGGACGATGATCATGGCAAGATTATAATCAATACTTTTGGGAATATCCTTGGGGGATGCGATCTTTAAAATCTGGATGATGATCATAAGGATCATAAGTGCCATAAAAAGTGAGATCATATTCAATGCTGAAAAAACAATGGCTGCAATCAAACCGAAAACGAGTGTAAGGCTTTTATATAACTCCAGATTCCTGAATTCCCTTACCCTTGAAATCAGATAAAAATCATTGGCATCATGCGATCGTTTGGTAAAGTCATCCCCGGCGAGCAATAACAATACGTCGCCGGCTTTTAGTTTTACCGTACCGATCTTGCCGCTTACCCTTTCTCCATTCCGATGCACGGCGATAATCGCAGCATCATACTTACCCCGGAACCCCGACTCCCGAACCGTTTTTGAAATGAGGGTCGCATTATGTGAAACCACTACTTCCAGCACAGCTGTATTTGATTTTTTAGAAAACATACCCACCTGCGTAAGCGCCAAACCAATATCCGAATTGATCATCTCGGCAATGGTATTGGTATCTCCTGCAAATACCAGCACATCCCCTTCCCGCAATACTACAGTTGGTGAAACGGCCGACAGGTATTGTTCTCCCCTGGAAATTTCCACCACATATAATCCTTTAAGGTTTCGTAATCCGGCTTCTTCAAGTGTTTTTCCGATGATCTTTGAATTGACCCGGATTTGCGCCTCCACCAGGTATTCCCTCGATCTGGCCGAAAAATCATCAATGAGTTCTTTATTGGCCGGTAAAAGCTTATTGCCGAAAAGGATGAGGTAAAGTGATCCGAAAACGATCATAGGAAGTCCTACCAGGGTAAAATCAAATAATTGAAGGGGTTTTAATCCCGGAATGATCTGTTCATCCACCACCATCCCGTTTACAATCAGGTTAGTGGAGGTACCGATCAGTGTGGCACATCCCCCGAGAATGGCCGCATACGACAGTGGTATCAATAGTTTGGAGGCTGCAATGTCATTCCTGCGGCTCCAGCGATGCACGTAGGGCATCATAATTGCAACCAGGGGAGTATTGTTTAAAAAAGCCGAAAGTCCGGCCACTACCATGATCATCTTCGACATGAATCCTTTATAGGATTTGGTATCGCGAAAAACCTTATCGAATACCCAGTCGATCATATCGGTTTTTCGGATAATATCACCAATCAGGAGTAAAAGAATAATGACTGCTATCTGTTCATTGGCCATCCCGCTTAAAATTTCAGCAGGGGTCAGAATGCCGAAAAACCCCAGTACAATTACACCAATCAGGAAAGTAAATGCAGGGCCAACTATTTCGGTGTACAGCGATACAACAATGAATACTAATACTATGGAAACAATGATGATGTCCAATCTTCGGTAATATTTTGTTTTCAGATAACCTTTCTACATGAAATTAGTAGAACAGACCTTAAGAAATAGTTAACTACCCCAAAAGTTTTAAAAAGTTTCTAACTTTGCGCCACAAAATTAATCAATTCGTTTGATAATATTGAACAATGAAAGGACAGGAAAAACATATTTACCCGGTGTTTGATAAAATTTTGCAACGTTCGCACAAGGAACGTTTATTAAATCAACGATCTAAAGTAATCTGGATGACAGGATTGTCAGGTGCCGGAAAAACCACAATTGCAAAGCATCTTGATGAGGCATTGTATCACAAAGGATATGTTGCCCAAATTTTGGACGGAGATAATATTCGTTCCGGTATTAATAACAATCTTTCTTTTTCAGAAGACGATCGTTTTGAAAACATTCGGAGGATTGCGGAGGTTTCCAAGCTTTTTATGAACTGCGGAATTATTATCATCAATAGCTTTATCAGTCCTACTGAACAAATCAGAAATATGGCCTTGGAGATCATTGGCAAGGAAAACTTTATCGAAGTGTACGTAAATGCACCCCTTGAAGTTTGTGAACAGCGTGATACCAAAGGACTATATGCCAAAGCCCGGCGCGGAGAGATATTAAATTTCACCGGGATTGATTCGCCATTTGAACATCCTGAGCATGCCGACATTACCGTTAGAACGGATCAGCAGTCAATAGACGAATCGGTAAACCAGGTTTTGGAATTTCTTTTGCCGCTTATTCAATTAGATGAAGAAGGTGCATAGATAACTTTAACTATTCAATTCTAACATTTTTCATGAAAAAATATAACATAAACCACTTAAGAGAGCTCGAATCGGAATCGATATTTATAATGCGTGAAGTGGCAGCTCAGTTTGAAAATCCTGGATTGCTGTTTTCAGGTGGTAAAGATTCCATCGTGATGGTTCACCTGGCCGTAAAAGCATTTTGGCCCGCAAAAATCCCTTTCCCGCTGGTGCACATTGATACCGGACACAACTTTGAAGAAACCATTACATTCCGCGATGAATTGGTTGAGAAAATCGGTGCAAGGCTCATCGTGGGTTCCGTTCAGGAATCCATCGATAAAGGACGCGTAGCAGAAGAGAAAGGATATAATGCAAGCCGCAACCTGTTGCAAACGGTTACCCTGCTTGACACTATCGAAGAGGCTAAGCTGGATGCTGCCCTTGGTGGGGGCCGGCGTGATGAAGAAAAGGCCCGTGCAAAAGAGCGTTTTTTCTCTCATCGTGATGAGTTCGGACAATGGGATCCCAAAAACCAACGCCCTGAATTGTGGAATATCTTCAATGGTAAAAAGCATCTGGGTGAGCATTTCCGGGTATTCCCGCTTAGTAACTGGACCGAAATGGACATTTGGCAATATATTTATCTGGAAAACATTGATATTCCAAGCCTGTACTTTACCCATGAACGTGCAGCATTTATCCGCGACGGAGTTGTATTGGCAGATGCCCCATTTATGATGAAGCGGGATACAGAAGAAGTAAAAACCATGCAGGTTCGCTGCCGCACTATCGGTGACATCACCTGTACAGGACTTACTTTTTCAACAGCTGACAACCTGGAAGATATCATTGCCGAGATCGCTGCAACCCGGGTAACCGAGCGGGGCGGTCGGGCCGATGATAAACGCTCCGAATCCGCTATGGAAGACCGTAAAAAGGAAGGGTATTTTTAGGGAATGGCTAAGAGCTGAGAGCGAAGGGCAAGGAGCCGGAGGTTAAATTTTTAATATGTTGAGTTAAGAGGATTAAAATTAAAATATAAACAATGTTTCGGTTTGAAAATATGGAAATTTGGCAGGAAGCAATCTTATTGTCAAATGATCTTTTTGATGTTGCCGATGAAATTGAAAGTAAAAAACTATACAGATTTGCTGAACAACTAAGGGGTGCTGCGCTTAGTATTTCCAATAATATTGCTGAAGGATCGGGATCTTTTTCAGATAAAGAATTCGGATATTTCCTGAATGTAGCTCGCAGATCAACCTTTGAATGTGCAAACCTGATGTTTGTTTTTCATTTGAGAAAATTAATCACAGAAGAACGTAAATTACATTACCTCCAAAGACTCGAAATTTTAGCCAAAAAGATTACAAACTTCAGAAAAGCATTAAATCTATAACACAATTATTTTTTTAACAAAAAAGCAAAGCACTCCGCTCTTTGCCCTTTGCTTTTTAACTTAACCAGATGAAACAAAAAACAATGGATAATAATCAGGACTTTTCAAGCAAAGCCTATCTAGACATGGAACTACTCCGATTTTCAACAGCCGGAAGTGTGGATGACGGTAAAAGTACATTGATAGGCCGATTGCTGTACGATAGTAAATCAATCTTTGAAGACCAGCTTGAATCGGTCAAAAGAGCCAGTATCAAAAAAGGGAACGAGCAAATCGATTTGGCGCTCGTTACTGACGGACTGCGTGCCGAACGGGAACAAGGTATCACCATTGATGTGGCTTACCGGTATTTTGCTACACCTAAACGAAAGTTTATCATTGCCGATACACCCGGTCATGTTCAATATACCAGAAATATGGTTACCGGTGCCTCAACGGCAAATGCCGCGCTCATACTCATTGATGCCCGAAATGGTGTAACCGAACAAACATATCGCCATTCTTATATCTCCTCGTTATTACAAATTCCTCACCTGATCATTTGTGTGAACAAGATGGACCTGGTGGATTATAAGGAAGAGGTTTATGAAGAGATCAAAGAACAATTCAGTGCTTTTGCTTCCAAACTGGATGTAAAGGATATTCGCTTTGTTCCTATCAGTGCTTTAAAAGGGGATAATGTGGTAGATCACTCAAAAAATATGCCCTGGTATGGAGGCGGTACGCTAAGGTATATCCTCGAAAATATTCATGTTGGTAGTGACCTTAATCATCTTGATCCGCGTTTTCCTGTTCAATATGTGATCCGCCCGCAATCGGATGAGTTCCATGATTACCGGGGATATGCCGGACGGGTTGCTGGTGGCGTTTTCAGAAAAGGAGACAGGGTGGTAGTGTTGCCTTCCGGGTTTGCTACTACTATTGAAGCCATTGATGGGTATAAAGAAGAATTAAAAGAAGCATATCCACCAATGTCAGTCACCATTCGTTTGGCTGATGATATTGATATCAGCCGCGGCGATATGATCGTAAAGGAAAACAATGTTCCTGAAATTAGCCAGGATGTGGATGTAATGGTTTGCTGGATGAGCGAAAAAGCGATGCAAACCCGGATGAAATATCACCTTAAGCACACCACAAACGATGTGAAATGCATGGTAAAGGAGATAAAGTATAAGGTGGATGTAAATACCCTGAACAGGATAGAGGATGGAAACGAGTTGAAAATGAATGAAATTGCAAGGGTAACTTTACGTACAACAAAACCGCTTTATTTTGATTCGTACCGGCAGAACCGACAAACCGGCTCCCTGATCCTTATTGATGAGGCCACGAATAATACGGTGGGTGTGGGGATGATTGTATAGCTGGATGCTGGTTACTGGTTGCTGTCCGCCCGGATGAACATCCGTTCGGACGGGGCTGCTTGATACTTGCTTCTGCCCGCCCGGATGAATATCCGTTCGGACGGGGTTGCTTGCTACTATTGGTTACTTCCGTATGTAACTTTCCGCAGGTTGCCGGATTAGAGTTGGTTTATTGTTACTTGTTTTACACTTCGATGTAAATTTTCCAGAAAATTAGATTGAGAATTTGATATATTTTTGTAAAAACTTAAATAATCAAAATCATGAGTTACAAAAATTTAGATGTTTGGAAATTATCCCGGAGCACCGTAATTGATATACATCGGATGACCTTAAAGGAATTACCTGATTTCGAAAAGTATGAAGAAGGAAGTCAGATCAGAAGATCAAGTAAATCAGTTAAATCAAATATCGTAGAAGGCTATGGACGAAGAAAGTATTTAGGCGACCAAATTCGTTTTTATACCTACGCCATAGCATCCAATGATGAAACAATCGATCATCTGGAAACATTATTCGAAACAGAATCCCTCACCAATGAAAAACTTTATAATGATTTACATCAAAGGCTTGAAATAATTGGTAAAAAGTTAAACCTATTTTTACAAGCTCTGGAACGAAGTTTAAAACATTAGAAACGAATCAGTCTCAAAACTATCAACTCCCAGCCACCAGTGACACGTAAAAATAAATACTCAACGTTCAACAAACCAACAGCTGCCAGTGACCCCGCCAGAACGGAAGTTCATCCAGGTGGCCAGTCACCAGCCACCAGCTCCCAGCCACCCCGTCCGATCGGAGTCGTCCGGGCGGGCAGCAGCCAGCCACCAGCCGCCAGCAACCAGCCGCCAGCCACCAGCCACCAGCAACCAGCCGCCAGCAACCAGCCGCCAACTCCCAACCCTCATTCCTCCTGGTACGCAATATACTGCCGTTCTCGAAATGAAAAAAAAGTAGATGCGCTTTTACGTCGGGATGGTATTGAAACTTACCTGCCTTTATTAAAATCACTTAAAATCTGGAGTGACCGTAAAAAATGGGTGGAAGAACCTTTATTCCGCTCCTATCTTTTTGTTAATATTTCCTTGAGGGAATACCAGCAGGTCCTTCAAACAGATGGCGTGGTTCGGTTTGTTACATTTGAAAGAAAACCGGTTCCTGTTCCTGAAGAACAAATAATGGCGATCAGGCAATTTTTAAACTTGGAGGATGCCCCCGATTTGATGTCAGGCAAATTTGAAATTGGTGACAGGGTGGAGGTTTTTCGTGGAAACCTCAAGGGCCTCAGCGGTAACCTGGTGGAGTGGCGCGGAAAGCAAAAGGTCCGCATAGAAATTGAAAGCATCGGCCAGTCAATTATTCTTACCGTTCCCAAGTCGTACCTGAAGGTAATCCCAACTCCGAAGACTTCCTGAAAAACACTTGTTTCCAATTCTTCATCACCACAAACTCCTCATCCCGTCATCGCGGGCTCGTTCTACGTCATTGCGAACCCATTCCACCGTCATCGCGGGCTCGTTATACGTCATCGCGAGCCTGCCTACCGGCCAGGCAGGCCAGAGGGTGGGCAAGTGGGATAGAGCGAAGCGATCTCATAGCTCATTATTGGAATTTGAGTTGTTTGTAAAACTGAACACTGTGAACCCAATGCTAATTATTTTCATGATTTGCCTTATCTTTGTCTAAAACCAATACCCAAATGAAAAGAGGAGGCTTCATTTATATCCTTACCAACCGGTCAAACCAGGTTCTGTATGTAGGAGTGACCAGTCAGCTCAAAAATCGTATTCATGAACACAAAACCAAAGTCCATCCTAACTCTTTCACGGCGCGATACAATGTGGATAAGCTTGTCTACTACGAATTTCACCAGACCATTAAAGAAGCCATTGCCCGTGAAAAGCAATTGAAGGCAGGTTCAAGACGAAAAAAGACAGACCTTATTGATTCGATGAACCCGAATTGGACCGATCTTCATGAACAGGTAGACGTTTTGGACTAATTGCCCCATAAACTCCGTCATCGCGAACCCTCACACCGTCATCGCGAGCAAGCGGGAAGTCTTGTGTGTGGGAACGACGCGATCCCACTGATTCTCCCCAACCCTGGTGAATATTGTGCCCCGGGACAAACCCCGCCAATCCCTGATTGCCTTTACGCTGCCGGCCAGGCAATCCCAATGATCATATAAGACAGGTATTATCACCGAGATCGCGTCGGCATGCTCACCCGCCATACCTCACAAAGATGCCTCGCAATGACGTCGTCAAGAGTGTCGGCGTACCAACCCACAATAACGGATTCCAAAAACATCAGGTTTTTAACAATGATTTTTTAACAATTTCTTAAAAAAAGTGTGAAACCAATTAAATAATAATGAGTAATTTTGTTACTCGTTTTTGACTATGCTTGATACGCTAATCACATCGAAAACCCGAATTAAATTGCTGATGAAGTTTTTCCTCAACAGCAAATCAAGGTCGTATTTACGGAACCTTGAATCCGAATTCGGTGAATCCACCAACTCCATCCGGCTCGAGCTCAATAAGTTTGAACAAGCAGGTTTGCTCACCACCGAAGTGGATGGAAACAAAAAATTTTTCCGGGCCAATACCCGTCATCCCCTGTTCAGGGATATTCACAACATCTTACTGAAGCATGTTGGTTTTGATAAGATCATCGAAAGGGTGGTTAATAAACTGGGGAGTATGGAGAAGTTGTATGTAACAGGTGATTTCGCAAATGGTATTGATAACCCCATCATCGACCTGATATTTGTGGGCGACAATATCAATAAAGAGTACCTGGTGAACCTGGTGGAAAAAACAGAAACACTGATCAGCAAAAGGATACGCTATGTGGTGTTTGGTTTGGTGGAGTTTGATAATTATATCGTAAATCAGCGGGAGTCTGATTTGCTGCTTTTGTGGAAAAACGGTGATTAATGCGTGTGATTTCGGTGCAAAACCGGGATTGTTAAAAAGCTAAAAAACAACCTTTTAGGTCGCATGCATGTGACTGAAAGGGCGGAGCTGTGAATAGTGTGAAGGGCGGATAGCATAGAGCAGAGGGCGTAGGGCTAAGGGCTGAGTGAAAAGGGCAAAGAGCAGGTTGCAGTTGGCACCAGGCAGGGGGCAATTGGAAGTACGAGTGAAGGAGGAGGTTTTAGGAAGTGAGTTAAAGTTAAGATTGCGTAGAGCGCAGAGCTAAGGGCCAAGAGCAGGCAGCAACTTCGTCCGAACGGATGTTCATCCGGTCGGGCAGCAAACAGTAACCAGCAACTAGCAACCAGAAGCCAGCAACCAGGAAATTTAACAGTAATCCAAAAACTAGAAACCCAGAACCCAAAACCCAGAACCCAAACCCCCCTTCCATCGTATTGACCTTTTATAAAAATATTTTGAATGAAAGAAATTAAAACCATCAGCTGTATTGGTGCCGGTTACGTTGGAGGCCCTACCATGGCCGTGATCGCGCTGAAAAACCCGCACATAAGGGTAAATG
>JAGQVE010000034.1 GCA_020438105.1 Bacteroidales bacterium
ATCTTTTGCCGGAACCATCCTCATGCTTCAACTGCGCCGGATTGGATTCTATATTTACCTCATTTCAAATTTATTAATGATCACCATTCCGCACATTTTAAATTATGGCAGTTGGTATGCATCCGGAATTTTTATTTTTTTCATATTACTATTTTCCGCCTTTTTCAGAAAAATGCCTTAAATATGATGTTATTAAAATATTTCTTACTTTTGTTTTAAGCAAACATTAGTTAATTGCGAGTTATAGGTTAAATTTTAATATGTGCATATGTCGTATAGCTAAGTGTGAGCATCTGAATGTGAACATATTATTAATTTAACCTAAATTTAAAAATGTTTTTTTCTTGCTTAAATTGATTGTTATCTTTATTTTGCAGCGTTTTTAGCGGGTTTAGAAACTTTTTTTAGCGGATTATGTCATACGAATGAGAAAATAAAACAGATGAATTCTTCAAATAAGTAATACTAATCCATATTTATTAATCTAAATTCTTATGTTATGAGAAAATTTACCCTTTTTCTTGCATTCATATTCATAGGAATGCAACTTTTTGCTCAAGACAGGGATATTAAAGGTACGGTTATCAGCAGTGATGACGGACAGCCTATCCCTGGAGTACAGGTTCTGGTTAAAGGTACCACTTCAGGTACTATTACCGACCTCGATGGGAACTACGCAATCAAAGTTCCGGAAAGTGCAACTACACTTGTTTTTAGATTTGTTGGTATGGCAACACAGGAAGTTGAGATCGGTTCTCAAACAACTGTTGATGTCAGCATGGATCCCGACGTTATGCACCTTGAGGGTGTAGTTGTTACCGCCCTTGGTATCAGCCGTGAGAAAAAATCGCTGGGTTATGCCACGCAGGAGCTTTCAGGGGATGAAATCAATCAGGTTAAAACTGATAACTTCATCAACACCCTTTCTGGTAAAGCTGCCGGGGTTTCGGTAAAATCCACAGGTAACATCGGCGGTTCCTCGAATATCATTATTCGTGGTTCTTCATCAATTACCGGTAACAACCAGGCGCTGATCGTTGTTGATGGTGTTCCTATCAATAATGACCTCACAAATACCAGAGATCAAATCCGTGGCCGCCATGGTTATGACTTTGGTAATGCTGCTGCCGACATCAACCCCAATGACATTGAGTCGATGAACATCCTGAAAGGTGCTGCTGCAACTGCACTTTATGGATCACGTGCAGCAAATGGCGTTATCATCATCACTACTAAAAAAGGTGAACGTACCATGTCGAAAAAACGGGTTTATGGCGTGAGCGTTAGCTCAAACGTTACAACCGGTTGGATTGACAAAAGCACTTTCCCAGCTTACCAGCAGGAGTACGGTGCCGGATACGGTCCTTATTATGGTGATGAGCCTTACACAGGTTTGGAACAATACGATTTTAATGGTGATGGCACTACTGACCTAGTAGTTCCCACCTATGAAGATGCCTCTATGGGACAGAAATTTGATCCCAACCTGAATGTTTACCAATGGGATGCATTCTATCCTGGTTATCCTAACTACAACAAAGCTACTCCTTACGTAGCTGCTGGTGACAATGGCGCCATTTCATTCTTTGAACAACCATGGTCATTTACTAACAGTGTGGAAGTTACAGGAGCAAATGACAATTCTAACTTCAGGCTTTCATATTTAAACCAGGATCAAACCGGCTTGATGCCAAACAGCCATTTTATCAAGAATTCTCTTCTTTTCAATGGTTCGTATGATGTTACCAAAGATGTTAAAGTAACTGCTTCTGTAAATTATGTTAAAAATGACAATACAGGCCGTAACTCAACAGGTTATTCAGACAATATTCTTTCATCATTCCGTCAGTGGTCTCAAATGAACGTTGATATTCAACAACAAAAAGAGTACTACGAAATGAATGAGGAAAACATTACCTGGAACCCGGTTGGACCTGGTGATCTCGCACCTGCATATTGGGACAACCCATATTGGGTACGTTATCAAAACTTTACTACTGACGGACGTGATCGTATCATTGGTTACATTCAGGCCGACTGGCAAATCAATGATTATTTCAGTGCAATGGCCCGCTTCTCAACTGATTTCTATTCAGAAATTCAGGAAGAACGTAAAGCTGTTGGATCTGCATCCGGTGAATTCGGTGTTGGAACTACTGCCGGACGTTCAGACGTAACTTCTGGTTATTCACGTTTTACCAGAAATTTCTATGAAAACAACATGGATCTTATGTTGCGTTTCAACAAAAATCTGAGTGAAAACTTCAATCTGAATGCATTAATCGGGACCAATATCCGTCGTTCACAAGTTGACGGTGTATTTGCATCAACCGATGGTGGTTTGATCGTTCCCGGACTGTATTCATTAGGAAACAGTGTTAACCCGATGCTTGCTCCGGTTGAAACACTTGAAAAACGTGGTATAAATGGTATCTATGGAAGTGCTTCACTTGGATACAAAGATTTCTTATTCCTGGATGCTACTGTTCGTAGAGACGTTTCTTCAACCCTTCCAGATGGAGATAATTCATATGTTTATCCTTCTGTTTCAGGAAGCTTTCTGTTCAGCAATGTTGTTGATGCCGACTTTATGGATTTAGGTAAAGTTCGCGTTGGTTATGCTGAAGTAGGTAACGATGCACCCTGGGGAAGTTTGTTAAATACTTATGATGGAAACCCCGTATTTAATGGTACTCCATTGTACTCATTGCCAAACACACAAAACAACAATGCGCTTGTTCCTGAAAGGAGTAAAAGTATTGAAGCCGGTTTGGAAATGTACTTCCTCAACAAACGTTTAGGATTTGATTTTGCATGGTATAAAACCAATACCGTTGATCAAATTATCCCGGTTGCTGTATCTTATACCACAGGATTCTCATCCAAATATATCAATGCCGGTGAAGTTGAAAACAAAGGTATTGAGTTGATGATCTTCGGATCACCGGTTGTTAACGAAAACTTCCGCTGGGATATCACTTTGAACTATGCAAAAAATAATAACGAAGTTGTATCACTTACTGAAGGTGTTGAAAACATTCAGTTAGCTGCATTACAAGGTGGTGTTACCATCAATGCCCGTGTTGGTGAACCTTACGGAACCATCCAGGGAACTGATTATGTTTACCTGAACGGTGAAAAAGTAGTAGGTGATAATGGTTATTACCTGAAAACATCAACTTCAGATATTGTTTTAGGAAACATTCAGCCCGACTGGACAGGTGGTATCAATAACCGTTTCAGTTATAAAAACTGGGCTTTCAGCTTCCTGATCGACTGGCAGCAAGGTGGAAGTATCTTCTCATTGGATATGTATTATGGTCTGGGAACCGGGTTGTATGAAGAAACTGTTGGAAATAACGATCTTGGCAATCCGGTCAGGAATACCCTCGACAATGGTGGAGGTTTAATCCTGGAAGGTGTTAAAGAAGACGGAACACCTAACGACATTCGCGTAGCCGGTGATGATTATCGCGTATGGGGATGGTCACGTAATCCTAATTCAGCCTTCATTTATGATGCAACTTACATCAAACTGAGAGAAGCTGTTATTACTTATTCATTACCGAAATCAACGATTGAAAACACCTTCCTAAACGGTGTATCCTTTAGCCTTGTTGGAAACAATCTCTGGATCATCTCCAAAGATCTTCCACATGCTGATCCGGAAGCCAGTCAGGGAGCCGGTAATGTTCAGGGTTGGCAGTCAGGTGTTATGCCCACCACCCGCAATGTTGGTTTAACTGTTAATCTTCAATTTTAAATCGTAACGTTATGAAAAGAATATATTGGATATTTATAGTTTTAATCGGGATCTCGGTATCTTGTACAAAGGATTTTGAGGAGTTTAATACCGATCAGAAAAATCCAACTGCAGTTCCCGGAGATTTTGTATTCGCTAATGCTCAAAAAGCGCTGGCCGATCAGGTTGCCAGTACGAATGTTAATCAGAATATTTGGAAGCTTGTGGCTCAGTACTGGACTGAAACCACTTATACTGACGAATCTAACTACGACATCGTTACCAGAACTATTCCTGACATTATTTTCAGAACATACTACAGGGATGTTTTAAATGATCTGAAAGATGCCAGAAATGTAATAAATAGTGAAGCTGCCATTGGTGAAGAGGCAGCCGGTGAAAAAGCTAATAAGTTGCTCATCATTGACCTTGTAAATGCCTACACATATAACAGATTAGTAGATATATTTGGCAACATCCCCTATACAGAAGCTTTAGATATTGATAACATTGCACCAGCTTATGATGACGCATATACAATTTATCAATCATTGTTTGATAAAATTGACAATGCCATTGCGAACCTCAATGCAGATTATGGTAGTTTTGGTGACAACGACCTCTATTTTGGGGGAGATGTTGCGATGTGGATTAAATTTGCACATTCATTGAAAATCAAAATGGCCATTACCATTGCTGATTTTAGTAATGGCACGGCACAATCAATCATCGAAGGGTCATATGACAAAGGATTTGCACCAGGCGAAATTTGCGAACTGGTATATCCCGGAGGTTCAAACTCCAATCCGTTATATGTTGATTTGGTTCAAAGTGGTCGTCACGATTTTGTTCCTGCCAATACCCTTGTTGACAGGATGAATGAACTAATAGATATTCGGATGTTATCATATTTCACAGCAATGGATTTTGAATATGATGTTGATCCTGAAAGTGGAGCTAGAATTGATACAGAATTGCCAGGCGATGGCGTAGTTGTATTAATTTACAAAGGTGGTGATTCTCTGGTTCAAGTGGATCTTCCTTTTATGGCTCTTGCTGTTGACACATTAAATCCATTTAGTTATAATGTTGGTGGTATTTACGGTGAAAGCAATAACTGGTCAAACTTCTCACACATAGCGGACCCGATCCAGGAAGCTACCTTCCCGATTACTTTGCTTGATGGAGTTGAAACATACTTCTACCTGGCAGAAGCTGCTGCTCGTAACTATAGTGTGGGTATGACCGCTGCACAATATTATAATGCTGCTATCACCGGTTCCTTCGAATTCTGGGGATTAACTTCGGATGATGCTGCAGCTTATATTGCCAAACCGGAAGTAGCTTATGACGGTGCAAACTGGAAACAATCCATTGGCGAACAATCATGGCTGGCATTTTATGTTCGTGGTTTAGTTGCCTGGAACAACTGGAGAAGGTTAGACTATCCAGTTCTGAACCTTCCACCGGCTCCTGAAACTGATGATGGTCAAATTCCAAAACGTTTCACCTATCCGGTTAACGAACAAACCTTAAATAAGGACAATTACTACTCAGCTGGAGATGCCATTGGTGGCGACTTGATGTCAACCAAACTCTTCTGGGATAAAAACTAATTTTGAAAAAAAGGCTGCCTTCGGGCAGTCTTTTTTTTACCCAATTAAACCGAACCTATTTCAACGAATTTTTCAACCCTGGTCTACCATTACCTATTCACTCCCCAAACTTTAATATCACGTTTGTGCATACTTTTTCCGGTTGCTTCTTGTCAGGTAAATAAGTATCTTTAAACAATTTTACTAAGGCAGTATTTGGCTAAATCTGCTGCAATTACCGATTTAAACAATGATGAAAACGCTGATTTTAAAAAGCATATCCCTGGTTTATTTATTTTTTCTTCCTTTTAGTAATATACTGGCACAGGACGGGGATTCACAGCGTATTTTAAGTGAGTCAAATTTGTTATACGGTTCCAACGATTTTATTGAAAGAGGATTTGTTTATATACCTGATCATCCCAAAGCAAACGGTAATCCCTATTATTTAAATGCAGATTGGAATAAGGCAACTATCACTTTTATTGGAGATGAATATGAAAATCTATTCATTAAATACAATATTGTGGATGAAACCGTCATCCTCCAGAAAGGTGAATCCGACACCTATGTTAAACAGCCTGTCATTTTGAACTCATCTCAAATTGATCAATTTCAGCTTGCCGGACAGGTTTTTACCAATTTAAACCATGTTATGTCAGAAGCAAACATTCAGGGTTTTGGAGAAATTTTATATGCCGGTCAATTCCATTTTATTCGTAAATATTCTAAAACATTTATGAATCAATACAACAAAACCAATCCCAATGGATTGTATTCAAAACTCAATACAAATTACTTTATAATCAAAAACGATCAGGCAATCCGAATATATAACAAAAGTTCTCTTATAAATGCATTTCCGGGCATTCAGAAACAACTGAAAAAGAAATTACGCGATTTGCACTTTAAATTCAGGAAAGCAAATAATGATCAATGGATCGAAATAATGAGTTGGTGTGACAAACAATCTTAAGTATAAAATATTTCAGGTAATCGGTGTTTTTATCCTGATGCTGATCACCGTTGAAACGCAGGCACAAAATCGCCCAATCATAATTGATCGTTCATGGAATGGGTTGACTTTTAAGGAATTTGCAATGCGTTGTGAACATCAATATCCTGTTAAATTTTATTATCAAAATGACAGCCTGCTCGATGTGCAAATAAGGGTTAGCAAGGACAGCTTATCGCTTACCACCATTCTTAAGGAAAGCTTAAAAGATTTCAGTTGGAAAGTTTCGATGGATGAAAAAGGCAATATATTCATTAGTAATATCCTGGCGGTTAAAACACAGCTTCCTGCCAACTTTTTTATTGAAACATCAGTTGGGCTTCCTCGCGCTGACACCTTACCTGCCCAGGTTGTTGAAAATGAAAAATGGCTGCAAACACGCAAAGAATATGTGGCCAGAAAGGTTGTGATAGGAAATAAAAAGGCCGGGATTCGAACGAGCAAACCTGTTTTAACCGGAACCGTTCGAAATGCGAGCGATGGCTCCCCCATTATCAGTGGAAACATTTACATTGAAGAACTTGAAAAAGGCACCACCACTGACGAAAATGGCAACTACCGAATCACGCTTCGCAAGGGAATATACACCTTGGTTGTAAGTAGCCTCGACAGTGAAACGGAAAAGTATAAACTTGAAGTTTTATCGGATGGCATCTTAAATATTGATCTTATTCCCAAACTTTATACCCTTGATGAGTTTATCGTAAGTGGCGAAAAGGAGCACAATGTTCGTGGCGCTCAAATGGGATTTGAAAAGATATCCGTAAAAAGTATTAAGGAAGTTCCTGTGGTTTTAGGTGAAAAAGATATTATAAAGGTTGCGCTGATGCTGCCGGGTGTGCAAACTGTTGGCGAGGGTGCCACCGGATTTAATGTTCGTGGCAGCCCGGCCGATCAAAACCAGTTTTACATTAACAAAGTACCCGTTTATAATTCATCGCACTTATTTGGATTTTTCTCGGCATTTAATTCTGATGCTATTGGAAATTTCACTTTGCTGAAAAGTAATATTCCGGCGGATTTTGGTGGAAGATTATCGTCCATTTTTGACATTACCGCCAAAACCGGCGATTTTGAGAAATTTAAAGCGAGCGGAGGTATAAGCCCTGTTACAGCACGTGTGGTTGCCGAAGGTCCTTTTAAGAAAGACCAAAGCAGTTACATGATTGGATTGCGGTCAACGTATTCAAACTGGATATTGCGTTCACTTCAAAACCCCGACCTCAAATCAAGTGAGGCATATTTTGGTGACGCCATTGCAAATTTTGCCTTCAAATTGAATCCGAAAAACGAAATTCGGCTGTTTTCTTATTACAGTTACGATGATGTAAATATTACTAACCTCAGTGAAAACACCTACCAGAATAAGGGTGGCGCCCTGGAGTGGAACCATTTTATTAAGGACAAGCACAGCCTGGACCTCTCTGTTGCAAGAGGGACCTATCAGTATGAGGACCGGAACAAAGAATATGAGCAGTTTGCATATAAAATCAGCTACCAGCTCAACCATACCGAACTTAAAGCCGGATTACATCTGAATCCTTCCGAATCACACCGGGTATCGGTGGGTGTAAATTCCATTTTATATGAATCCATCCCCGGAGATTATTTACCATTCAACGAAAGTTCTTCGATCATTCCAAGAACATTTGAAAAGGAACAGGCAATTGAAAATGGCATTTTTATCAATGACGAATGGAAACTAACAGATGATCTTTTAATCTCAGGCGGATTGCGCTATAATCTTTACACATACCTTGGCCCTAAAACAGTTTACAGCTACTACCCCGGTGCTCCGCGGAGCTCAGAAAGTATTAAGGATACCCTGATCTTTGGTAAAAATGAAAATATTAAAACATATTCAGGACTTGATTACAGGATAGGAGCCCGGTATGTGATCAATGATAAACTATCGGTAAAAGGCAGTTACAACAGGCTGCATCAGTATATTTTTATGCTTTCTAATACCATTGCCATATCCCCCACCGATGCCTGGAAACTAGCTGACTACAATATAAAACCGATGATTGGCGATCAGTATTCACTGGGACTTTATTCAAATATTCTCTCAGAAATATTGGAAGTTTCAGTGGAAGGATATTACAAAGATGTTCAGAACCTGGTGGAATTTAAGGATGGCGCTCAAATGATTGCCAATGAAATACCGGAAACCGATATCGTTCAGGGTGACCTGGAAGCCTACGGTTTGGAGTTGATGATCAAAAAGCCACTCGGCCGCATGAACGGATGGATCAATTATACCTGGTCGCGGGCGCTTGTAACGGTAAACAATCCGGAAACCGGCGAACAAAACAACCAGGGATTACAATATCCGGCCAACTATGATAAACCCCATGCCTTTAACCTGGTAGCCAATTACCGGGTATCAAAGCGGGTGAGTTTTTCAGGAAATGTGGTTTATTCCACAGGACGACCCATCACCTATCCCACGGCTATTTACTTTCAGGACGGTATCAAGCTTATTCATTATTCGGTGCGCAACGAATACCGGCTGCCCGATTATTTCAGAATAGATCTCTCCGTAAATGTTGAAGGCAATTTGCGGGCCCGTAAATTTGCTCATGGCTCCTGGAACTTTTCAGTTTACAACCTAACCGGAAGAAAAAATGCATATTCTGTTTATTTCCGCTCCGAAGACGGGCAGGTGAAAGGTTACAAACTTTCAATATTTGGAACCCCCATTTTTTCAATCACCTACAATTTCAAACTCGGGAATTACGATGACTAGCAAATTCAGACTCATATTATTTCTTGTTTTTACTGTGCTCACCGCATGTGTTGAAGAGTATTGGCCCGAAATTGAAAAGTACGATAACCTGCTTGTGGTCGATGGTATTATGACCAATGCCAGGGGGGCTATCATTGTTAAATTATCACGATCGGCCAGTCTTGATCAATCAGTATTTATTCCTGAAACAGAAGCTTCATTGAGCATCACAGATAATATTGGAAATCAAATCACGCTGCAGGAAAAAGACCCCGGGATTTACCTTTCGGATTCAACAACACAGCCCATGGCAGGCAGATCATATCAATTGAATATTCAGCTTGCAAACGGCGAAAGCTATGAGTCGGAAACTGAATTACTGCAAGAACCAATTAAAATCAGCCAGGTAACCTGGGAAGAGGAATTAAAGCCCGGACATGAATTATTGCATGATATTGAGGGATATCAGTTTTATATTGACAGCAAGGAAGCAATAAAAGATTCCAGTTTCCTGATGTGGAGTTTGTTAGAGACTTATAAATATAAATCGGATTTTAAAATCCAGATTTATTACGATGGCGAAATAAAACCATTCCCCCGACCCGACTCCCTGCAAACCTGCTGGAAAACAGAACGGGTTTCGCAATTGTTTACCGGCCGCACTGATGGGTTGAATCAACCTGTTATAAGGCATTTTCCGCTGCATTATGTAGATACCGAAACCCGCAAACTTTATATCAGGTACAGTTTGCTGGTAAACCAATACACCCTCACGGAGTCGGCCTGGAATTTTTGGGAGCAGGTAAAAATTCAATCCGAAGAGCAGGGAGGTTTATATCAATCCCAGCCATATAGGATTGTAGGCAATATTAAAAACATTAACGATCCTGATGAAGCTGTTTTGGGTCAATTTACGGTGGCTGGAACAGATACAATGCGGGTTTTTGTACCCAGGGCACCCTTAAATTATTATTACGAAAAATGCATTCTGTCAGAAGCTGATATTGAAAATTTCTCAGCAATCACTGAATTTCCTCCCGAATCATGGCCTATATATGCAACTACCTCTCCGGAAGGAGCGGCAGCATTACCTTTGCAGGAATGTTTGGATTGCCGGCTCAAAGGGGGAACCATTCAGGAACCTGTATTTTGGACGAACTATTGAATAAACAATGGGATTGAAAACTTTAAATAATATTAATCGCCGGTTGAAACAGTTAACCTGTTTTCGCTTGCGATTACAATGTTTGTTTTTAATCTCATCCATCCTATTCCTGATGATTATTCCGGCATGTGAAGATCCCTATTGGCCTGAGTTGGGCGAAAAATATGACAATTTACTCGTGGTGGAAGGAAGGATTTCAAATCAGCCTGGTCCATATACAGTGAAGCTTTCGCATTCAACCACCTTGCTTTATCCCAAATATTTCCCACTGGAAGGTTTTGAAGTGGTCATTGAAGATGATGAAGGCAACTCAGAAACTTTATCAGAAACCGAAAGCGGAGTATATCAAACAGCGCCTAATGGTATCCGGGGAATAACCGGGCGATCATACCGTCTGCTTCTAAATGGACCGGATAATCAATCGTACATTTCTGATTTTGAAATACTGAGGGAACCAATGCCCATCGATACCATTTATACTGATATCGAATACACAAATAGCGATTATCATACTTTTGATATTCCGGGTTACCGGTTTTTTATCAACACACAAACCGGTATCGAGGATACCACCTACATCAGATGGCAACTGGAGGAGACCTATGAATACACTTCCGACTTTAAAATTTACTTTTACTACGACGGAGTGTTACATGATTTTTCTGATCCCGATTCATTACACACCTGCTGGCTTACCGAACCTGTTTATGAGATATTTACAGCTTCCACAGCCGGATTAAATAACCCAATAATAGCTGATTATCCGCTGCATTATGTTTCTTTTGAGCAACGCGAAATATCTATTCGATATAGTTTATTGATCAAACAGCTTACCCTCTCCGAAAATGCTTATACCTATTGGAAAGATGTTGCCGATCAAAATACATCCGGAGGTGAATTCTATACCAGTCTTCCTTACCAGATAAAGGGAAATGTTCACAATGTAAATGATGGCGACGAGATTGTGCTGGGCTATTTTGAGGTTGCCGGCGAAGACCGTTTAAGGGTATTTATAAACCGGCCCGCTCCTCCGCAGCAGATGTATTATCCTATCTGTGAATTAACCGAAGGCGATTACAAAGAATATGGTGAGATGTTCAGAATAAAAGATTGGCGCGAATGGCCCCGATATGTGGTGGTTGACCTTTATGGAAACAGAGCCGTGCCCCAAAAATTTTGTTCTGACTGTCGTGAAAAGGGAGGCAAAATTGAAAAACCGGACTTTTGGATTGACTGATCAAATGGAAAAGATTTTGCAAAATATCGTTACAAGAATCAGGAATTGCTACCGCATTATGGAAGGGATGCCCGGCCTTTTGTGGATATTTATACTTCCCTTTACCAACTCACTTGTATCGTGCGAAGAACCCTTTACTCCCGATCTCAGACAGGATTACAGCAACCTGCTGGTGGTGGAAGGTTTGATCTCAACGGATCCGGGCCCCTACGTTGTTCGTTTATCAAGAGCCACTACGGTAGTTTATCCTGAATATAACCCCGTTACGGATAGTGAGGTGATCATTATGGATAACCAGGGTCATTCGGAAATGCTTTCTGAAACAGAACCCGGCGTTTATACTACGGCTACAGATGGTATTCAGGGGATTGCCGGTAACTCCTATAAAATCCAGATTAAGGATTCTGAAAGGAATGTTTACGAATCAGCATTTGAAAAATTGCCTGCCCCGGTGGATATTGACACCATTTATCCCATCCTCGAATATCATTATAGCGACGTATATCATCAGGATATTCCGGGATACAGGTTTAATATTTCAACACAAAACGGGGATAACGATAGCCTGTGTTTCAGATGGCAATTACAACATACATGGCAATATGCTTCCGATTACCAGATCTATTTATATTACGACGGTAAACTGCATGTATTTCCTGATCCGGATTCACTTCAAACGTGCTGGATCACTGAACCTGTTTATTCCATCTTTACAACCACTGCCATTGGTCTTGATAAACCTGTTATTACTGATTATCCGCTTCATTACATTGGTTTCGATACCAGGCATTTTTCAATACGGTACAGCCTTTTGGTTAAGCAACTGACCATTTCCAGATCCGCCTGGGAATATTGGGATGCAGTAAAAGAGCAAACAACTGCATCAGGAAATTTATATACCCATCTTCCTTATCAGATTAAGGGAAATATCAAAAGGGTTGATGACGAAAATGAACCGGTATTGGGCTATTTCCAGGTTGCTGGCATCGATGTAAAAAGGATTTTTATTAACCGGCCTCCTGCGATCATACCTATGCATTATCCCATTTGTGAGCTATCGCTACCTGATTATGAAGCCTATGGATGGATGTTTTATAATATTGATGCCCGCGACTGGCCGGAATATGTAACCATAGATGGCTCCGGACAACGTGCCCTACCTGACAGACAATGTACTGATTGCAGGGAAAAGGGTGGAACCATTGTCAAACCCGATTTTTGGATAGATAATTAATATGAATAACCTTCGAAATATAAGTTTTACATTTTTGATGATGATGGTATTCATCAATCAGACAAATGTACTTGCACAAAAAATGTTTTTACCTGATGAGTGCCCCGAAAGAGTTGAACTTTTGAGCGACCGGCAGGTGTATATCTCTGGCGAATCGCTGTGGTTCAGTGCCGTATGCTATTTAAATGACTCATCAGAAAATACAACGATCAGCCAGATTTTATACATTGAAATATTCAATGCCTCAAACCGGGTATTTGTTCAGAAAAAATTTAAACTGAACAATGGATTTATTACCGGCAAAATCTCAATTCCGGAAGAACTGCCATCTGCTGCATATTTTATCAGGGCCTATACTCAACTCATGCGAAATTACCCGCCCGAAACATATTTTCATTCGGTAATCCAAATTTTTAATCCGGAGTTTTCTCCTTCAGTAATCCCTGATGACTCCATTCAGATTTATACGAGCCATGGTTGTCTGTACCCGGCAATTGAAAACCGGATCGTGATGAATGTATCATCATTTAGTGAAAACACCCGTATTTCGCTTGTGGATTCATTGGGGATTTTTCAGTCGCCATTGCGGCAATTTGACAACGGAATTGCTACTGTTACTTTTAAGCCATCCGACACGGCTACCTACTCCATCAGGATCATTAACACCGAAGCCGATACCAGTTTTATTCCACTTCCTCGGGCATGTGATCAACCTTTAGGAATGATGGTTAGCCTGACTGATAAAGGATTGAAAATTACTATTGCTAAACAAGATACAAAGCTTAAATTGGAAGTTTATTCTCAAACAAAAACCCGAATTTCATCATTTGAAACAGAAAATAAAAATTCCGGCCAATCCTTTGAAACCCCATCTTCGATGCTTCCGGTGGGCCTCATTTACGTATGCGCTTACAATGAAAACGATGAATTAATTGACTTAAAAACCGTTTATTACCAATCTGATGAAATGATTCATTTGCCGGTTTCGACCAATAAGAAAGACTATGCACGGAGAGAAAAGGTCAGCTTTACTATTGATACCAATTCTCTGCTGAATGAGGATTTGATGCTACTACAAACAAGTGTTGTAAAAAAAGGAGCCACCTACAGTGGGGCATCTGTTCCTGCAAATCTGATTTATAATCCCGTTTTATGGAAGGATGCATATTTGGATGTTTCCGACCCTGAAGTGCTGGAACAACTGGAAGCTGCATTGGTAATATATTCAAATGGGATCCGTCCTGAATTTGAGAAACGGATTAAACAAAAACAGGTGGAAATGTTGTTCGTACCTGATATTCGTGACATTTCAATTACCGGTGTGGTGGTGGATTCAAAAACCAGTCAACCGATTGATAATGTGCGGGTTTATGCATCTGTTCTGCATGATGTTTTTCAGCTTCACGCTACTACCACCCAACTGGGAGGCCGCTTTATCTTCAGTTTCCCGCACCTGACCGGTGATCAGGAAATTTTCCTTCGGGCACAAACAACCGACTCAATAACCCCCGAAATATTGCTTAACAACGATTTTTCAACCCATTTTGCAGAATTTGTAGAAAAGCCGATAACTTTGAATCAAACTAATATGGATTTTATCAACGGTTTACTTGTTGATCAGCAGGTAACGATGGTTTATAATGCCAAAGAATCTGCAAAACCGGAAGTGATACCCTCCATAGAAACCTGGTTTGGGCATCGGGTAGAAACTACCTTACTTTCTGATTATATTGCTTTAAATTCGGTTAGAGAAGTGTTTAATGAAATTGTGCATTACACACGACTCAGAGAACGAAACGGACATTATCAGATTGTTGTATTCGACGAACAATCCGAACTTTCCTATGAAGATCCACTGATTTTGCTTGACGGCATTCCCATTGTAGATGCAGGAATATTGCTTGATATGTATCCTGCACAGATAGAAAAGATTGAAGTCATCAACCGCACTTTTATTCTTGGCGATTTTACGATTAGAGGATTGGTTTATATACATACCAAAACAGACAATTTTGGTGGGTTAAAACTCCCTGAAGACGTAGTTTTCCTCAATTATCAAATGCGCTCCGAACCGGCTTCATTTATTTCTTCCGACAGTCTGTTCGTCAATACTCTTCCCGACAATCTGCCCTGGTTTGAAACTTTGCTTGAGTTCAATCCTTCAATATCCAAACATTTATCCGGACAAACTTTTTACACCTCCGACCAAACGGGCGATTACGAAATCAATATTACAGGTAAAACCCGTTCAGGTAAAAACATAAAGGCAAAGCAAATTATTAGGATTCAATAAATTTTTCATTGGAATAAATATTAACCAACTAAGGGCATATATATATTTTATTTATATTTGTTGGTGATAACCAAATTTTTCAACAATTAATTTATTACCTTATGAGAAAGATCAGATTTATTTTAATGGTCGCTGCCATTGTATTTAGTTTTAGTTCAATGGCACAATTAACTTACGGCCCAAAGCTGGGTTTGAACCTGGCAAATGTTAGTGGCGACGATGTGGAAAATAACAGCATGTTAATTGGATTTAATGTTGGTGGTGTTTGTAACTATGGCATCAACGACATGATTTCAGTACAGGGCGAATTGCTGTTTGATGTAAAAGGAGCGAAATACGAAGGTGAAGACGAAAATGGAGATAAAAAGGATTATCCACTGAAACTTAGTTACATCAATATTCCGATTTTAGCCCAGGCTCAGTTTGGCGACGAGATTAAATTTTATGGAGAATTAGGACCAACAATCGGATTGTTAATGGGTGCCTCCTGGGATGGTGAAAGTGAATATAAAGTTGCAACCGGATTTGACATCACCACCGGCCAAATCACCTATGAAACTAAAAAAGTTAAAGAAAGCTACAAAGGAACTGATATTGGCCTGGCTATAGGCGCTGGAGCCAAAATACCAATGAGTAGTTTTGGATTGGTTGTAGGTGCCCGTTACAACATGGGCCTGGGGTCAATTGCCGAAGATGTAGCTGATGAAAAAGTTGATATGAAAAATGGTGTTATATCAATCAACATAGCAGTTATGTTTGGAGGTAATTAAAATTGTAAAAATTCTGAATAAAAGAGCCGGGGGTATCTGCTCCCGGTTTTTTTATGCCATAAAAAACCAAACCAATTTACCGTTAACTGATTTGACCTTACCGCTGACTGGTTAATTCTTGCTATCCCCGCAGCCTATGCCTATCTTTGGTGTTAACCACATTTAAACAGTAAAATAAATTTCTAACCAAAAATTTTAATCATGAAACGACATTTTCTATTGTATTTCATTGCAATTATTGCATTGTCGGCCTGGGGGCAAAAACGCGCCTCTATTCCAACGGAACTTAGAAATTATGGTGTAAAGATGGACAAATTTGATGGCTATCAAGCCTCCAATCAATTTGAAAATCCGGGCTTAAAGGAAGCGATGCTTACCCCTGTTGAAACACAAATCGGGGATTCGCGATACGACCGCCAAACCAATTCCACCACACAGGTTCGTTTGTATCATTATGATGATGGTACCTTTGCAGCAACCTGGATGACCGGCTTTAATGATCCCGGATTTAGCGACAGGGGTTCGGCATACACCTATTATGATGGTAACAACTGGGGCGAATTCCCTGATACCCGCATCGAAAGTCAGCGCAGTGGCTGGCCTTGCTACGGCCCCGTTGGCGAAAACGGGGAAATGATCATTTCACACATTTCAGGAGGAGCGGATGACGGCTTGCTGGTAAACAGGCGCCCTGATAAAGGTACAGGCAACTGGAACGAATATCTGTATGAAGGCCCGGCTGGTGGCGAAGCTTTATTATGGCCAAGCTTCATTACCTCCGGGATCGATCATAACACCGTTCATATGATTTCTGTAACGCGGCCGGTTGCAAATAATGGCCAAACCTACCAGGGTCTGGATGGAGCTATGCTTTATTCCAGATCATCCGATGGTGGTGCAACGTGGGATATTGACTGCCTGCTGCTCGAAGAACTTTCTTCGGCATATTACACCCATTTTAATGGCGACGAATACGATATAACCGAACGTGATGGGGTAGTTGCTTTTGTTTCAGGAGGCCCGTTCAATGAGGCTATTTTGATGAAATCAACCGATAATGGTGAAAACTGGACAAAAACAGTGATATGGGAACATCCATACCCAATGTGGGCAAACGGTACTCCAACCGATACTTTTTATTGTGTAGACGGATCATGGGATGTTAAACTTGACAACCAGGGTTTAGCACACGTGGTTTTTGGAATTAACAGGGCAAATGCGGATGAATCAGGAACGTATTGGTTTCCTTTTATCGACGGAGTTGGCTACTGGAACGAAACCATGCCGGCTTTTTCAGGAACATTTGATGCATTAAATCCATATGGTGAAGAAGGCACCGAATTGATTGAGGATTATAACCTGATTGGTTGGAGCCAGGATATGGATGGTGATGGTGAGATTACCTTCGTAGGATCATCCATTGAAAACCTGGGGAGGTATTATGTGGGTTTGTCAAGCATGGTTCAATTAACCATGGGTTCATCCAATGAATTGTATGTTTTCTTTTCATCGGTTACCGAAACATTTGACAACGGATTGCAGAATTACAGGCATCTGTGGTCGAGGGTATCAACAACCGGAGGCACATCATGGGGTCATTTCACCCACCTGTCCGAAGGATTGATACATATTTTCGACGAAAGTGTGTTTCCGGCTGTAGCTCAAAATATGGATCCTGAAAGCATTTTTATGATCTACCAGCAGGATACGGAACCGGGCATGGCTGTTGCCGGAGATGAGGATCCTTTCGGAGATAATTTCTGGGTTTTTTCCGAAATTTCAAAGGATGAAATAACGGGAATTTACGATCAGAAAAATCATCAACAGCTTTTTGAAGTTTCGCAAAATTACCCGAACCCTGTGAATGGTTCTACGATCATAGCTTTTGAAATGAAAAAGTCTGCCATACTTAGCGTTGAAGTGGTGGATATCACCGGAAGAAAAATACTTGATCTGCCTGATCAATACTATAATTATGGTATTCACAGCCTGGAAATCAATTGTTCCGGCTTCTCAAAAGGCGTATATTTTTATACATTAAAAGCAAATAAAGAAGAGGTTACGCGAAAAATGGTCGTTGAGTAAAAACAATAATTTATGGCTGTCTTAACGGGTTTCAATTGTAATTAACTTTTCTACCCCGGAATCCTTCAAGGCAGCCACTTTTTTATCCTGTTATAAAATATAATTCAACAATAACATCAGCCTAAAAATTAATAAATTGTGTAACTTTGCGTCTCTTGAATTTAAAAAATAAAATACAATATATCTATTCATTAAAATTTTCAATCATGAAAAAAATCTTACTCGTATTATTGGTATTGGGTTTTGCAGTAAGCACTTATGCACAGCAACGCGCAGTACTTTCAAAATCAATGAGGGATAAAGCAGTTGAGGTTCAGAAACCTGTTAAAGGATTAGAAACTGCCGAAGCCACCCAAATGCCTGGTGAAAACTATAAAAGCATTTTATCGGAAACCGATATCGGAAGCACCTGGTATGATATCCAAACCAACCAAAGTATGCAAACCCGTGTTTACCTTCACGATGATGGTACATTAGGTGCCGTATGGACCATGGGCCCCGAAGGCAATCCAAGTGGTAACGATCGGGGAACTGGGTATAATTTTTACGATGGAAATAATTGGGGAACGGCTCCAACTGCTGCAATTGAAAATGCTGCGAAAGCTGGCTGGCCATCCTATACTACTTTTGGAGAAAATGGTGAAGCATATACCGCACATGATTATGACGAAGGAACCATATTAGGTACGCGCTATGAAAGAGGCACAGGCGACTGGAACCTCGTTATTCAGGGCGGGCCAGCAGGAGCTGTTGATATCTCCTTTCCAAGGATTGTTACAACTGGTGTTGATAAAAGCCTTATCCATATACTGTCAACTACCTGGGTAGCTTACAATGGTCAGGAAGCAGCATTATTATATGCCAGAACAAGTGATGCCGGTGCTTCGTGGGAAATAGAAAATCAGGTATTTGATGAACTCGGTACTAATTATACCCTTGAAGTGGGGCCAGATACTTATGATTGGGCAGACCCAAACGCCGGAACCATGGCCTTTTTAGTTGGTGATGGCTGGATGGATATGGTTATTATGAAATCAATGGATGAGGGAGAAACCTGGGATAAATCAGTAGTTTGGGAATGTCCCTTTCCTTTGAATGGGTCTGCTGCAACAGATACCTTTTATTCCCCCGACGGATCACATGATATTGCCATTGATAACAGTGGGAAAGTTCATGTAGTATTCAGTTTAACAAGAAGCCTGCATGATGGCACATCACAAAGTTACTTCCCTGGTGTTGATGGTGTAGTTTACTGGAATGAAGATCGTCCTGCATTTTCAAATGATATCAATGCCTTAAATCCTTATGGAGATCCAGCCTCTGAACTCGTTGAAGATTACAGTTTAGTTGGATGGTCACAGGATGTAGATAACAATGGGTCACTCGATATATTGGATGAATGGGGCTATTATAATACTGGCTTGTCAAGTCAGCCACAAATCATTGTAGATGATATGAACCAGGTGTTTATTGTTTATGCGTCAGTTACGGAAGGCTACGATAATGGAACAGCAAACTACCGTCATATTTGGGCCAGATCTTCGGTAAATGGTGGTGAATGGTGGGGCGAATTCCATGATCTAACCAATGATCTGATCAATCTATTTGATGAATGCGCATTTCCTTCTGCTGCCGACCGCTCTGATGATAATATTTATTTCACTTACCAGGCAGATCATACTCCGGGAGCAAGTGAAAATGGGATAAGCGCCGAAGAAAATTTCACACGATTTGTTACTATTCCAAAAGCTGACTTATTAAGTAGCATTGGTGAGCACAATGATCTAATTTCAGCTTCAACAGTTTCACAAAACTACCCCAATCCTTTTAGTGGTGTATCAAATGTATATGTTGTTCTGGATGAACCTGCTGACCTGAGCCTTGAAGTTACAAACCTGATAGGACAAATTGTTTACCAGACACCGGTTCAGCATTACAGTGCCGGTAAAGCTGAATTAACAGTTCGTGCAAATGGTCTTGAATCAGGAGTGTATTTTTACACCGTTCGTTCAGGCGATAAAGCCGTAACTAAAAAAATGATTATCGAATAACAGTCGATCTTAGGTAAGATGAAAAGCCGGCTCAAATGAACCGGCTTTTTATTTACTTCTAAAATAATTAAAATTGCAGGGATGCACCTCGACTGGCAAATTTTTAATATTTTCGTGGCCGGTTTGGGTGAATCTTCACTCACAACCAGGCAGCCTCTGACGACGGCCGAACAATAATTCGAATTATTAACGACTAAAATCGGCGCTATGATTGAAACACTGAAAATTGGAACCCTCAGATGGCATCACATCTTAAATCCTACCGATGAAAATCTGGAATTTTTAAGCAATAATTTCCACTTTCACCCTTTGGATATTGAGGACTGCCGAAGCGCTTTTAACCAGCGTCCCAAAGTTGACGTTTACGACGATTACTATTTCATGATCCTTCATTTTCCTAACTTCGACAGGCAAAACAAACTGCTGAAGATCAAAGAGGTTAAAATATTCTGGGGTGAGGATTATGTAATCACCATCGGTAAATCACACTGGGTAGTTGCCGAAATGTTCAAACAGGGAAAAGACCAGGAAACACGTGGTGAAGAGTTTGAAGTTGGTACCAGCGACCAGCTATTATATCATATTTTGGAGCGATTGATGAAATCAACGCAGATGGTAATTAAAAGAATTGGCGACGATGTGGAAGCAATTAATCAATTACTTTTTAATATCCGGGCTGAAAAAACCATCGAAAAAATATCCGTAATCCGGAAAAATATGATCCTGTTGAATACCATGTTTAAGCCACAATTACCCCTGTTCGGAAAATTTGAATCAGGGCAGATTGAAGGTTATGCCGATAACATGGAAGATTACTGGGGCAATATCCTCGACTACTATAAACAAATGTGGGACATGACCGAGGACTACGCCGAACTGATTGAAGGATTATCTCAAACTTTCGACTCATTGCAGGCAAATCGTACCAATGAGATCATTAAGATACTCACCCTCATATCATCCATTTTACTTCCTCTTACCTTCCTTACCGGTTTGTACGGGATGAATGTAAATTTGCCCCTGCAGGACGATCCAAGGTCATTTTGGATCGTAATAGGAGCCATGCTGGTTATCGTGTTAGCCATGTACGGACTCTTCAAACGTAAAAAGTGGATGTAGTCCAATATTTCAGAATGTATTATCTTTGACCAATAAATAAATTAAGAATGAAAAGAGCACTCATCCTATTATTTGCTGTTATTGCTGTAAATGCCTGGTCGCAGGTGGTTAATGAAGAAACCAAACGTAAATTTACATTCGGACTCGATGTATTTACTGACATCTGGCAGGACACTCCCCAGGAGTTGGAACCCAAAACCCTGAACCCGGGTGTAAACTTATTCGGATCGTATAATTATATGTTCGGTAACAGCAATGTTAGTTTTTCGCCGGGAATAGGATTAAGTGTTCATAATCTTTACAGCGATTCGTGGTTATACGCATCTGCCGATACCATCAATTTTATTCCCATCGAAGGAGTTAACTTTAAAAAATCCAAATTAACCACCACCTACCTCGATATTCCGCTTGAAGTCAGGTATAAGTCGAAAGGTGAGTTCCGTCTTGCCGTTGGATTCAAGTTTGGTTTTTTAATGAAAGCTCAAACCAAATATAAAGGCGAAGATTATCTCTCAGATGCAAGCAGCAACGTTATTATTAAATATGGAAAATTTAATAATGTGGAGAAAAACCGGTATGGATTTACAGGCCGGATAGGTTATAAATGGCTGAATTTGTGGGGCTATTATCAGTTAAGTTCTCTTTTCACTGAGGGCAAAGGGACACAGATGTATCCAATATCCATTGGTATTACAGTAATACCATTTTAAGATTAAAACCTGAAAATCAGGAGCATTACCAGCAAACCACCTAAAAACCCCGCATAAACTTGCAGGGGTGTATGAGCATTTAATTTCAGGCGCGCAAAACCGGTTAATCCCGAAAGAAATACACCGATCATAACCCAAAGGGCCAGGTCGACAGGAATGATTTGTGTAACTCCGATCAATGCACCTACAAATCCACCCATGCCAATCATATGCATGCTTATTTTCCAGAAAAAACTGATGACCAATGCGGTGATCACTGATAGAAACGATCCCAGGAATAATCTCAGGTAGATTTCATCCAAATTGATACGACGCATAAGATTATAGGCCAGGAAATAAAATATTCCGGTGATAAACAGGGGTAATATTCTTTCTTCGCGCCGGTCCATATTAAGGCTGTTAATCATTTTGCGCCGGTACATGATAAGAATAAACAGGGCCGGCAATATGAAGGTTGTAACTGCAACTATAATTACTATGATCTTCCGGTATTCGGATGGAATGATCAAGGCGATATAATTATTAAGACTGAAAATTAACAGCAGTGAGTAAGTGGGTATTAAAAGAGGTTGAAAAATAACCGAAACAATTTTGGCAACTTTAGTTTCCATATTGCAGAGCCTTAAAGTTCTTTTCTTAGTCGGGCTACCGGAATATTAAGCTGCTCACGGTATTTGGCCACAGTTCTGCGGGCAATATTGTATCCTTTTTCCTTCAGTATTGTTGTTAATTGTTCATCGGTTAATGGTTTGGTTTTTTCTTCGGCTTCTATACAATCAGAAAGTATCTTTTTGATTTCCCGGGTAGAAACTTCTTCGCCGCTTTCGGTTTGCATTGATTCGCTGAAAAAGCTTTTCAGCAGAAAGGTTCCAAACGGAGTTTGCACATATTTGCTATTGGCAACCCGCGAAATGGTTGAAATATCAAGATTCACTATTTCGGCAATATCCTTCAGGATCATCGGACGCAGCCTTGTTTCGTCACCAGTCAGGAAATACTCGCGCTGATAGTTCATAATCGCCTCCATGGTGATCTGCAAGGTGTTTTGCCTTTGCCTGATAGCATCGATGAACCACTTGGCTGAGTCGATCTTTTGTTTTACAAAAGTCAAGGCTTCCTTGTGCTGACTTTTATTTTTACTCCCTGAATAGGCTTCCAGCATGTCCACATAGGTCCTGCTAAGCCTCAGCTCTGGTGTATTCCGTGAATTAAGCTGAAGTTCAAGGTCGCCATTGTTATTGTAAATTATAAAATCAGGAAGGATATAATGGTTCGTTTTTGTAGTATCGCTAAGGGAGTTACCCGGTTTCGGATTAAGTTTTAAAATCTCTTCGATGGCCATTTTGAGGTCATCCTCAGTCATGTGACTTTTCTTAAGGATTTTCTCGTAGTGCTTTTTGGTGAACTCATTAAAATAGCGCTCCAGGATCAGAATAGCCATTTCAACTGCACGTGTTGGCTCTTCAATCTTTTTAAGTTGAATTAACAAACATTCCTGCAGGTTCCTGGCACCAACGCCCGGAGGATCAAATTCCTGGATCATACGCAGTACTTCAAGTATATCCTCTTTGCTGGTTTGCACATTTTGAGTAAATGCGAGGTCATCCACCATGGCATTGATTTCCCGGTTAAGATAACCTGAATCATCCAGGTTGCCTATGATGTGAATGGCAATGGCCGTCTGGTCTTCGGTAAGATCGCGAAGGCTAAGCTGCGACTGCAATAGCTCCTGGAAAGTTACTCCCGAAACAAAAGGAATTTCGCGGCGTTCGTCATCAGCGCTATGATTATTTGAATTCAGTTTGTAGGAAGGAATATCATCATCGTCAATATAATCATTCAGATCAAACTCGTCGTCGCTGTCTTTTGTATCATACTCCTCCGCATCTTCATCCGAATCATTGTCCGAAGAAGGATCATCATCTATGTTATCATCATAATCCTCCAGCTGGTCCAGCTCTTCTGAATCTTCAAGTGCAGGATTCTCTTCAATTTCCTGTTTGATCCGTTGTTCGAGGGCTACTGTAGGAATTTGCAGCAGTTTCATTAACAAAATCTGCTGGGGCGAGAGCTTCTGAAGTAGTTTTTGCTGTAGTCTTTGATTTAACATCTATTTGCCCTTTAACTTAATTCTCTTTGATATAAACAAATATCAGAATTTATTTTCTGCTTAACAAGCTTACATTCAATCTTAATTAAAACTCTGCATTTTGTGGTGTTCTTGGAAATGGTATTACGTCTCTGATATTCCCCATTCCGGTAACAAATAACATGAGGCGCTCAAACCCTAAACCAAAACCTGCATGCGGAACAGTACCAAACTTACGTGTTTCGAGGTACCACCACATTTCCTCTGCTGGTACGCTCATTTCTTCCATTCGTTTCAAAAGCACATCATATTTTTCTTCGCGCTGCGACCCGCCAATAATCTCGCCTATACCCGGGAAAAGCACATCCATGGCCCGAACCGTATTGTTATCCTCGTTCACTTTCATGTAAAATGCTTTGATCTCCTTGGGATAACCGGTAACGATCACCGGTTTCTGAAAGTGTTTTTCAACCAGGTAGCGCTCATGCTCCGATTGCATATCCACACCCCACTTGTCGACCGGGAACTGGAATTTCCCTTTTTTGTTGGGTTTTGAATCTCTCAAAATATCAATTGCCTCGGTGTAAGTGATGCGTTCAAAATCGTTTTCCAAAACAAATTTCAGCTTTTCGATCAGCTCCATGGGTGCACGGTCTTCCTGCTTTTTATTCTTTTCCTCCTCCTGAAGCCTTTTACTCAGGAATTGCAGGTCGTCCATACAATTTTCAAGGGCGTAGCGTATGAGGTACTTGAGCATCTCTTCTGCCAGGTCCATATCGTCGTGAATATCATAAAATGCCATTTCAGGTTCAATCATCCAGAACTCGGCAAGGTGGCGTGAGGTGTTCGAGTTTTCGGCCCGAAAAGTTGGTCCGAAGGTATAAACCTCACCCATGGCAAGCGCTGCAAGTTCGGCTTCCAGTTGCCCTGAAACCGTAAGGTTGGTTTCTTTTCCAAAAAAGTCTTCTTCAAAGTTAATGCTGCCATCCTCTTTCCTGGGCAGGTTATTTAATTCCAGCGTAGTCACTCGGAACATCTCCCCTGCACCTTCTGCATCCGAACCGGTGATAATAGGCGTGTGAATATTGTAAAAGCCTTTATCATTAAAAAACTTATGAATGGCATAGATCATCGCATGCCTCACCCTGGTAATGGCTCCAAAAGTATTGGTCCGAAAGCGTAAATGTGCCTTTTCACGTAAAAATTCAAGGGAGTGTTTTTTAGGTTGAAGCGGGTAAACTTCGGGATCAGCCGGGCCCAGCACCGTCACTTTTTTGGCACTTATTTCCACATTCTGGCCGCTGCCCGGCGATTCAATCATTATACCCTCAATGGCTACCGAAGCACCTGTGGTGGCCTCTGCGATACTCTCCTCACTGATCTCATTTAAATCAACTACTACCTGCACATTGTGAATGGTTGATCCGTCATTGAGGGCTATAAAAGCCACATTCTTACTGGTTCTTTTGGTTCGCACCCAACCCTTTACGACTACCTGATCGCCGTATTTATCCGATTTTAAAATCTCTTTGATTTTCATCTGCTACAATTCGTTTCGTCTTGCTAATTGTCCTTTTCAATATTTATAAATTAGGATAAGGACATGATTTTATCTTACAAAATTAGATACTTTTTTTAATTGCATGCGACGTTTTTATTAAGCATGACTTATATCATTGTAAAGCAAGCATTTTATGAAGCTCCAACTATGCATTATAGTATTACATTATTTAAGTAATTTTGCGGCCAAATGGCAAGTATAGCATCCACATATCATGTTAACGAGTGGCTGAAAAGCGAACACGGACCGACAGTTATCAGCGGCCCCTGTAGCGCCGAAACGGAAGAACAGGTTCTTTCGACTGCAAAGTTGCTGGCCGAAATTCCGCAGGTAAAAATTTTCAGGGCCGGCGTTTGGAAACCTCGTACCCGGCCAGGAATGTTTGAAGGTGTGGGCGAAGTTGGGCTGAAATGGTTGAACCGGGTTCAAAACGAAACAGGATTAAAAGTAGCGGTGGAAGTGGCATATCCGGCCCACATTGATTTGGCGCTGAAATATAACATCGATATTCTTTGGATTGGTGCCCGAACTGTAGTGAATCCCTTTTCGTTGCAGGAACTGGCCAATGCACTGAAAGGAGTGGATGTACCGGTGATGATTAAAAACCCGGTAAACCCCGATATCAATCTTTGGATCGGTGCCATCGAACGGATCATGAATGCAGGAATAGAGCGAATTGCAGCCGTTCACCGGGGGTTTTACTTCTTTGATAAATCACCCTATCGAAATGCACCCATGTGGGAAATCCCTATCGAACTTAAACGTTTGTTCCCAAAAATTCCGGTGATTTGCGATCCAAGCCATATTTGCGGTGAACGGGAGCTTTTGCTTGGTGTGGCTCAAAAAGCTCTCGACCTGGAAATGGAGGGATTGATGCTCGAATCTCACTGTGATCCCGATCATGCCCTCACCGATCCGCAGCAACAAGTTACCCCTGCCGAACTGAAGATATTGTTGAGTAAGCTGATACTTCGGGAAGAAAAAGGCAACCGGGAATTTGAAAGCAAACTGGAGGAACTGCGTTCGGAAGTGGATAAAATTGATGCAGAGTTAATGCATATCCTCTCACGTCGCATGGAACTGGTGGATGAACTGGGTTATTACAAGCGTGATAACAACATCACAATCCTGCAGCTTAAGCGCTGGAGCAACATTGTGCGTGACCGCCTGAAAACCGGCCTCAACTCCGGATTGGAAAAAGAGTTTCTTCAAAAACTTTTGGAAATCGTTCACAATGAGTCGATCAGGCGGCAAACGGAAATTTATAAATCAAAGAAAAACAATTAGAATTAATTTGGAACTTCTTTGAATTTAATTTTTTGCGAAAACCTGAATTATAAAACCTTTTGTATATTTGAGCACCAAATCGTAACACCATGGCTGTACATTATATCCTGTCACTGTTGTTTGCCCCAGTACTGGCGGTTCTTGCAATTGCAATCATTTGGAAAAAAAGAGGGAAAGACCGTTACCCGGGTATTATCAAAAGTTTTGTGCTGGGTGCTTTGAGTATTGTCATCACCCTGATTTTTATGTTCATCGCCTCTAAATTCGGTCTGGATGTATTCAGCAATGTGCGCCGTATTATTTTTTACTCCTTTGTGGTAATGGGTATTGGTTCTGAGCTGGGGAAATATCTTATCTTGCGATACAGCTCTTTCCCTAAACACAGCTTTAACGGACCTCTTGATGGGATTGTATATAGTATCATCATTTCCATGGGATTTGCTTTCATGGGCAATGTTCTGTATTTCACGCTGCCTTATTACACCGAAGTTGATTTTCTGTATGCTTACACCGTGGTACTTGGCAACCTGTTTTTTGCTGTGATCATGGGCTTTTTTGTGGGGATGGGCAAATCACGCGAAAACAAGTTTGTGGATTCCATGACCGGACTTTTTGGGGCTTCCTTCTTCCATGCATTGTATAATTTCTGTTTTATCACCCACGACATTCGTTTGCTGGTTTTCCTCAGCATCGGTGCCTTTGTGATCGTAATCATGCTTTATTACAAGGCATTTGAGATGAACGAAGAGTACAAGCGAATCAAGGACGAGTAAAGAATCATTTTACCTATCAATTGTTCCTATTTTTCTATTTGAATTTCTTTTTTGATAATTATTTCGGTGGACCAGATAAATCTGACGTCCCACCAGGATTTTAAAAAATTGCTCTACTGGATTTGTAATTTCCGATTGATCGCTTTCGGATATATAATCCTAAAAAGCAGTATAAACATTTCGCTACATGTTTTGCGCCTTTGATCTTATACCTCAACTCTTCGCTCTTAGCTATCCGCTCTATGCCCTAAGCACTTCGCTCTCTGCTCTCTGCCATTTGCCCTTCGCCCCTTCTACACCGCCTTATACATCTTTCCCGGCAAACTGCTCACCATCCCGTCGAATTCAAGGCTCAACAAGATTGCAGCAATTTTGGAATTAGAAAGCTTGGATTGCATTACGATATAATCGATTCCAACCGGCTCCCCATTTTTCAGGATTTCCATCACCTGTTGCTCTTCCGGGTTGAGTTCACGGAAAAGTTTGGCTTGTCTGCCAGGCTTTTTCACGTCATCCCAGTTCATCAGGTAGCGGATATCAGCCGCATTCTGGATCAAAGCAGCCTTGTTGGTTTTGATTAGATAATTGCAGCCTTCAGAATAAGTATCCGAAACCCGACCGGGAAAAGCAAACACATCACGGTTATACGAGTTGGCAATATTGGCTGTGATCAGAGCACCTCCCCTTTTTGCTGATTCCACCACAACAAGCGCATCGGCCATACCGGCCACAATGCGGTTTCGCTTGGGAAAATTCTCCCTATCAGGAACGGTGGCACTCATAAAATCGGTGAGCAAACCACCGTTTTCAACCATCTTTTCCGACAAAGCCCTGTTTTGTGCAGGGTAAAGCCGGTCAAGACCATGGGCCAAAATACCTACCGTCGGAATGTTATTTTCCACCGAAGAACGATGCGCCTGCGTATCGATACCATAAGCCAAACCGCTTACAACGAGTAAATCAGGACTTGTCAAATCACTGATCAGTTGATCACAAACCTCCCGCCCGTAGGCCGTTGATCGCCTTGTGCCAACCACACTCACCACCCGGCTTGCATTAAGGTTGGCATTCCCTTTATAATAAAGCATAACCGGACTGTCGAGGCAGCTTTTAAGGCGGGTAGGGTAATTTTTTTCAAGGAAATATAATGTTGAAATTTCATTTTTTTCGATGAACAGCATCTCCTGCTCAGCCCGTTCCAGCACATTTTGCGAAAGAATGGCATTCACTGTAGCAACGCCCATTCCCGGTATTTTAAGCAGGTTCTTTTTGGTTTCCCTGAAAACCGCTTCGGCAGCTCCGCAATAGGAAATGAGCTTTTTGGCATTTACATCCCCGATTCCGGGAATCAGTGAAATCGCAATCTGGTATTGTAACAACTGGTTCGGCATATCACTTTCAAAAATAAAAGAAATCTGCTCAGGACAGTTCAAAATATTGTATTTTGGTTTGAAATTATTCAGGCAATTGATAGCTAAAAAACCAAATATCCTCGTTTGTCCACTCGATTGGGGCATTGGTCATGCCACGCGATGCATACCACTTATCAGCAGTTTAATAAAACGGCAGGCGAATGTGATCATTGGTGCTGATAACCGTCCATTGATGTTGCTTCGGCAGGAGTTCCCCGAATTACAATTTATCCGTTTTCCGGGATATCAATTCAGCTATCCAGAATCCTCAAAAATGGCTTTAAAAATGTTTCTGCAGGCACCCCGGATAATGAAAGGGATCAAACAGGAACATCAAAAACTGGGTGAAATAATCAGCCAGCACAAGATTGATATTGTAATTTCCGATAATCGGTTCGGACTTTATAACCAAAGGGCATACACGGTTTTTATGACCCACCAGCTTTTTATTCAAACACCACCGCAGCTGGGGTTCTTAAAACCCATTTTAAACTGGCAAAACAAACGGTATATCAACCATTTTAATGAATGCTGGATCCCTGATTTTGAAGGTAAAGAAAATCTTTCGGGCATCTTGAGTCACGGGAGGCAAACCCCGCAAAACGCTTATTTTATAGGACCACAAACAAGGTTTAGCAAACCTGAAGAAAGCAAACCATTAAAACCTAAATTTGAAATGTTGGCCATTCTTTCAGGACCGGAACCCCAGCGAACCCTACTCGAAAATAAATTGAAAAAAGAGATTCTCAATTCAGGGAAAACGGCATTAATGGTTTTGGGTAAACCCGAACTCGAAATAGAGGAGCAAGTAAATGGCAATCTCATAATATACAACCACCTAAACGCAAAAACATTACAGGCGATGATCCTTTCATCCGATGTCATTATTTCCCGTCCCGGTTATTCAACATTAATGGACCTGGCCATATTAAATAAAAAAGCGGTTTTTATACCCACCCCGGGCCAAACCGAGCAGGAATATCTTGCAAAACATTGCGATGAGCTAGGACTTTGTTATTGGATGCCACAGGACAAATTTAACCTTGAAATGGCCCTTAAAAAGTCGAAACAATACAGCGGCTTGAATTTTGCTCCTGAAACTGCTTTGCTGGAAAAAAGAATAGATTCGTTGCTCGAAAAGCTTTAATCTTGTGATTTATCGGTAAACCATTTCAATTTGTATCTTTGCCCGATAAATTTATCATCCATGATTTTAGATGCAATAGTTTGGAACGTAAAGCCTGAGATTTTCAGCATAGGATCCCTTTCCATACGATATTACGGTTTGCTGTTCGCCCTTGGATTTGTATTCGGATATATAATCATGAATTACATTTTCAAAAAAGAAGGTAACCCTCAGGGCGTGCTTGATACGTTGACTACCTACATGGTAATTGCTACGGTAGTAGGAGCCCGGCTGGGTCATTGTTTGTTTTACGAACCGGAATATTACCTTGCACATCCTATTGATATCCTGAAAGTTTGGGAAGGAGGCCTCGCAAGTCATGGAGCCGGTGTAGGTATCATTTTTTCTTTGTGGCTGTTTTCACGGAAAACCAAAAAGCCACTATTATGGATACTCGACAGGATTGTAATTGTAGTGGCACTTGCCGGGTTTTTCATTCGCATGGGAAACCTCATGAACTCCGAAATATATGGTATTCAAACCGATCTTCCCTGGGGATTTATTTTTGAACGCAGAGACGAACTGGTTCCCAAGCATCCTACTCAAATTTACGAAGCCTTATTCTACCTTGTAATTTTTTTGGTTCTGTTTTTTATCTATCGCAAGAAGGGTGTAAAAATCCAACAGGGCCTATTATTCGGCCTTTTCCTGGTTACACTTTTCAGTGTGCGTTTCCTTATTGAATTCATCAAAGAACCACAAGTAGGATTTGAGGAGAATATGGTGTTGAATATGGGTCAAATACTCAGTATTCCCTTTATTATACTGGGAATATACATGCTTATTCGATCACAAAAGAAAAAGATTACCTAACAGGGTTAGGGAGCCATTTGCATCATTTGGGTAAAGGAACTATCAATTTTCTGGTATAACTCATCCTGCTTATTCGTGCGAGCCATCATTCCCAACTGCTGTATTACACCCAGGGCCTGCCCGTAATCTGATTCATAATACTTTTGCAGATCGGCATCCAGCGAATTATAATAATTGATATTATCGGTGTAAATCTCAAAAACACGTTCCAAAATGGCATTTGCTTTTTCGGGTGCTCCCGCATCATAATACACATTAATAAACGGGATCATAAACATGTCGTAAGTAAATTTTTCATCCGGAAATTGTGTAAGGCAATAATCAAGAAGCTCAATCGCCTTATCATTTTCACCTTTATCCACCATTGCCTGGGCAGTACGCATGAAATTTTGCTTTGGTATAACAGCATTTCTGGCGCTTTCACGATCAACATAAACATGCGGATCTGCAAGATTTCCCCACTGGCACTTGTTCATGAAAATATCATATGATTTTTGCTCATCCACACCACCAACACCATTAATATAGTTATCAGCCTTAACCGGCATAAAACGGTATACAAACCCCTCAAGATGGCAGTATTCTTCTACATCCAGAACCTTACTTACCGAACTCGGATTAGCGAAATAGATCGGCCGGTTCCAATTGTTAGTGGCAATTATGTCCAACAACATCAGGTCATTTTTATATAAATAACTTTGCTTCACTTTCCAGGTAATCTCATCTACGATCTTGTCCTGCATATACTCAGGAACAGCAGCTTTACGCACTATATCTGCCGAATCAATGACAAGTTTAAAGTTTTTGGTGGGAGAAAATTTAATTTTCTCACCAGAAGTAAGAGGAACCATGGTTTCTTCATTATCACTGGCGATAAAATCAATCACCCTGCTCAGCTCCACAGGAGCTTTGTTTTTCATTTGATTATAAAAAACAACGGCATTATTTACACCATTTTCATACTGATCGTAATTTAGTGTAAATGGCAACGGCTCCGATTCGTAGGCTTTATTCATCATTTGGTGAATGTACCAATGGCCTGAGGCCAGCATAAAATTAACCACCCTAACATCAGTACGGATTCCCTCCACCTCCTGGGCATACCAAAGCGGGAAAGTATCATTATCACCATTGGTAAAAAGAATTGCATTGGGTTCGCACGATTCAAGATAATTGATCGCAAAATCGCGTGCAGCATATTTGCCTGAACGATCGTGATCATCCCATCCTTCTTTGGCCATGATACCAGGTACAAGGAGCAGTGAGGCAAATGTTATGACCATGGCTGCTACTTTCGGGTTTACTTTGTTTTTGAGCATATCAAAAATACCCAATACACCTAATCCGATCCATATTGCAAAGGCATAAAATGAACCTGCATACGCATAATCCCTTTCCCGAGGCTGATAAGGATATTGATTCAGGTAAATCACGATGGCAATACCTGTCATCAGAAATAGCAGGGTTACCACCAGGAAATCTTTGCGATGGCTGTTCAAATGATAAATTAAACCAATCAAACCAAGGATGAAAGGCAAAAGGTAAAATTTATTATGGGCAGCATTATTCATGCTTTCGGGTAAGTCGTCCTGAGGGCCAAGTCCTAATACGTTTTCATCAAACCAATTGATACCTGTTATCCAGTTGCCATGATCCGCTTCGCCCTGACTTTCGATATCGTTTTGCCTTCCGGCAAAATTCCACATGAAATATCGGAAATACATATGACCGAGCTGGTAAGTTCTGAAAAAACGGAGGTTTTCGCCAAAAGTGGGTTTCATCCTCACTTCTTGTTCCCCTTCAGGGGATTCCACACTGATTGGAATCCCTTTAACCTTTCCATACTGCTTGTACATTTGAATATGGGCTTGTTTTTGATTACTCCACATCCTGGGGAAAATAGTTTCAAAGCGGGGGTCATATTCCGGAATTGTATTTTTGCGATTATCTGTTATCACATATCTGCCCTTTTTAACATCCTTTACATAAACCGGATTGCCATCTTTTAAACCAATCGTTGGCGCGTTATAATATTGTCCATAAGAAATTGGCCAGTCGCCATATTGTTCTCTGGCAAGGTAAGCAAGCAGGGTGATAGCATCTTCCGGACTGTTTTCATCAATGGGAGGATTTGCATTGGAGCGGATAATGATCATAAAGAAACTGGAATATCCAATAAGGACAAAGGTAAAGCTTAGTATAACCGTGTTCCAAAGAATGATCCTTTTACGGCGGGTATACCTCAATCCCAGTACGATCAAGCTTATTAAAATTATGAAATAAACTATGGTTCCTAAATTAAATGGCAAATGGAATGAGTTAACAAAAAGCAATTCAAACTTGCTTGAAAATTTCACGATCCAGGGTATAATTCCATTTTGGATCAGGCCTAAAAGCAAAATTGAAACAACACCTGTAATTAAAATACCCTTAAGTGAAGGTTTGAATTTTTTAAAATAAAAAATAAATGCGATCGCTGGAATGGTCAAAAGGTTAAGCAAGTGAACCCCGATTGAAAGGCCAATCAGGTAGGCGATCAGCAAAAGCCAGCGATTGGCATATCGTTCATCCTCATCTTCCCATTTTAGCATGGCCCAAAACACCACAGCCGTAAATAATGATGACATGGCATAAACCTCTCCTTCCACTGCTGAAAACCAAAAAGAATCGGAGAATGTGAAAGCTAAAGCGCCAACCACACCACTTCCGATTATTGCATAAGTAGCTCCATCAGTTAATGATCCGTAAGCATTTACAATTTTTTTACCGAAATGGGTTATGGTCCAAAATAAGAATAATATAGTAAAACTGCTGCTCAGCGCCGACATGATATTAACCATGAGGGCTACTTTGGAAGTATCTCCAAAAGCAAATAATGAAAAAAAGCGGCCCAGCATCTGGAATAAGGGTGCTCCCGGTGGGTGTCCAACCTGCAATTTATAAGCTGTAGCAATGTATTCACCGCAATCCCACCAACTGGCTGTGGGCTCAACAGTAAGGAAATAAACGATGGTTGCAATAGCAAATACAATCCAACCAATAATGTTGTTAAGTTTTTTGTATAAATCCATGAGCATGAACAGTTTCTGAATGTGATGGCGAAAATACGGAATTTCAGTTCAAGAAAAGGTTTTAATTAGGAATTATTAACTAAAATTAACGTCAAATCGATTGTTATGAGCGGGTTCAGGTTAAACCAAAAAAACAATGAATAATTTGCCCAAATTAAAATTATTGTTACTTTTGCAGCCGCAAATTAAAGTTCTTTAAATGATTGACCCATGGTGTAATGGTAACACATCTGATTTTGGTTCAGACGTTTAAGGTTCGAGTCCTTATGGGTCAACTCAGAAAGTAAAACCTTTCGTTGGATAACGGAAGGTTTTTTTATTTGCCCATGAACCAAACGATAGTTTGCGTAAAATGGGTGAGTATAAAAATCAGCCAACAATAGTTGGCATTGGTTTCTCCTAAGACTTTAAAGGATATATTTGCTTTGATTCGCGAATAAAATCAGGAAGTTTGGGTTTAAAACGTATACTCGTACCGTGTTAAATTGGGGAGCTTTTTGGTTCCGAATAAATCTTTAAACCGGTAAGTAATGCCAATACTCGAAAATGAGTAATAATCATAATCACCTCCCTGATGTACATTGTCAAGCTTATCATTTTGAGCCTGTCTGATCGCTAAATCAGCAGTTATTACCAGGCGGTCATTTACAACATAGCTTAGCTCACCCCCGCCAAAATAAACAAACTCCGGAACTCCCGTATCATGAATGTTATCGGCCGGCACGTTTCCGTCGCTGAGGTAATCAACCGTTTTAAAAATAAATTGCCCCAGACCTGCAAATGCAGTTATTCCAAACCTGGAAACCTTATCACCATTAAAAGTTTCAATAAGGTTTAGCCTGCCTTGAAAATTATACTCGACAAAATTGGTACGGAAATCTGTGATGTTTTGATTTTCATTTGATAAACCACCATATAAAACCTGGCCACCCAAGCTGAAAGCACTGTTAAATTGCTTATTAATCATAAAAGAAAACGCAGGTTCGCTTTCGAATTTAAGTTTACCAATTAAGTCGTTGTCGTAGTGACTTAAGTCACCAAAATAGGAAGTAACCCCAGCATTAACAGAAATGGACCAGTTTTTCCATGCTGTCCGCGGTTTTTCACCACTCCAGGCATATGGATTGGATGCCAAAGAAGTATAAAATACTCCCAAAATAAGTGCCACCGAGAAAACAACTTTGGTTTTCATGTTTTTGGAGGTTAATTGTTAAACGTAATAGTAAGACAACAAAATTCACAAATGGTTGTTCATAAGTCGCGAAATTATAATATAGTTTGCAATTGAGGAGAGAAAAATTAATTTTTTAAACGATATTTTGTTTATCGCAAATATCCAAAAACTAAACAAACATTTAAAAAATTAAAATTCATTTATTGCATAACAGCAGATACTTTATTAAAATTGGGGATGCAATACTTGTTTTTATCAATGTTATCAACCTGCTCATTAAAATTAATATCTCCACGCTGATAACCTTTTATTCCAGCTTGCAATTTCCAAATATCTGTAAGGTCAGTAAGATTTATCATTCCATCGCCGTTCATGTCTCCTGCTGACATTCCCCAGGTACCATTTATCAGATGTGAATAACCATTGACTCCACCATATACTGTAGCAGATGAGGTAGTAAAATCGATGGAAATGATGTTTTCGTTGATTTGCAAAGGGTTGGCCGAAATAATGTCAAGATGATTTCGATGACGGACAACCAGGTATTTATCACCCTGATAAACATCATCAAACTGTGGAAGATCGGTAAGATTAGTATCTCTAATACTACCATCACTTAAAACAAGGCATGCTTTTTTCCATACAGCAGTATCGGCAATTGCATCCAAAATGTTACCATCCGAAACCCTTAACTCAAGTAAACACCAGTCAACAACTTCATTGGAACCATTGCTTTCCAGATATTCCATGCCCTGATAATACCAGGGATTATCGAAATATGGTTGATAATTTGGAAGTTCAGCCTGTGGATACGGATCCATCGCAGTTCCGTTAAAAGCGCCTTCCAGATATACTTTAGCATCTATTGAGACCATTGCAGGAGCATCATCAAATCGAAGGGAAGACATCACCGGTAAATGGTCAGCCATATAATATAAGGCATTTAACACTGAATCGGGGACAGTGGTATTAACAGGACCATCAAGTATTCCCAGGTTGAAATGCTGCCCATCATTGGCAAGTGCAAAAGAGCTTCCCGGAACGTATTGAACCGATTGATTGCCCGAAACCAGGTTTTGAGAAAAGAATGTAAAATCAAAACGATCATCGCAACCACCGGTGGCGCCACCGCCAAATTGCGCTGTGCGTGTACTTTGTGTGTGAATGGCTGCAAAAGAACTGTTATCGTGCCAGTTACCGGCAGGAAGCGGATCCACCATATTCAAACCGGTATTGCTGATAATGTATTGGTATGCCGGTTCGCCTGAATCATAAAAGTTTAAATCTCCACCAAAAACATAGTTTTCCGTTATCCCGTTGTCAGCCAGGTATTGACCTACCTCCATTACCTCCTCCAGTCGTTGTTGTTCATTTGATGATCCCGTTGAAGACTTGAGATGAGCTACAAAAAAACGCATAAAAACGGTATCGCCGGCAGCAAGGTCAGGACCCTTTTTGTATAAAATATATTCATTTATATCACGCAATACGGTGGAAATTACATTTTGACTCCTTAAACTAAATTTATTGGAATTAAAATAGAGCATGTTATCGGTATCCGGACCATCAGAGAAAGGAGCACGCTCATAATAATCAACAGCACCGGCATTTAAGCCAAGGTTTAACAAATCATCGGCACCTTCCTCATTCAGCATTTCGGTAATGAGCAGTACATCGGGTAAGCTATACTGCATAATTGTTCTGAAATAATTTACCCGTTCTGGTGTACTTCCTGGGTAGTTCAAAACATTGTAATACATAACTTTAACGGTATCCTGTGCCATTACAAACTGGCACATTACCAGCACTAAAACACTTGTAATAAAGTATTTCATCGACCTGAGATTAACATGTTAGAAACAAAATTTGCTTCGGATCCTGCACGCAAAATTAGTATTAATTTATAAGTGCACACTTGCTTAAATATTAAGTTTTCAACCGATTAAAAAAAACTCTGCTGGCAGGCAGAGTTAATTTAAGTAAGACTGGAAAACGATCTCCTATGTCTTTCCTTAGTTGGTGGTAATATTTTATTTAAAACGCAAACTAACAGTATACAGTTACCACTTGGCTTATAAAAAAGATAATAAATTATTAATTTAAAATACATTAAGAAGCATAAAGCCCCAATTTGAGGCTTTATGCACCAAAACTTTTAAAACATCCTTTACTTTAATTCGGAACCTGACTGGCTAAATTCAGGTTAGGTTTCCAATAATTGGTTTCGTCCGTGTTTTGAACAAGTCCATCTAAATTAAAATCACCATCTTTATATCCTGATTGATTCAATTCGGGTCTCCAAACATTGGATTCATCCGAGTTTTGAATCAGTTTATTGCCATCTCCATCACCTGCTATCATTCCATAATTACCACCACCAAGGTCCTTGAAGCCCTGTTCGGCAAGATAAGCTTTGGCAATATCATCCCTGAAATCCCATGTATAGGCAGCTCCATCTTGCGTTACATTAGCTGAAGTCATAACACTGAGGTGATTCCGGTGCCAAATTACTATGTACAAATTATCCGTAATGGAAATATCAATTTGTAATTCATTTTCGCCATCCATACCCACAATCCTTCCATCTTTGAGTAAAAATGCTGCTTGTTGGGCAACCATGGTAGCCGCTGTTGCATTTTCAGGACCACCCGGTGTTACCCTATACTCAACTAAAACCCAGTCAACAACATTACCGTTTGGAATAGCAACTACACTTTCAGTTCCAATATAATTCCAGGGAGAACCTCCATAAGGTTGTGACAAAGGAAGATAGCCATTAGAATTCAGAGAGGTGCTCATTTCGGTGGCAGTAAAAGGGCCTTCAAGAAAAACTGAGAAATTGGCAAGTAACCCACCTCCTACGGTAATATTTCTGGAATCACCGCCACCGGTTTGACAATAATAATCTCCATACCACAATTGCTGAACAGGAACATTCCATGAAAGTACCTGGGCAGTTTCACCAGCAAAATCAGGTGAATTGAGCATTGCACCTTCATAATACCACTGATACGGCGCACCAAGAGAAAGAGCATCAAACTGAAACTGGCCGGTAATAGGCTGGTGATCAATGAGGAAGACAAACTGATCAGATGTACCGTTCAAATTGGTCCGGGTATTACTCCAGGTGCCATTATTCACTATATCACCCTGACAATAAATATATAAATTGTAATTCCCGTTAATTAATTGACCATTGTTAGTAATCCTGCCACCCACATAGAGGGTGGTATTTGTATTTACCCTGCTTCGCAGAATTCCTGTATTTATAATATACCCATTATAGGTGGCATTGGAGCTTAAGTGGACCTCTCCAAGCAATATAACATTGGGTTCAAAAACAACAGAATGTATATAGGCACCCGAATTTCCTTCATACTCAAAATCTTCCCCTGAAACAGTTCCGTTATACAAATATCCATTGTATTGAGTTGTTCCCAAAACCGCTAGTTTCGCGGCAGATGGCATAATAAGCGTACCACTATTCAGGTCAACATTGGTACCACTAAAAAGCAAATCGCCGGTGGAAATAATTGAAGAAGCTGGATCACTATTAAAAAATGACTCGGTTGAAATGAATTCATTGTTTTTACAAATAATGTGTTGATCAGCTGTTCCGGTCATGTTGAGGATCGTATTTGTCCATTCTCCATTATTGACTATTCCACCTGTAACATTCATGTTTAAATCATAATTTGAATTTCGAATTACACCATTGTTAGTCAATGAATCATTAACAGTTATAGTACTATTCACATTAGTGCACGTTTGCAATGTATCTTCCACAATGGTGTTACCATTAAAAACCACCCCATTTCCATGTATCCTTACGATTCCTTTTAAAACGGCATCATGAAGGGTAAAACCCTGTAAATAAGCCTCATTGTGCAAATATATTTCCTGACCGTGGTTCAAACATGTTCCATTAAATAGATAACCCCCCAGGACCGACAGGTTTGCACCTTTGGAATAATCAATTTCCATGGTTACACCATTAAGATTAATTTTTGTATTTACGAAATTAAAATCAGTCATAATATAAATGGTTCCTGTGGTGTCAGCAGCATAAAAATATTCCCCGGTAAATTCACCCGTTCCGCCCTGGAAAATCTCATGGGTATTGTAGCTCATCATTTCCGTATAGTAATTCGACCAAATCCCGTTATTTGTAATATTTTCGTTACATCTTAAATGGAAATTATAATTTGAATTCTGTATAGTTCCATTGTTGGTTAAATTACCATCAATATAACACCAGTAAATGTTAATATTGCTTGGATTCATCAGGATGCCGTTATTGATGGTTTCACCCTTAAAAATTACGGGATCAGCCCGAACTATTACCGTACCTTCAAGGGTAGCATTGTTTATGATGGATTGATCCCAAAGTACTGCACCATTATCCATTATTAAACTTCCTGAATTGGTTATGAGATCAATTTCATACAAATATCCTCCGTGAAGTGTTAATGAACCGCCCTTGGAAACCGGCAATATCATTTGACCATTGTTAAAATCAATATTGGTTCCGTTGAAAGTAAGATTAGTTAAAGCATTTATGCTGCTTAAGGGGTCATCATTGTATAAATAATTACTGTTGAATTCATGCGCAGGATCTAATGTTAAATATTGAATATTATTAGAAGCCATGTGCATTTCTGAAAATGCCCAGGTTCCATAATTGAAAATATCTGCATAGAAATAAATATTCAGGTCATAATTGGATTTTAAAATAGATCCATTATTTATGATATCACCATAAATGTATGTATGGATGTTTTCATTGTCAAAGTTCCGGATCACCCCGTTATTGGTTGTTGTTCCATAAAAACGTACATTATTGTTATCCACATACATGGTTCCGGTGATCAGTGCATCTTCAATTTCACTATTATTAATTCTGGCAGAATTTATAAATTCCAGTTCGTTCCCGGCGCAATCAAGACGGCCATCGGTTAGATTAACATTGGTACCACTGAAAGTAACTTTTCCGTTCAGAATGGTTACCGATGCATTTTCTGAATCATTTATTTCTGCTACCGCAATTGCTTTGCCATTAATACATGAAATGTATTGATCCGTTCCGGAGGTCATTGTAATTAAATTATTGGTCCAGGTCCCGTTATTGACAATATTACCATTTACATCAATACTCAGGCTGTAATTAGATGTTTGAATAACACCGTTATTTGTGATTAATTCATTAACCGTGATGGTAGCATTTTCATTTGTTCGGTTAATTAAAGTTCCTTCAATAACGGTATTTCCATTAAAAACTACCCCGGTTCCGCGTAATCTCACAACTCCGCACAAAACCGGATTTTCAATAGTAATACTCTGCAAGTAACCTTCATTATTGGTACTGTTCATTTTCAGATTTCTACCATTAGCATATAAGGTTCCACCATAAATTCCATGGTTAATAATGGTTAATGTATCCATTGATAAATCCATGGTCAATTCCTTTCCGTTCAAATTGATCCAGCTATTTTCAAAAGTAAAATCAGTCATAACTGTAATCATGCCCGTTGTGTCAGCAGCAATAAAGTTTTCTCCGGCAAATTTACCAACCCCTCCCTGGCGGAGTTCATGTGAATTATAGCTGGTCATGTAGGTATAATTGTTTTCCCAGGTGCCGTTATTAGTAATATTACCATTACACCTTAAATAAAGGTTATAGTTAGGTTCCGTAATTGTACCGTTATTGGTAATATTTCCATCTATATTGCACCAGTATACATTATAATTAACATAGTTTGAAAGGGTTCCGTTATTAATGGTTTCTCCTTCAAACGTTACATTATCATGCCTGATCAATATATTCCCAGCCAAAACGGCATCATGGGTAACTACATAACTGTGAATATACGCTCCATTATCCATGTAAAGCGTACCTGAATTGGCATCAAGATCAGTTCGATACAAATAGCCCCCATGCAGCGTTAAGGTTGCGCCCCCACCAATCGGCAGTACCAATTGACCATTGTTAAAATCTATTTGGGTGCCGTTAAAAGTTATATCCGTGAGCGCTACCACAGCAGATGAATTATCCGTGTTCGTCAGGTTTGTACATGCAATTTCCTGTCCGGCTCCACATGAAATATATTGTGTTGTTCCTGCAATAAAATTCACATGCGAATTGGTCATTATCGCATTGTTGATCAGGTTACCGGAAATGTTTAAGGTAAATGAATAATTGGTTAAATCAATGGTGCCATTATTTGTAACATCTCCTGTAATATCCAAAACGCGGGTTTGATTCCAGCTATTTTGGAAAACACCTGTAGCGTTTACCGTTAAACTGGCGCATATGTAGTTACCATTAAGGTAAACAGTTCCAGGTCCTGCAATAACCACATCGTCAAATTGAGTGGGTATTGAGCTTGCTCCCCAGGTAGCAGGGTCGCTCCAGTTTCCGCCGGCTGCTACCGAGGTATATGTATCTGCATTGCTTGCTATAGAAAACAGCAAAAAAGCAGTTGCAAGAAATAATTTAATTGAAATTTGGTTGATCTTTTTCATGATGATTATTTTTTAAATTATGTATAATATTTTCCAAGCTCTTTCATGATTATTTCCTTATTTCTTTCAGAAACGGGGAGGCTTTCACCATTACTCATTTCTATTTTTGTTTTTTTGGAATTTGAAATTCGAACGATATGATGAAAATTGACTAAATAATTTGGATGAACAGCAATAAATGGATGATCCTTTAATTGGCTACTAACGGTTTCAATATTTCCATCGAGCAATAGTGTATTATTGTTAACTAAAAAAAGTTTTGTTCCTTCGGGCATTGCTTTAAAAAAAATGATTTCATTGATCCTGAATAGGTGAACCTTGTCTTTTGATTGAATTTTCACTTTGAATTTGTCCTCATATCTGTCAATGATCTCTTTTATCAATGAGCTTCTGCCTGTTGACAGATCAATAAAATCCGAATCCAACCTGATGTTCGTTTTATTGGTTTCGAGAAAACGGTTCAGATCGTCCTGGATGCCGCTATCATCAATGATTATTATTCTGTCCATGTGAAAGTTTGGTCAAATTCAGGAATCGAATTTAATCCAACAACACCGCATGGGACCGGGTAAATTATTATTCGCAGGGATTGGGTTATTATTTGCAGAGGGTGGAGGGCGAAGAACAGATGCTTGAGTTTTTAATAGATTTGATTGGAATCGTTGAATCGGCAGACTGGTTAAATTGGTAAACCGGCTAACTAGGTGAAAGCTCTCTTCACGATATCGGAGGAAAAACCTGCTTGATTTGGGATAAAGAGATGAACCAGAACCCTGAACCATGAACTCTGAACTCTGAACTTACCTACCGGCCTTTAGGTTTGTAAAGTTATTTAATTTACAATATTGTATTATTAATAACAGGGGGTTTTAGGGGGAGTTGATAACTTTGAAAATTGTTAATAAAACAAAGAATGGGGTGAACTTTGCCTGCCGGCTAGGTTTTTAGGCCTGTTGCCTGTATCAGTCCCCATTCTTTCACTTGGCTACTAAGAACCAGATAGAATTTTAGATTTAACCTTTTAAAGGTCTTAGTTTAAGTAGCTATAAAATTATACATTCTTATGGATATAAAAGAAGTTATTGGGATAGATGTTGGGAAATTAAAAAATGAAGCCAGGCT
>JAGQVE010000035.1 GCA_020438105.1 Bacteroidales bacterium
ATTTCACCTATAACATGCGCAAAGGGATGCTGATCGCTGGTTGGTTGGTATTCATACTATTCATCCTGCTCAATTTACATCTATGTGGCAAGATATAAGCAAAGCTTTACTGAATGTTGGGATTGGTGCAGCCTCGGTAATTATGCAGGTTTTTCAGCAAATCCAAACCATTGTTGCCTTGATCGCTGGAATTGTGACCATCATCTATCTCTGCTTTCAGATCAAAAAGATACGGTTGGACATTAAATCAAAACAAAAACAATTTTCAAAAGATGAACACAAAATACCTGGAAGCTTCCCAGGGGAATAAGTCGGGAACCAGATTAATGGTGGTAATTGGAATATGTGGAGCTTTCCTGTTAACCATACTTGTCATTATATCCGGATTATTCCTTCAGGAAGAAACGGAAGTTGTTGCGGTTGCCACTGCAGCCGGAGCATTGTTTACTACGATCATTTCACCCTTCCTTTTACTTTTTGGGCATAACAAACGGCAGGAAGTCAAACAAAACCTGGAAGGAGGTAGGCAGTGAGAGATGTTACGATCAAGGATTTCCTGAATGTTTGCAGGAAAAAGGGTTACAAGTTATTTTATGGAGGACGTGGCATCAACCTGAACATCTGGGGGATCCGTTCCATTGACAGAAGCTCCAATACTTTTAATGATAAAATATGTGCTTTTTGGAAGAACATCGATACCGATGAGTGGCGGTTGATTCAGTTTGATGCAACCACAGATCCAGGATTGTATTGGAGGAATAATCCAATGAACCAATTGGGGACGGCTATCCTTAAACCAGGTCAATATGAGGGCTGCTGGAAAATCGGAAAGCACAAAGGATATGAAGCCCTTGTGCAGGACAAGCCGGTGGTTGTACACAGGGATAATAACCGGGACAATATATTGGATATTGAAAATCCGAATGTGGACATCCATGCAGGAGTTTTTGGTATAAACATTCACCGGGCAAACAGCAATGGAAAATCCGTCCAGGTTGACCGGTGGAGTGCCGGTTGCCAGGTGCTGCAAAACCGCAGACGCAATCATACCTTATATGGCGTAGAATTTCAATACGACTGGGATTTTTTCATGTACCTGGTTAAATACAGTGCATCTTTTTACAATGAGTATTTCACCTATACCTTGATCGATGAAACGGATTTATTGGATGAATAAAAATATCATTTTCGTCTTTCTTTACCTCTCCATCATGGCAGGTGCCTGTTCTGTAAAAAGGCAGGCATCCAGTTATGTGGAAGTGATAAAAGACAGCACTTTTCAATCCATTGACACTTCCTATCATCCGGGAGAGGTAAGCATCGAAATTGAGCAGGAGGATACTTCGGGAGATCAAAAGCTGGTATTGTCGGTTGAGGCTTTTAACCGAATGATTGATTCGCTATTTGCTGACATTGATTCAACCTGTAAAAAGGAGCAGGTTTTACAATCCTTTGCCAATGCAAGGGGAATATGGAACAGTGATACCTCTTTTTTGGAAACAACACTCGCCAGCAGCTATGCAGTTGTGAAAAACGGAAAGCTATCTCACCACCTGCATCAAAAGGATACGGTTCTAAGAAAACAGTACGATAGTCTTCTCCAGATTATCCATAAGGAACGAGAAATATGGCATAGTAAAGAAGTATTCAAATCTTCTGAAAAAACAACCAGGTCAGGAATTAATTTCAAGTTAGTCGGTATCATAGTTATAGTAATCCTGCTTGCCTGGATAATCATAAAACGGCTCATATGAACCAGTACCAGTTAAATATCGAGATCGAGGAGTTTATCCAGCACAAGGATAAAAAAGGGGAGAAGTATTCGCAGGAGGATATTCAATATATCCAGCAGTATGAAGGAGCCGGTGGCCAGGGGAAACATGGAGCCAAAGGCCAGGGAGTATTGTATGAGTTTTTTATGCCGGATTACATCTGTGAGTTGATGTATAAACAGGCTATTGCTCATGGTTATGATGGTGGAAACATCCTGGAACCAAGCATTGCCACCGGCAGAATGATCAAACCATTCCCTGATAAATCCAAGGTGACAGGATTTGAAATTAATCCTATTTCAGCTAGAATTGCTGAGATAACCTATCCTAAAGCCAGGATTTATAATGATTATTTTGAAACTGCTTTCCTTAAAGCTCCCAGGTATACTTCAAGGTTGCCTAAAAGTGAGTTAACCAGGTTAGAGGGATATCCTTTTAGTCTGGTGATTGGGAATCCTCCGTATGGGAAATATAAAAACCGCTATAGCCTCTATTTCAAGAATCCGAAGATCCATCAGATTGAGATCTTCTTCATGTACTGTGGGTTAATGCTTTTAAAACCGGGCGGATTGCTGGTTTATATTACATCCAGTAATTTTCTGCGAAACGGGATCACATACAACAGCGATAAAGAAGAGATTGGAAAGATTGCGGACCTGGTAGATGCATACAGGTTGCCACCGGTATTTAAATTCTCCCAGGTGCCGACTGATATATTAATCTTTAAACGAAAGTAAAATGAACAGAGAGACAGCCCTGAGACTAGCCATAAAGAATGCATTGGAAAATGTATCAGAAGCCAATAGCCCGAACATTTTCAGGATGGTTCATAACAGAAATGGAAAGGTTATTCCCAGGGGATACAGAATAGTTGAAAACAAGATCATCAAAAAGGTGATCAACCATAATATGGCAATTTCTGAAGCTTTACCTCAGCTAGAAATGGAATTGGACTTAAGGTAGTGAATAATTCTCCGGCATATTACAGAGCAAGAATAGCTGCTTTCGAAAAGGTCATCCGGGAGGAAAAAGGTGGTGAACGGGATGAAAAGAACAACCATTCGGTGATCCTACGGAATGGTGTGATTCCGGCTGGATTTAAGAATCGGATACATTCTCTGATTCAGGAGAATCAAAAGAATGCATCCAATGCGAAATTATCATTTGAGGAAATTACCCGGTTCAATACCTGGTTTGAAATCCATCCGGAAAAAGTTGCCGGAACAGAATTCATAACCACTTCCAGGGAATTTCCCATCATGATCAAAGGAACAGAGGAAGATATTATCCGAACAGTTTCTCCCACATCAAAACCTGACAAGAATGAAAAAAGAGTACAACTGGCCAAAGCTAAAGCCATGGCCAGGAAAAGAATTTTGGAACTAATGAATCTTAAATAATAGCAGCATGAAAAGCGGTTTAGCAGGAATAGAAGGATTATCAGGACTTGGTGAATTATCCGGATCAATGAAAGAAATGATCAATCAAAATAAAAAGCTGGTTGACCGGATTCTGGAAAAAGAAAAACTCAATGGACTTGGAAAAATCAACAAAGGAGAAGAAAAGCTCTCATTCATGCAAGTGGTGGAACAATACAATCAAGGCATTTCAACCGATGAAATAAAAGCCTGGATCTATTACAAACGTAAGCAGAGTATCCCCATGAAGGGATGGGATAAAAAGTACAATGTTTCTGATGCAGACCTGCCCAAACTGGTTAAAGCTGGAGTCATGTTTGACCATGATGGAGAATACTTACCATATCCAATCTTCACCTATGGAAATATGTACGAGCGAAAACGGATACTCATTGAAAACACCGACCGGATAATTGGGAAATATGGTCAAACGGTATTCGATAACCACCTGAAGGCCATTGAATCGGCTATGCCAAAAAAGATCTCCATAAAGCATGAAGATCCTAAAGAAAGACCGGTGATCCTGGTTGTATCCAAACTGGCACGTGATCCCGAACTGTTCACAATCAAAACAGTCAGGGCTGAATACCTGGATACCGAAAAAGCAGAGCAGTTGACAAAAGTCAATGGCAAGGTTAACATCAAAAAGCAGGGTAAAACTCAAAAATACCGACCGGTCAACCTGAATTTTGACGGCGAAAATGAATATACTCTGCGGGATGTGTTTGTCAAATGGATGTACACCATCCCCCATTCAGAATTCAAAAAATCCAATGCCATTGATATCGTGGAATATTATGTTTATAACCGGGCCCTACGGGATGACAAGCTCACCAATGACCAGAAAGCGGAAATTAAGGTCAATGCCAGGGAAGAAGGAGAGCAATTCTTTTCCAAGTTTTTGTATGAGGTGATCACCCCAGAAGATCAGGACCGGCTGGACGAAGTGTGGAATGGACTTTATAATGCACAATCCGATATCAATTACAAACGGGTACCGGTAGGTTTTGAATGCTCTAAAACCTTTAAATCCGGACTCTTAAAAATTTCTGATGCACAACGGGAAGGCGTAGCATTTTATGAAGCCATGGGATCTGGGATTTGTGCTTACGATGTGGGAGTTGGCAAAACCATGACGGCGATCATTGCCGTTGCTTCAGCCATGGCCAATGGAAGGTGTCAGCGTCCATTGATAGTGGTCCCCAAACCCACCTATAAAAAATGGATCGCTGAATTGATAGGATATACTGACAGGGAAACCAAAGAATTTGTTCCCGGAGTATTATCTTTCACCGGTATTGAAGTGAATGACTGGAGCAACCTGGGAACGGGAACTAAAAATAAGATCAACCTGAATAAAAAGGTACCGGTCAATTCCATTACCATTGTCACCTACGAAGGATTTACCAAGATTGGCTTTTCCAAAGATGTGGAAGATGATATGTTCATTGAGCTGACCAATATCCTGGGACAAAGCGAAGATAAAACAGCCCGTGATAAAGAGATCGATTACCAGAAATACCGGGAGAAGATGGGAATGGGAACCAAAGACACCATTTGTGATATCGATACGGTTGGATTTGATTTTCTATGTATCGATGAAGCACACCGGTGCAAAAATGTATTTGCCCAGGTCAAAAGCGATGATGAGGACAACAAACGCTATCAAATGACCAGTGCTGTATCAGAAAGGGGAATTAAAGCGTTCTTTCATGCCAATTACATTCAGCGTGTTTATGGAAGAAATGTGATCCTTTTAACAGCGACTCCTTTTACCAATTCTCCCCTGGAGATCTACTCCATGTTATCCCTGGTGGCCTACCAGGAGATGTTGGATAGGGGAATTCTGAATATTCAGACCTTCTTTGATTTGTTTGTCCTTCCGACAGTTGAATGGACGGCCAATTATAAGGATGAACTGGTACAAAAGGAGGTGATCAAATCCTTTAACAACCGTTTGGTTTTGCAATCGCTGATTTATAACCATATTCTTTACAAAACCGGTGAAGAAGCCAATGTAAAACGGCCATGCAAAGTCAATCTTCCTTTGATTTATGATTCATCGAAAGGAAGTTCGGTAAGATTAAGACCCGACAAACAGGTATTGACCTATATTGAACCGACTCCAAAACAAGAGATCAATCAATCGGCCATTGTTTCGCTGGCTCAAAGTGCTACCAAAGGTCAATTGAACATGGGTGATCTGTTCAGGGCATTGGCTTATAGCCTGGACAATGCACTTTCACCGTTTCTTTACAAGCGATCCGGTGAATTCCCGGAAGACTACCTGGAATATGTGGAAGAAAGCCCGAAGATCCTGTTTGCCTGCGAATGCATCCGAACAGTTAAGGATTGGCATGAAAGCAAGGCAAAATCCACTGAAGATCTCCCGGAAATCATCAAAGAGATGTCAGGCCAGGTGGTCTATATGAACAGGGGGAAACGTTTCTTTCCATTTATTAAAGAGTACCTGGAAAGGGAAGTTGGATTTAAAAAAGGGATTGTTCATAACAAAACCAGGTTCGACCAGGTGGAGATTATTGATAGTAGCATCTCAGAGCCTAAAAAGGAAGCCATTAAGCAGGCTTTCCTTGAAGGTGGTGTGAAAGTGATCATTGGGACGGCTACCATCCGGGAAGGGATTGATCTGCAAAAGCGAGGAACGGTAATCTACAACCTTTATCCTGACTGGAATCCAACCGACCTTCGCCAACTCGAAGGACGTATTTGGCGGCAAGGAAATCAATTTGGATTTGTACGGTCAGTAATGCCATTGGTACAGGATACCATGGATGTTTTTGTATTTCAAAAGCTGGAAGAAAAAACCGAACGGATCAACGACATTTGGTATAAAGCTGACCGGGGTAATGTGTTGGATGTGGAAAGTCTGGATCCACAAGAGGTGAAGCTGGCGTTGATCCGGGATATCAATAAACTGGCTGTTCTGCAATTCGACCAGGAGAAACAAGAATTAAAGCGTGAGATCAGCAAAATTGAAGCAGCTATCAAGCAGATAACAGATGTTAAAGAACAAATCAAGGGCTACTTTGATTTCAGGGGAAAAGCAATTGCTTTCATCAATGAAATGTATAGCAAGCTGAAGCAATACAATTCAAAGGAAACTTTCGACAGAGAGAAAAGCCAGATCGAGTTCAATTCCTGGATGACGGATGAGCAGAAAAAAGAGCAAATCAAAAACCTGAAGGATAAGCTTAAAAAAGTAGAAACCCTTTCCATCGAGATTGAAGAATTCCAGACGGCTAGCCATCATGAGGACAGTGATATTATTTCTTTGTCCAGGAAATGCAAAGCAGCAGTCATAAATTACAATGTTGGTTCCACCAGTTTGTATCGGTTTTGGGATGATAATTACTGGGCCTACGTGGATATTGTAGAGTATTTTAAGGAATACATGACCAAAGTCCGAAAGACCGAACGGACCATTCTCAAACCCAGAGGCAAAACCATCCAGGATGATCTATCAGAAATAGAATCCCAATACGGCCAGGAGAAAGCAGACCTGGAAAGAAAGGCAGAGCAATATAAGGATACGTCTACAGACCGGTTCCGGGACATTGTTAGAGAAATTGAGGCTAAACGAAAAAAGCTATTTGTGAAGGGAGAGCCACCTGCCAGAAGAGTCGAAGATTTTGCCAGCCTGAATCATCTTTTGAATTACTTATCGGATGATATTGACACACACTCATGTCCCCTTGTAAGCAAGGAAGGGGTAAAATTTAGTATGCCAATTTCCAATAAGAAGGAAAAAGCAGAATCAGGAAAGGATAAACGAATCCGTATTGCCAAAGCCAAGGCCATGGCCAGGATAAGAATATTACAATTGTTGGAGTTGAATTAAAAGCTTATTAAAAATGAAAAATATCACCGTATCAAATTATAATGAGGTTGTTACCGATTCTCTTGTACCAAAAAAATTAAAAACGGATCATGAAACCATCCAATCCATGTTGGATTTGTATGATGAAGACAAAGAGATCAAGGAATACATTGACCTGTATCTGAAAAAGCTGAATGAATTCCTGGAAAAGGAAAAACAGGAAGCAAAGAAGGAAAGGTCCTCTGATAAAAAAAAGACAAATCCAACATCCGATCATATTCCTAAATCATCAGGAAAGAAATCCCAACACAGAAAAGTGCAAAAGTCACGATCAAAACCCAATACTTCCAATGCAAAAGCAGTGGACGATTTGAATCCTGCAGTCCGGTTTGTGATCCGGTATAAAAACCTGCATGGTAAGATCAAGGAGCGAAAACATATTGCAAGTTTCTTGGCTTCTCTTCAAAGAGCAATTATTAAACACCAGGTTGGAAAGGATAATCCCTATTCGAAGGAGATCGAACATATCCAGCAGCAGTTGATCAGGACGTTGAAACTGATGGGAGGAGAAGTGAAGATCAATATCAAGGATGAAAGCCTGGAAAAGTATGTTCGTATTGCGGAGAGTGAAAAGATACGATTGTCGGTAGCCTATATCAAACGCTTTATTAGTCTGGCTGATAAAACGCAGGTGAAGGATAAAGCTCAACGATTATTAACCCAGATCGATAAAGCCCTCAACACGAAAAGGATCACCGAAAATGACAAATATAAAAATGAGATCGATGAGATCCGCCAATACTTGTACGATTATGTAAATTCCCACTCCAAAAAAATGCAGGTGGATGAATTCACCCTCAATGGCCTCCAGGAAATAACCGGTGAGGTCAAAAAAAAAACGACAATCAGGACGTAGATAAGGAAGAACTGGGATTTATCAATGTGGCTGATGTTATAAAAGGAGCTGCCAGCTATGTGACCGGTCGAAAAGTCCTGGAAACGATTGATAAAGTCAAATCCAAACCATCTCAAAATGGAATCATTAATTCTAACCAACTGCGGGAGATGGAATTCCAACTACTGCCATTTTCCGGTGTCTGGGCTGATATTTTTGGCAAAGTCTCTCAACCATTTTTTACCATGGTTTTTGGAATGCCTGGTTCCGGGAAATCTACTTTCGATATCCTGTTTGCTAAATATCTGGCAACTGATTTAAATCTGAAAGTCCTTTATGTGGCCAGCGAGGAAGGATTCACCTATACCCTTCGTGAAAAGTTTGACCGGTTGAATGCCTTCAGCGAAAACATTGACATTGCTTACAAACTCCCTTCAAACTTCAAGGATTATGATTTCATATTTATTGACTCTGTCAACGAACTGGGGATTAATCCGGAAGAAGTGGCAAAGCTGATCCTCAAAGGCCGTCAGTATCAAACGTCCTTTGTTTTTATTTACCGGGCTACAAAGGACGGCAAATACAAAGGGCTCTCAGAAAATGAACACCTGGTGGATGTTTCCATCAAAGTGGAAAATGGCCTAACTTTCAATCAAAAGAACCGTTTCGGAGGGAAGGGTAGGATGAATGTGTTTGAGTATTTTAGTTAAGATGTAATTAATTTAGTTGCATCATCAATAACATTTGTTTCAAAACTATCCAGATATATTTGAGTCGTCTGTATATTATCGTGTCCTAGTCCTTCACTTATTACCTGAATCGGAACATTTAAAAACTTTCCAATGCTAGCCCATGAATGCCTGGCCACATAACTAGTAATATTCCCTTGGATTTTCAATTCTGATGCAATTTGACCAATATATTTATTGAAAGTCCTCAACTTATTTTGGATGTCCATTCTGATATGTTCCGGGTCAGTCCTTTCAATAATGGGGAAAATATATTCATCCTTTTTCTTTCCTTTCAAGTAATAATTCAGTATATCATGTGCTTTATCAAATAATGCTAACGAATAAAACTTTCCAGTTTTCTTTCTTTTATATTCCAAGCGTCCATTTACCACATTAGAAGGGGTGAGGTATGCCATGTCTGAAAAATTCATCCCGATCATATAAAAAGAAAACATAAAATAATTCCGGGCGTGAAAATATTGGGATCCGGGTTTGGATTTGTATTCTTCAATCTTCTTTACATCTTCTTTAGAAATTGCTCGTTTTTGTGTTTTAGTGGACCGAATAGAGTATTGTTTAAAAGGATACCAATCTCTTTTAGCAACATTTTGATTTATGGCCCTGTTGTAGATTGCCCTAAGCGTTCTTAGGTAAACACTTAGTGAATTTAGAGAATTTCCTCCTGCCAGGTGTTCAGCTTCCAGTTTTTTTAGGAATGAATAATTGATATTTTTAAATGAAATATCTTGATCATTATTATGCTTTTTTACGAAACTCAATGTCATTTCATATACTGTGGCATTTCCTAATCTGTTTGCTTTCTTAAACTCAGCAATCAGTTTTTTGGTAAATCTTTCAAGCGTACTTATATCAGTTTTGTTTAGAAACCGATCACGTATCTCCTTAACAGAAATATAATCTGCCTCCCCAGTTTCATATAAATCACTTATTAAAGATTTTGCTTCGAGTTTTTTTCGGGTCAGATAATCATTTATACGGTTTAGATTTTCATATCGCTTACATTTTTTATCGATTTGTTGTTCTAGTTTCAACCACTCATCCTCTGTAACGAATGTGTTAAGTGGGATGTAGGCAATTTTTCTATTGTGAATTATGCGCAGATTTAAGCTTTTAGTTTTATCTGGTCGCTCATGATGACGAAAAACAATTAAAACTGTTGTTGAACTCATAATTTTATTTCAAAAGAAATTTTAAGCAATATTTGTAAACAATGTGTAAACAAACATATCAAAAAAAACAATTATAAGCAAAATAAAACAAGAAAAAACTTTTAAGGTACAGTGGTAGGTGAGGTCTGTAACAAACAAAAAACCAGCTATTTAAGTGATAAATAGCTGGTTTTCATTTTTGTGATCCCGCTGGGATTCGAACCCAGGACCCTATGCTTAAAAGGCATATGCTCTACCGGCTGAGCTACGGAATCGTTTGAATTTTGAGGGTGCAAAATTAGGCCTTTTTTTATTAAATCCAAATCGAAAATTGAATTTATTTCAATTTTCCGTGGATGGCCAGCCACAGGCATTCCGGCGATTCACTTGTTTGCCTGATCCTGTGTAATTTATGAGCCGGGATAAAAATGTAGTCGCCGGCATTTAAGGTGATTATTTTTTTATTCGCAAATTCGATTTCTGCATTACCTCTAAGCAAAACTACCCATTCGTCCTCCTGCTGATCATACCAGTTTCCGGGCTCGGAATAGGAGCGAATGCCGTTTATTTTTTCAATTTTTATAAAATCGCTTTTGAAGAGGGAAGTGAAAACCTCTGTTTCATCTGTATGGAGGACTTCCTCAAATATGTTCCCGGATATTGACTCCATATTACAGTAAACCTTTTCCCTGCCTGATCAATTCAATTTCTTCACCGGTACAATCAATGATCGTGGAAGGTTCATTGTCGCCATAACCTCCATCAATTACAATATCCACCAGGTTCTCAAATTTTTCATGGATCAATTCCGGATCGGTTGAATATTCAATAATTTCATCTTCATCACGTATGGAAGTTGACATTACAGGATTACCCAGTTGCCTGATAATCTCCGTAATAATCTTATTATCGGGTACCCTGATACCAACCGTTCTTTTTTTCCGGTGCAGGATTTTTGGAACATTGTTATTCGCTTCCAGGATATAGGTGAAGGGGCCCGGAAGGGTGCGTTTCATCAGTTTAAAAATGTCGTTGTTGAGCGGCTTGGTGAAATCTGACAAATGACTCAGGTCATGACAAAGAAAAGAAAAATTAGCTTTTTCAGGTTTTACACCTTTAATCCTGGCAACTCGGTCGATAGCTTTTGACTTAAAAATATCGCAACCCATGGCATAAATAGTATCGGTGGGGAAAATGATAACTCCTCCATCATTCAGGCATTCAATTACCATGTTCAACTGCCTGTCGGCCGGATTATCCGGGTGAATTCGAATAAGCATATATTCTAATTTTGGGCAAAGATATCAATGCCAATTGATAAACTAACTCTTTTTATTAGGATTTGTTTCGCCTGATTTTAAGGATTATATCTCTAAAGCCCCAATCAACTCATTCACATCTTTTACCCCGTGACGTTCACAATATTCATCAATTCCTGTGATTATCTTTTCAGAAATTTTGGGATCGATAAAATTAGCTGTCCCTACTTGAATAGCAGCAGCACCGGCAAGCAAAAATTCAATGGCATCCGTTGCATTCATGATTCCCCCGATTCCGAAAATCGGAATTTTGACTGCTTTAGCACATTGCCAAACCATCCGTAATGCCACCGGTTTTATAGCCGGCCCTGACAAACCACCCGTGATGGTGGAAAGGATCGGTTTCCGTTTTTCAGCGTCGATGGCCATGCCCACCAGGGTGTTGATCAGTGAAATGGAATCTGCACCTGCACCTTCCACCGCCTGCGCGAATTCGGCAATGTGGGTCACATTGGGAGATAATTTTACAATAAGTGTTTTCTTATAAACCTTCCTGACGGCTTCTGTTACAGCTATGGCCGAGGGACAGCTTGTCCCAAACAACATGCCGCCTGCTTTTACATTCGGACAGGAGATATTCAGTTCGATGGCAGTTACCCGGTCGAGTGCATTGAGCCTTTCAGTAAGTTCAACGTATTCCTCAATGGTGCCACCATTCACATTGGCAATGATATGCGTATCGTAATCCTTGATATTAGGATAAATATGATCCTCAAAATAATCGATCCCTTTGTTTTGCAAACCAACTGCATTGAGCATACCGGAGGCTGTCTCAGCCATTCTCGGGTAATCATTACCTTCGCGGTTTTTCAGGGTTAAGCCCTTTACAAACATACCACCCAACTTATTGAGATCAACAAATTGCGCCATTTCCTCACCAAACCCAAAAGTTCCGGAAGCTACCGTTACCGGATTTTTTAGTTCAAGATCGTGTATTTTAACCCCTAGTTGTGCCATTTCAGGTAATTTACATTAAACACCGGACCTTCCAAACAAACACGCTTATTTCCTTCATGTGTAGGTGTAACGCAGCAGAGGCATATTCCAAAGCCACAGGCCATCATATTTTCAAGGCTGGCTTCACAAGGGATTCCAGCATTGGTAGCGAGGTCGCCAACAGCTTTCATCATCGGGTCGGGTCCGCAGGTGTATACTTTATCAAAAGTGAAATTATTCGGTTTAAAAACAGAATGGTGCGTTACCATCCCTTTTTCACCCATTGAGCCGTCTTCCGTGGTTGATAGAACTTTTCCGAACGCTTCAAGCTCTTTCGTAAGTAATACATCGGCTTTGCTTCTGCCTCCAATGAGGAAAGTAGCTTCAATATTATTTTGCCTAAAAGCCTTTCCCAGCAGGATAAATGGTGCAATCCCGGAGCCGCCTCCTACAACCAGCACTTTGCTGTTCGGTTCAGCAATTTTGTAAGCATTACCAAGCGGATAAATAAGGTTGGTTTTATCACCTACTTTCAAAGCTGCCAGCTTTTTGGTTCCTTTTCCAATCACCTTAATGTAGAAACTAACAAGGCGTTTTTCGTAATCCACATCAAGGAAAGAGAAAGGACGGCGGAGGAATACATCAGGAGCATCAGGCACCTGAATTTCTGCAAAATTGCCCGGTTTTATTTCAGGCAGGTCTACCGGAGCCTGAAAAGTAATGAAGTAGTTTCCCGGAGAAGGGTTCTCTACCCTGGTTACGATGTGCTCCTCAACTATTTTATTTGACTTGATCATAAAAAAATGCCCCATTCAAGGGGCTAATTAATTATTTGGTCTCTTGTGTTGTTTTTTCATCCGATTTACCCGCATCTTTTTCTTCTGTAGTCCCATCTTCCTTTTTCTCTGATTCATCTTCATCAAAGTTCAGCATCTCTTTTTCCACCAGCAGATTATACCAGTTCACCACCTTTTTGATATCAGAAACATAAACATTTTCTTTGTCATAATTTGGAACGGCTTTCTCGAAAAAGGCTTTCAATTCTTCGTTCCCTGACTTATGTGAAAGAGCCGCTTTTCCTTCCTGTTTTTCAAAAATCGCTTTTAAAACATCCTTAAGAGGCATATCCTCATCGTCGGTATAAATGCTTATTTCTTCCAGTGTACTAATGCGCTCATGGCTGAATGCTGTCAACTTTTTCCCATCCAGCAGCGATTCAACAACCAAACCATTTTTAGTTTGTGTCAACATTTTAAATAATCCGGGTTTACCTGAAATCGCTAAAATCTTACTTAAATCCATACTGTGAAATTTGTGGCAAAAATAAAGTATTTTGAATGTTTTAACGAAAGTAAGAGGTGGAAAATTACGTGTTTTTTAAACCATGCTATTAACAGAGATGCCGGAAGCTTAATCTGGAAGGCGTCAGGATTTAAATGTTTGCAATTCGTAAAGCTTTTTATAAACGCCCTCTTGTTTCAATAATTCCTGGTGCGTGCCTCGCTCAACGATCTCCCCTTTTTGCAACACCACGATCTCATCTGCATGAATGATGGTGGAGAGCCGGTGTGCAATAGCTATGGTAGTCCGGTTCGACATCACCTTTGCCAATGCATCCTGAACAAGCCTTTCCGATTCAGTATCCAGGGCTGAAGTAGCCTCATCCAGGATCAGGATGGGAGGATTTCTGAGCACGGCGCGTGCAATGCTGATGCGCTGTTTTTGACCGCCGGAGAGTTTGGTTCCCCGATCGCCGATATTGGTATGATAGCCTTCATCCATTTGAGAAATAAACTCGTGGGCATTGGCAATTTTTGCTGCATTGATCACTTCCTCTTCAGTGAACCCCTCCTTGCCAAAAGCAATATTGTTATAAACCGTATCATTAAAAAGGATCGCTTCCTGGGTAACAATTCCCATCAGGCCCCGAACGGAATTGATATTGTAATCTCTGAGATCAACGCCATCAATCAGGATTTCGCCTTTAGATGTGTCATAAAACCGGGGAAGCAAGTCGGCAAATGTTGATTTTCCACCTCCTGACGGGCCCACCAGTGCTATCAATTTACCCTTGCCAATTTTGATATTGATATTTTTCAGAACTTCCTCAGACTCATATTTAAAGGAAACATTGCGATATTCGATGTCATTTTCAAATTTTTGTATGGCAATTGCGTCATCCTTTTCAACGATTACCTCCTCGGCATCCAGAATTTCAAATATCCTGTCGGCAGAAGCCATTCCTCGGATCACATTATAAAATGCAGTTGTGAGGTTTTTAGCTGGCTGAATAATCTGCGAGAAAATTACAATGTAGGTGATGAACTTGGTGGCATTCATACTTGAATCACCCGATAAAATCAACCTGCCCCCAAACCAGATAATTACAAGCACTACCGTCGTGGAAAGGAATTCGCTTATTGGGCTGGCCGAATCGCGGCGGACGTAAATACCCATCAATGTTTTGGAATACGACTTGTTTAAATCCAGAAATTTACGGTTGGTAAAGTTGATAGCTGTAAATCCTTTTATTATTCTCAGACCTGAAATGGTTTCCTCTATTACAGCCAATAATCCTCCCAGTTTGGCCTGCCCGATTTTTGATTCCTTGCGGAGCCTTCTCCCGATTCCACCAATGATAAGCCCTGCAACGGGCAAGGAAATGAGCACTACCAGGGTTAATTGTGAGTTAATTAAAAACAACGAGGTAAGATAAATTGCCACCATAAAAGGATCACGAAAGATCATTTCCAGGTAATTCATGATGGAAAATTCAATCTCCTGCACATCGGAGGTGAGCCTGGCGATGATGTCTCCTTTTTTTTGTTTTGAATAAAAGGAAATAGGAAGAATAAGTATTTTTTTATAAATATTGTTCCTGATATCTTTTACCGCTCCTATTCTAACAATTGCTAAAAAGAAAAGTGCTGAAAAACGAAACAGGTTTCTCAGGAAAAACAACGCGAAAAAAACAACACATATATAAATTAGTGCCTGGATGTGACCATTTTGCTCAATAATGATCCCAAGTTCATAGTTTAGATATTTTTCCAGCGAATCAACCAGGTTTTCAGGATTAAAAACCAGATCGGGCTTTACTGTTTCGGCTTCAACCAAACCAAATAAAAGGTTCAGCACCGGGATGATCATAAAAAAACTAACCAGGCTAAAAACAATAAGTAGTAAGTTGCTGATTACATTTAGTGTAGCTGAAAGCCAGTAAGGTTTTATGTAGGATATTACCCGGAGTAGCTTCTTAAACATAAGGTTCTGTTATGGCTAAATATTTTTGCCGGTATAGTTAAAAGGAGTGATGGCCAAAATTTCTTCCTTGGTCTCTGATGAAATTTTCAATTTTTTTACAAATGCCTTTATGGCTTTTTCATCAATCACCTCGTTAGTTCTTGTAAGCTCTTTCAGCTTTTCATAAGGTTTCGGGAATCCATCACGACGCAGGATGGTTTGAATAGCTTCTGAAACTACAGCCCAGTTGGCAGTTAGGCCTTCATTGATTTTAGCTTCATTCAACAGCAGTTTGTCAAGTCCTTTTAACAACATTTTGTAAGCCAAAAGTGAGTGGGCAAAAGGTACGCCTATGTTACGGGTTACCGTTGAATCGGTTAAATCACGTTGCAAACGTGAAACCGGTAATTTTGAAGAAAGATACTCAAGGATAGCGTTTGCATACCCAAGATTTCCTTCAGAGTTTTCAAAATCAATGGGGTTAACCTTATGTGGCATAGTGGATGAACCGGTTTCGGTAGCTTTGATCTTTTGTTTAAAATATTCCATCGAAATATAGGTCCAGATATCCCGGTCCAGATCCAATAAAATTGTATTGATCCTTTTAAGGTTATCGAAAAATGAGGCCATGATATCATAGTTCTCAATCTGGGTTGTTGTTTTTTGCCGCAACAAGCCGAATTTTTTGAGAAAATCATTTCCGAACTCATGCCAGTTAATATTGGGATATGCGGCATAGTGAGCATTAAAGTTACCAGTGGCACCCCCAAATTTTCCGGTGAATGGAATCGATTTTAATGTTTTAATTTGGTAACGAAGCCTTTCGGCAAATACACCTATCTCTTTACCAAGTTTGGTAGGGGAGGCCGGTTGCCCGTGAGTATGGGCAAGCATACTTATGTTTTTCCAGTCTTTTGATAGTTTGGTCAGTTTGTTTAAAACCTTATCAAGTTGTGGAAACAAGGATTCCTCACAAGCCAAACGCATGGCATAGGGTTGTGCGGTGTTAGTTACATCTTGTGATGTTAGCCCAAAATGGATAAACTCTTTGTATTTGCCCAATCCAAGCCGGTCGAATTGTTTTTTTAAATAATACTCAACCGCTTTAACATCATGGTTGGTGGTTTTTTCAATATTCTTAACTTCCTCAGCGTCTTTAAACCCAAAATCACGGCATAGCCCGTGTAGATCCTCAAATTTCGATTTGTCAAAATCTTTTAATTGCGGAAGACCCAGTTCTACCAAAGAAATAAAGTATTCAACTTCCACATATAACCGATAATTGATAAGTGCGCCTTCAGAAAAATAAAAGGAAAGACCTTCCACCATTTTACGGTAGCGGCCATCGACCGGAGAAATTGCATTGACGTTTGAAAGTTCCATTTTCGTAGGATTTGATCAACCAAAATTAGAAAATAATCGATACTTGCAAGGTTTTAACGTTAAAAGATTACCTTAAATTTTGGCGGCTTCGGCTTCCCCTATCGGAAAGCAAAGCTAATTGTGCCATTCACGGGGTATTACTCCAGGTTTTCGAGGATGATATTTTTAAGTTGGGTCGGCTGGATGCGCGACCTGAGTTTACCATGCCTGGCTATGGAAATACTACCGGTTTCCTCCGAAATAATAATTGCCAGCGCATCGGATTGTTCGGTTACACCAACTGCCGCACGGTGCCGGAGACCATACATTGCAGGTATTGTTTTACTGCTTGAAACCGGTAAAATGCAACCTACCGCCCTGATTTTATTGTGATGGATGATCATAGCCCCATCGTGCAAAGGGGCATTTTTAGTAAATATATTTTCAATTAATCCATTGGAAACATTTGCATCAATAATGTCTCCCGTATTTACATATTGTTCCAATCCACTTTTATTGGTAATAATAATAAGTGCTCCGGTTTTTTTCTCAGAAAGATTGTTGCAGGCCAGCAGTATTTTATCTATGTCGAGGTTGGACTCATTGCCGAAATCAAATTTCCAAAATAGAAACCTGCTCCGTTTTTTTTGAATAAAGCCGGGAGTGCCAAGCATTAATAAAAATTTCCTTATTTCAGGTTGAAAAACTACGATCAAAGCAATAAACCCTACTGAAATAAAGGCTCCAAAGATTTCGCCAAGTAGTTTCATTTCCAATGCGGTAACCAGCTTCCAAAGCAAGTAAAACGCTACAATGCCAAAAAAGATATTGATAGCCACGGTGCCTTTCAGCAGGTTATATAATTCATATAGCAGAAAAGCCACCAGTAAAATATCCAGAATGTCGAGGAATTTGATTTCAATAAAAGCCAGCATTTCAGGCATCATGGTGATCGTTTTGTGGATTCAAAAATATAAAAGTTTTTATTGCGGAAATAAGATAAATAAAGCAAAACGAGCTTAATAAAGTTTTTCGCGCTTGAGTAGGTAAGGAAGAAGTATTTGTTCAAATCCCCGGTTGATGTCGGCCTCAATAAACTCAATCCCATATTGCCCGCACTTAAGCTTAAGATCATTTTTAAATGCCCGGGATTTTTCAATATAAAGTTCCCGAACTTCGGAGGGGGTGAGTTTAATTTCGGTGCCAGCTTCCATGTCGATGAACTTATATGGCCTGTTTTCAAAGTCAAAATCTATTTCTTTATTCTTGTCCACAACATGAAATAAAATTACCTCGTGTTTGTTATGCTTAAGATGCTGAAGTGCTGAAAATAGTTGATCAGCAGATGCTGATGAATCAAGCATGTCGCTGAAAATGATAATCAGTGATCGTTTATGAATTTTCTCTGCAATCTCATGCAGGGCTTTTGTTGCCGATGTTTTTCTTTGATCATTTATAGGTCTGGGTGCAAGTAGTTTTTCCAGTTCACCGTAAAGGTATTTCTGGTGAGTGCTGCTTGATTTGCTTTGTGTTAACAGTTCAACACCTTCGCTGAAAAGGCTCAGGCTAAAGGCATCGCGTTGTTTTTTTAACAAATGGATAAGGGCCGCTGCGGCATAAACAGAAAACGTGATTTTGTTCGGGTTATCAATGGAAACCTTTTCCTTTACAGGAAAATACATCGAAGAAGACACATCCAAAATTAACTGGCAGCGCAAATTGGTTTCTTCCTCATACCGTTTGATAAACAGCTTGTCAGTTCGTCCGTAAAGTTTCCAGTCGATATGCTTAATCGATTCACCACTATTGTAAAGCCTGTGCTCAGCAAATTCAACTGAAAAGCCATGAAAAGGCGATTTATGCAAACCCACAATAAATCCTTCAACAACTTGTTTAGCGATGAAATCAAGTGCTCCGAACTGCGCTATTCTATTTGCTTCAATGGATTGACCCAAAACTTTTTATATACGTTTATATATAACAAAGGAAGGGTGTTACAAATTGTAACCCTGAACCCTTCCATTTTATTTTTATCCTGATACCCTTGTGGGCAGCTTGATTACATTAAAGCTTCCAGCTTGTTGACCAAAATTTGTTTTGGAACTGCTCCAACCTGTTTGTCAACTACTTCACCATTTTTGAAGAAAAGGATAGTAGGGATATTTCGGATGCCAAATTTCACAGATACACCCGGGTTACTGTCTACATCAAGTTTCCCAACAACTACTTTTCCTTCATATTCCTGACCGATTTCCTGAACAATTGGACCTACCATGCGGCAGGGGCCACACCATTCTGCCCAAAAGTCAACGATCACAGGTTTTTCTTTTTCCTGAAGTACAATTTCGTCAAAGTTCGCATCAGTTATTTCTAAAGCCATGTTATGCTGTAATTTATGTGGTTTAACAATGGGGGCAAATTTAGATTTTTTTTTAAAACATATGCCCTTTTTATCTGTTTTTATCAACGTTTTTTAAACCGATCAATTTTATTTAATGCCATCGGTTTTTGAAAATTTAAAATAATTTGTATTCAATATCTCCAAGCAAATCCATGTTACGAAGGAACCCTGAGGCACCAATACTCAGTCTTGCCGCCGGAAGATTAACATCAATGTTATCCTCTAAATCGGTAACCTGGAACCTTAACTTACAACTGCCGGGTGATTCTTTTATTATTTTTTCAAGATTTTCGATAAAACTCTCATCAATATTGTCCAGGGTAAGCTTGAGCAGAATTTCCTTCGTGTTACGTTCCATGGACTCTGAAAGCAGCATGATGGAGCTAATCCTGATATCCAGTTGCCCATTCTTAAAATTACGTTCGGTAACTTTAGCTTTTACAAGCAGTGAGGAACCCTCAACAAGGAAATGTTTGAGTTTCAGATAATCTTCCGAAAAAAGAATATAGTTATCAAAATCATTAAAATCTTCCATTGTGAAAGTGGCAAAAGGATTCCCTGTTTTACTGGTTCGATGGTTAACAGCAGTTAATATCCCGGCAAAGGTTACCTGTTTGTTTTTATACTTTTCTTTATCGTTTTTAAGATCGTTGATCGTAACATTGCAAAAGTTATCAATTTCCGATTTAAAATCCTCCAACGGATGACCTGACATGTAGAACCCGGTAACTTCTTTCTCTTTATTTAACTGTTCCATTTTCGACCAGATGGGGCAATCAGGCAGGGAAGGGTCAACCATCTGAACCTCTTCTGCATCTCCGAAAAGGCTTACCTGTGCAGAGTTCTGCTGGATTTGATATTCATTTGCAAATTTTACGATTTTCTCAAGGAATATTGTATCCTCGGTGTTTTCCCTATAAAAATACTGGGCACGGTGGGTATTTTCAAAGCGATCGAAGGCACCGGCCATTGCCAGGGCCTCCATGCTTCGTTTATTTACTGATTTTAGGTTTACCCGCTTTGCAAAATCGAAAATTGATTGGTAGGGCCCATTTTCTTCGCGCTCCCTGATAATGCTATCGGCTGCACTTTCGCCAACGTTTTTTATGGCTGCCAAACCGAAACGAATCTCTCCTTTTTCGTTAACCATAAAATTCATGTGACTTTCATTCACATCAGGACCCAAAACCGGAATATCGCGTCTTTTGCTTTCATCAATAAAGAATGTGATCTTCTTGATGTCGTTAAGATTGTGCGTTAAAACAGCCGCCATATATTCGGCCGGATAATGTGCTTTGAGATAAGAGGTTTGGTACGCTATAACCGAATAAGCAGCAGAGTGAGAGCGGTTAAATCCATATTTTGCAAACTCCTGCATCACATCAAATACCTCCTCCGCGTTTTTCTTTTCAATCCCTTTGGCCTCAGCTCCTTCCACAAATTCTTTTTTCATGGCGGTCATCACATCCATTTTCTTTTTACCCATGGCCCGCCTCAGAATATCCGCTTTGCCAAGTGTAAAACCACCCATGATTTGGGCTGTTTGCATGATTTGTTCCTGGTACACCATGATCCCGAAAGTGGGTTTCAGGATTTCTTCAAGCAAGGGATGCGGATACTCTACCTTTTCTTTGCCATGTTTACGACGAATAAAAGTGGGTATGAATTCCATCGGCCCCGGTCGGTAAAGGGCGTTCATTGCAATCAAATCCTCGATATTGGTAGGTTTTAATTCCTTAAGATAGCTGCGCATTCCTTCCGACTCAAACTGGAATGTACCAATGGTATCACCGCGCTGGTACAGTTCATAGGTTTTTTTATCATCAAGCGGTATCTTCTCAATTTCAATTTTAACTCCGTGTCTTCGATGAATATTTTTAATAGCATCATTCATGATGGAGAGGGTTTTTAATCCCAAAAAGTCCATTTTCAGCATTCCCACGGATTCAACCAATTTGCCCTCATATTGCGTAACCATCAATTCTGAATCCTTGGCCGTTGCAAGTGGCACGTGGTTAATAAGGTCATCAGGGCCAATGATCACACCACAAGCATGTGTTCCGGTATGGCGGGCGGAACCTTCCAACGTTTCAGCAAACTGAAGTGTTTTGCGTTCCAGTTCTTCACCTTTGCTTTTTATCTCGTTCAATTCGGGAACATCCTTGTAAGCTTGCTTCAATGTAATACCGGGGCGCTCAGGAACCATTTTTGCCAGTCGGTCGGCATCGGGGAGAGGGAGTTTTAAAACACGGGCAACATCCCTGATGGCCAGTTTTGCAGCCATGGTGCCAAAAGTTACAATTTGAGCTACCTTCTCTTTACCGTATTTATCCACCACATATTTAAGTACTTTGTCGCGGCCGGCATCATCAAAATCAACATCAATATCGGGCATGGAAACCCTTTCAGGGTTGAGGAATCGTTCGAAAAGTAAATTGTATTTTATTGGGTCGATACTGGTGATTCCGGTGCAATAAGCTACCGCTGAGCCGGCAGCGGAGCCACGTCCGGGCCCGACGATCACATCCATTTCGCGTGCTTTATTTATAAAATCCTGAACAATCAAAAAGTACCCCGGAAATCCCATTTCTCCGACTACTTTTAGTTCAAAATCCAATCGCTCCCTGATATCATCCGTAATTTCAGGATAAAGGGTTTTTGCCCCTTCATAAGTAAGGTGACGTAAATATTCATTTTCACCATCAAAACCATCAGGAATAGGAAATTTAGGAAGAAGTATGGGATTATAAATATCATATTCTTCAACTTTTGAAACAATTTCCTGGGTGTTGTCAAGTGCTTCAGGAACTTCGGGGAAAAGCTCCAGCATTTCTTCAGGCGATTTTAAATATTCCTGTCCGGTATAGTGTAAGTCGTCCTTAGTATCGTTTATATCGGCACCGGTATTAAGCCTTACCAGGATATCATGCGCATTAAAGTCTTCTTTATTTATGTAATGTACATCATTGGTGGCAATAACTTTTACCTCATTTTTTTCTGCAAGCCTTCGTAGAACTTCATTGACAGATTTTTGTTCCTGCGTTCCATGATTTTGTAATTCAAGGTAAAAATCATCTTTAAAAACACTCTTGAACCAGTCAATGGCTTCCTGTGCTTTATCTTCACTTTGATTTAATATTGCCTGAGGGATTTCTCCTCCCAGGCAAGCTGTACTAACAATTAGACCTTCGCTATATTTTTCAAGTATTTCCTTATCAATGCGCGGACGATAGTAAAATCCCTCCAGGTATCCGAGTGAAGTAAGTTTGGCAAGATTATGATACCCTGTTTTGTTTTTTGCCAAAAGGATCAGATGATAATATTGTTTGCCTCTTGTTTTTTCTTTTTTCGTGCGACTCTCCTTTGCAATATATGCTTCACATCCAATTATGGGCTTTATACCCTGTCTTTTTGCTTCATTAAAAAACTTCAAAACGCCATACATATTTCCGTGATCGGTAATGGCCAGCGAGTTCATGCCAAGTTCACGGGCCTTTTGTAAAAGCAATGAAATATTAGCAGCTCCATCCAGAATGGAATATTGGGTGTGTACGTGCAGATGTGTAAATTCGGGCATAACCTAATTATCGTTCGAAGTTTGAAGCCAGAAAGGCGACTTTTAGCTTTATAATTTTAACTCAAATAGATGGCAAAATTATATAAAAAGACCCCTGAAAAGGAAGCTGTTGATAAAAGTTGGATAACTGACAGAACCTTTAAAATTCAGTGTTTTAACCAAAAAGGCAGGGTGAATGTTAATAAAATTGATTTGACTATTTTTGAATAATGAAAATGATTGTAAGGAAACTTATGCTTTTTGGGTTGATTCAATTTTGCACATTCCAGATTTTTGGACAATATCCGTCTTTTGATTCATTAGTTTCTACTTACAGTGATCTTCCGGTTCGGTTTGATTTGCGTGATTCAAAACGGATTAGTCCGGTAAGAGTGCAAGCCCCCGGAGGATGCTGGGCGGCAGCTGCAATGTCTTCTTTTGAATCATTTATTCAAACAGCTACAGGCAATTCGTTTACTTTCTCCGATAAAAACCTTTATCATTTCCATGGTTATGATTCAACCCGTACAACCTATGGTAATCATATGATGGCGACAGCTTATTTTGTAAGGGGAGATGGGCCATTTGTTTCAACTACAGAGGTTGATACTTTAAGGCAATCAAATCCTCCGGATTTATTAATTAACGGAGCACGTTTTTTGCCAAATAATCCGCGTATTATAAAAAACACGATTTATCAATTTGGCGGAGTAAATACCATGCTTCGGTTTCGGCCTGAAACCATGGATAGCCTGTCGTTTGTGCATTATTCCAACGCTGAAAAAATCAATCATGTTGTAAACCTGGTTGGGTGGGATGATGAATTTGTTACAAATACGGGGCAGGGAGTATGGATTGCGCAAAATAGTTTAGGCCTAAAATCGGGCGATGCCGGTTATTTTTACATCCCTTACCAGGATAAATCGGTATTGCAATACAATGCAGTATGGCCGGAATGGTGTGAATATCCTGAATCGATGAAAATTATTTATTATGACACCCTGGGGCAAACATCTACGTATGGATTTGAGGATACTGTTTGTTATGCATTGGTTGAGTTTACTGCTCCGGGAGAAGGTATGTTAAAAACAATAGGTACCTGGTGTACAATGGAAAACTCAATAATTCAGGCTACCATTTATAAGTCTTTTGATAAAGAACATAAGCAACTGGGTGTGGTTATCGGGCAATCTGAAAATGAAACTTGCAGGTTTGAAGGGTATTATCACCTGGAACTTGTAAAACCGGTAAAATTCACCAAAGGCGAATTGTTTTATGTCAAAGTCAAATACAGTACGCCAACTGATACATGCAGAATACCAGTGGAACGATATGTTAAGCAATATGCATATCCAGACCTTGTTTCGGATAAATGCTGGATAAATCCCGATGAAAACAGGTGGCCGGAAACCTGGTATTTGTGCGGTAAATCAACCGATTATCCGGCCCTGCAATTTGATCTTTGCATTAAAGCATATTTTTATAATGAATAAAATTCACCTATTGCAACCCTGCAAATTTTATGTTGTCAATAAGCGCAAACAAATACCATTTTAAACTATGAAACGAACAATTGTAATATTAACAACCATGATCCTCTTGGGGATCACACTGAATTCCTGCTACATTGATAACCGGAATATAAAAGGGCAGGGGCCTGTCGTTGAACAAACCTTTGATTTGCCTGATATTACTGGCGTGGCACTTTCAATTGATGCCAATGTTATAGTTACCAGGGGCGATACCCAAACGGTGACCATCGAAGCGCAGCAAAATATCATTAACAATATTAAAAAGTACATTTCTTCAAATGGCACGTGGCGAATCGACTATTATGATAATGTAAAATCGCATGCTGGAATTACCATCCGGATAACAACACCCGATTTTGATTATGCAACGGTAAGTGGAAGTGGAAATATAGAAACAAACGGAATTTTTTCTGCACCAGGCAATGTGGAAGTACGGATCAGTGGCTCTGGATCAATAATAATGGATGTAGAAGCTCAAAAAGTTATAAGTGAAATTTCGGGATCAGGACACATTACACTATACGGTAGTGCGCAGGAGCATAATATTAACATTAGCGGGTCAGGAAAAATAAGTGCATTTGATTTAATCACACAAACAACCTCGATAAAAATTAGTGGCTCCGGCAATTGCGAAATTACCGCTGAAGATTACCTGGATGTGACTATATCGGGCAGTGGTAATGTTTACTACAAAGGCAATCCGCAAATTTCGACCCACATAAGTGGCTCCGGCAATCTTTTTAAAGTTAATAACTGATAAGTATAAAATATTTTTTATCAGGTAGTCCTGGTAATTTTCAATAGGCAGAGGTGAAGGAATATTTCACAGCTGCCTAATTTTTTTTGGAGAAATGCTTTTACTTGAAAAGCCAGGCTATTTGATGAGAAGTTTATGAGTTTCGGGTAAAGTGCCCGATTGTAAGATTCTAATAAAATAAACTCCTTCTGCAAGGCCACTAACGTCTACAGATTGAGTATTTTGTTCAGGAGTATTTTCTATCATTAATTTTCCCGTAATATCAATAATTTGAATGCCAAAGGCGCTCCCCATTCCAGTTGGTACAACATTTACAAATTGATCAGCGGGATTTGGATAGATTTCGAAAACTTTTGCCGGAATTTCATCTATTCCTGAAATTACAACTTCCTCAACTCCAATTTTGGCTACATAAGGCTGTTTGCCGGGTCCTTCATAGGGGAGGGTCATTTCGTTATTTAAATTTAAAGTGCTTTCATAAATATGCCCTAAAATGAAATTTTTCTTCTGGAACCGGATGTGATTTGAATATTGATCACTGTTTCCATCTATTGATTTTTCTGTGATCAAATCAAGGTCATCATCGAAAATCATCAATTTAAAACTGTTTGACGAAAATGAATTCTTTACATACAGCGCCAATCTGTCGCCGGTAAGTGTCATGCTGGGTAAGAGGGCTGCTCCTGCTGAAAATACCGGAAGTTCAATCTCTTTGATTTTATTACCTGAATAGTCAAAATGCTTGAGATGCGAGGTGATCGAAAAAGGAGGCTCCAGGTTCTCCTGGAAAACAAATACGCCATTTTCATTTACCTCAATTTTTCCGTTTGAATTGTTCAGAGTAGTATCAAGGGCTACCCATTGAGCTATTAGGCTGGAATTCAAAGCCAAAACAAAAGCAGTACTTTCAAGCGGCGATTGGGGTATAAAAACAGTATCAATCACCACAGCACTTAAGCCGTTAAGGTCGCCACTCATGTAATAGTTGCCCTGGTAGTAGGCAATGTCATCAATCAGGGTAATTGTGGGATGAAGTAACCTTGATTGCACGATGGCACCATTTTCATCAAAAATAAGTATCCAGTCGCCCTGGTTTGATTGTGTGCGTGCATGCACAATACATTGATTATTTTCTGCAAAAGCGATATTTGAATAGGTGCCTGATTTGTCCAAATCAAAATAATACCACAATACATTTCCCTCCGAATCCAGTCTGAAAACATATAAATAATAAGGATCTCCGCCATATTCAATACCATCAATGGTGATGATGCCGAAAGCTTGTCCACTAATTAAAATGTCTTCGTTTTGGGCATTTATATCACTTATTACAATATCACCAAGCAATTCCTTTTGCCAGATAATGTTACCATCAGGATTGGTTTTTTTAAGGTAAACATCTCCTTTAAAAGGCAATGAAAATGGTGCTTCATGTACACCGGCAATGATAATATTCTCACTGGAATCCACAGCCAAACCTCCCATTTCCACACAATTTGAAACCGTGAATGTTTTAGCCCAAAGAACGATTTCATCCTGAGCAATTGATATGTTTCCTGTAAAAATCAAAAGAAGGGAAAAGTAGAAAAATGATCTCATAGTTATTGATTTACTGCACTATAAACAGATAAATTTTGTAGATTGTTCATACCATACAATAGTGCATTCATATAGTTTTTGTTAACTATAAATGAAGGTAATTATTAATATTAATGTAAGATGTAATTTGCGGCAATCCCTATTTTTGCAAATTAAAGAATCTATTTTCTGTTGAAACAAATTGTATTTATAGTTAATCCCAATTCCGGCATTTTTAGCAAGGACAATATTCATGAGGTTATAGGCGCTCATCTTGATAAAAACCGGTTTGAATATCAGGTAAAGTATACTGAGGGCCCCGGGCATGCAACGGAATTGAGCAAGGAATGGGCTGGAAAAGGAGCCGATGTAGTTGTTGCAGTGGGAGGGGATGGCAGTGTAAATGAAGTTGCCCGTGGTCTTGTGTTTTCAACTACCTCACTTGGAATTATTCCGGCTGGCAGCGGAAATGGATTGGCACATCATTTAAAAATTCCTTTGATCCGAAAAAAGGCAATTGAAGTTATTAATATTGGAAACACCAAACAAATTGATACTGCCTGCATGAATGAGCATTTATTTGTGAGTATTGCCGGAATCGGATTTGATGGAAAAGTAGCCCGAAAGTTTTCACAGGAAGGGTTTCGTGGTTTTGTGGCTTATTTAAAAGTAGTTACAGAATTGTATCCAGGTTATAAACCTAAAAAGTATGAAATTGAATTAAATGGTCAGAAAATAGTCACCAAAGCTTTGTTTGTGGCCTTTGCCAATTCTGATCAGTTTGGATTTCAAACGAGTATAGCTCCTAATGCTAAAATTGATGACGGATTGATTGATGTTGCCATTGTGAAGAAACCACAGTTAATTGAGATTCCCTTTTTGGCCGGTTTGCTTTTTTGGCGTAAAATTGACAAATCGAATCATATCCAGATTTTCAAAACGGATGATGTGTTAGTGAAAACTAAGAAAAATCGCTGGGCCAACCTGGATGGCGAACCTATAAAAGCTGGGAAAGAGCTTCGTGTAAAGGTCAATCCCAACTCATTAAATGTGATCATCCCATAAAAAAAGCTGCCAGAATAGGCAGCTTTTTTGAATATTGTTTGACTTATTTTAACTAAGTACTTCTTTAACTTTTTGAGCCGCTTCAGCAAGGGCGATTGCTGAATGAACTTTCAGCCCAGATTCATCAATGATTTTCTTGCCTTCTTCAGCATTGGTCCCTTGCAGCCGCACAATGATTGGAATATCAATTGAACCGATCCTTTTGTATGCATCTACTACGCCGGTTGCAACCAGGTCGCAGCGAACTATTCCACCAAAGATATTAACAAGGATAGCTTTAACACTTTCATCTTTGAGTATGATTCTGAACGCTTCTTCCACTCTCTTGGAATCGGCTGTACCCCCAACATCCAGGAAGTTTGCCGGTTCGCCACCAGAATGTTTGATAATATCCATGGTGGCCATTGCCAATCCGGCTCCATTTACCATACATCCCACGTTTCCTGATAGTTTTACATAGCTCAGGTTATAACGGCTGGCTTCTACTTCGGTAGGATCTTCTTCATCAAAATCACGGAGTTCAACGATGTCAGGATGGCGGATCAGTGCATTATTATCAATAACTACTTTTGAATCGGCTGCGAATATGCGATCATCAGCTGCTTTTATCACAGGATTGATTTCAAATAAAGAAGCATCAACTCCGAGATAGGCTTTGTAAATAGCTCCAACAAATTTTACCATATGCTTAAAAGCATTGCCTGATAAGCCAAGATTAAAAGCTACTCTTCTGGCTTGAAATCCCTGTAAACCAACTCCCGGGTCAATTTCTTCGGTAAAAATCTGCTCAGGAGTTTCTTCAGCAACTTTTTCAATATCCATTCCGCCTCGAGGAGAATACATGATCATGTTTTTGCCGGTTTGCCTGTTCAGCAATACAGAAAGGTAAAATTCCTGAGTTTCTGATTCACCCGGATAATACACGTTTTGTTCGATAAGAACTTTTCTTACTTTTTTACCCTCCGGGCCTGTTTGTGGCGTTACCAACTGCATTCCAATGATCTGGTCAGCATAGGTTAAAACGTTATCAATTGTTTTAGCAATTTTAACTCCACCACCTTTTCCACGCCCACCTGCGTGAATTTGTGCTTTTACAGCCCATTTATCTGTTCCTGTCGATTTTTGCAATTGTTTGGCAGCATCCAGGGCTTCCTCAGGCGACATAGCTATGATTCCTTCTGGAACGGATACTCCAAATTTCTTTAATAGCGCTTTTCCTTGATATTCGTGTAAATTCATTTTAGGATTGATTCTTTATTTAACAATATCGAGTAACTCAATCTGGAATGTCAATAGGTCGTTGCCTTTAATTTTGCCTCTTTCCTGAGCTCCGTAAGCAAGGTTCGGATGAACGTATAATTCCCATTTAGAACCAACAGGCATCATTTGAAGGGCTTCAGTCCAGCCACGAATTACACCAGTTACTCTGAATTTCGCCGGATTTCCCTCTTCTGTTTCATCAAAAACAGTCCCATCTAACCTGGTGCCTTTATAATAAACTGAAACCATGTCGGTTTTTTGTGGAATCGGTCCAGTTCCCTGCTCAATGATTTTGTATTGCAATCCCGATTCGGTGGTAATAATACCTTCTTTGTTTTTATTTTCGGCTAAAAACTCTTCTGCTTTATTCAAATTTTCTTCTGCTTCCAATTTTTTCTTTTCAGCCATTTTTTCCTGGATACCCTGGAAATATTTTCTGATATATGCACCGGCATCTTCTTTGCTCATCATGCCTTCACCCTCTGAAAATGAATCTTCAAAACCTTTGGCAAGTGCATCAATATTGATAGACTCAAACTCATTTTGTTTAAGATTATTTCCAATATCCAAACCAATGGCATAGCAAACGCTATCGAGGTCATTATTGAGTGTAACATCTTTTCTTACGGAAGTTTGCTCACATGAACTTAGCATGAAAAGAGCAACAACCATTAACGTAATTCCTGAAAGACTTTTAAACATCACTAAATTTTTTTGATTATTTTAATTGTATTAATTCCAGATCATAGACCAGCGTGGCTTTTGACGGTATTTTGTTTCCATCGCCAGGCAGGCCAAAAGCAAGGTGCGAAGGTATAATAAATTTTGCCTTGTCGCCTTCTTTTAATAATAAAATTCCTTCTTCCAAACCTGATTCAACGCCTCCCTTCCCAATCAGAAATTCTTTTTTCCCATTTTTTTCAGATGTGTAAATTGTATCACCGTTGAGCAGGGTGAGTGTGTAATTAAGAATAGCTATGTTTCCGGTGTCAGCATTTTTACCATTGCCCGTGTGGTAAATAAGGTACCTTAATCCTGATCCCGTTTGCTGCATAGACCATCCATAACGGGCAAGAAAGTCATTGATTCTTTCGCCTTCTGACTTTACCAATTTTTTATTGATTTCGATTAGCGGATTCTTTGGGTTTTTATACTGATTCTGCTTATTAGTCCCGCTTTGGTTGCATGCGGAGAATAAAGTAATCAGGACGTAGATTGCTATTATTCCCGGTAGTTTTAAGCTAAAATTATTGGAGTTTTTCAGCATAACGTTCAAGCAAGGATTCAAATTTTGCAATTGTTGTGGGCATATCATCATATGAATCACCTCCGGCGGCATTTCGGTGCCCCCCGCCGTAAAAATGTTCATGAGCGAAATCATTTACAGAAAATTCGCCGACAGATCTGAACGAAATCCGAATTTTATCTTTTCGTTGGGTAAATAATGCTGCAAATCGAGTTTCTTTCACACTCAGTGCATAATTAACAAGGCCCTCTGTGTCGCCGGTTTGGTAATTATAATGTTTAAGTTCATCACCGGTGAGGGCAATATAAGCAGTATGATATTCAGGTTTAACAACCAGTTTCTCACTCAACGAAAAACCCAATAAACGCAATCTGCTTTCAGCAAAAGTGCCATAAACCAATCGGTTGACCTCATGAGTTTGCAGTCCTTTGTTTATCAGTTTTGCAACTATATTGAAAGTTCCCGGATAGTTACAATTGTAACTAAATGACCCGGTGTCAGTCATAATTCCAGTGAATACACAGTCAGCAATCTCTTTGTTAATGAGTGAGTCATCTATAGCTTCCATAAATAAATATACGAGTTCTGAAGTAGAAGATATATTCACTGTGGAGTAAACATAATCATATGCTTCCTTTTCCGGATTTATATGATGGTCAATCAGGACTTTGATAGCGGACGATTCACGAAAGACATGCTCTGCATCTCCAAGCCGTTGGGGACTGTTATAATCAAGTGAAAACAGTATGTCGGCTGACTTAATTGTTGATTCACAATTGTTTCTGTGGGTGTCAAATATCAATATTTGTGAGGAGGCTGGCATCCAATCCAGGAATCCCGGAAAATTATTGGGTACCATAAAATATACCTCATGGCCCATTTGTTTAAAAAAATGAAAAAGAGCGAGACCAGCTCCCAAGGCATCTCCATCAGGATTGGTATGGGATGTAAGGAGTATTTTTCTCTTTGTTGAAAAGAGGGGTTTTATATGTTCAAAATCAAAATCTATCAAAACACTAAAAGATTTGAGGATAGGGGAGCAAAAATATAAATTATCCTTAATTTTGTCGGCTTATAAATCAATAGTAAATCATAAAAAACTTTAAAATGTCAGGAAACATTACATTAACCATGATCAAACCCATGGCTGTTAAAAAAGGGTTTATTGGGCCAATCCTCAATAAAATTGCAGAAGGTGGATTCAGGATTGTTGCAATGAAATATACCAAATTGTCGCTGGAACAAGCACAGAAGTTTTATGAAGTGCACCGTGAACGCCCATTTTATGGTGAATTAACAGAATTTATGTCATCAGGGCCAATTGTTGCCGCCGTTCTTGAAAAAGATAATGCTGTGCAGGCTTATCGTGATTATATTGGAGCTACCGACCCATCAAAAGCTGAAGAAGGAACCATTCGTAAATTGTATGGTACTAATCTTGGCATGAACGCCGTGCATGGTTCTGATAGTGATGAAAATGCCAATATAGAAGCTAATTTCTTTTTCCCAACCTCTGAAAGATATTAAGCGTTTAACAAATTTTATGAGTAACAAGCCTGTTTGATGAGTCAGACAGGCTTTTCATTTGGATAATATTCGGTAAATGTGTGATCATCATAAAAGACGACAATCTTTTCAATATTCCTCAATTTTCTGTTTGCGCCTGTTTTTTTAAGCTTCGGATATTCTTTGTTTTCGGATAAGCGCTTTAATGAGATTGATTCTTCTGTTGTGGTTGGCAGCGGATTATTCTGATTTCCAATGGCAGGTTCTTCCACCATATTTGTTTTTTGTTCACTAAACATCGGCCCTTTCCCAATCATCAACCATCCCGGATTAACATCGGGAAAATGAGTTAAAAGTTTCTGTAAAAAATCCATTCCAGGTTTATTTCGGCCCTTCATGATATGATAAATACCTGATCGCTGAACACCAATTTCATCTGCCAATTGGGCAGGGGAGAGGTGCTTCTTTTTGAGCAGTTGTTCGAGACGATCTACCATTTTTAATGCTTGTGTTTGAATTTTTCAGTAAATACAAAAGTACAAAAAAGATGAATTCAGATGGAACAATTAATTACAAATGTAGAACACAAATGTATATTTCTACTAAGTTAAAAATGTAGATAATTAGACTAAAATGGGGATCGAGGAGTTTCTGGCTTTTGAAACCTATGTAAATACGTAATGGCAATTGTTTTGAGGATATCTAATTATCGTGTTTGACAAATTTGGTAAACTCAAATATGTTTTAATTTATAGCTTTATATAAGTGTTGTTAAAATGTTGAAAAAGAGTATTTAAATATACTTTTAAAGTGGCTTTTTGCACTACCAACCAGGTTTTGATATTTTGTATATAAATGTATAAAATATTAGAATTTTCTAAAGGATATGGAGTTTTGATTTAAGTCTCAGTAAATCAGTTGGATAGTTATTGTTTTATTTAATTGTTTAAAAGGTATAACCAATTTTTAGCCTCAAGTAGAAACGAGTAGTAATGTAACAGACTGAAGGGAATTTTTTATCTAAGATTTGTATGGATTGAAATTTTTTATAGCAAAAAACCATACTCGATTTTGGCTTTGGTTCTATTCTTATCTTAAAACGAATTGCGCCTTTATGGCATAAAAAAAGGCCACATAAAATGCAGCCTTATCTTATCAAATTTTTCGTTTAATCCAATTTATGGACAACTAATCCACTTCTTAATTTAGGTTCGAACCAGGTTGTTTTTGGAGGCATTATATTTCCACTATCGGCAATGTCGATTAATTGCTTCATCGAAACAGGAAATAAGGCAAATGCTACTTTCATCTCGCCACTATCTACCCTTTTTTGCAATTCTTCAAGTCCCCTGATACCTCCAACGAAGTCGATACGTTGAGAACGACGTAAATCATCTATACCTAAAATAGGTTCGAGAACCTGATTAGTGAGGATTGTTACATCCAGCACTCCAATCGGATCATTATCGTCGTAAGTACCTTCTTTAGCAGTTAATCCATACCATTTTCCTTCAAGGTACATACTAAATTCATGTAATTGGGATGGTTTATAAATATCAGCTCCCTTTTCCACCACGGTAAATCCCTGTTCAATTCTTGAAAGGAACGCTGGTAAACTCAATCCATTCAAATCTTTTACAACCCTGTTGTAATCAATAATAGTTAGCTGATCATCAGGAAAGTGAACGGCAAGGAAGAAGTTGTACTCCTCGTTTCCTGTGTGGTTGGGATTGTTTTCCCGCTTCTCTTTGCCCACCAGTGCTGCTGCAGCTGTTCGATGATGACCATCCGCAACATATGTACTGGGAATTTGGTCAAAAAGCTCTATCAGGCTACTGATAATTCCTTTATCATTAATAACCCAAAAATGGTGTCCGATGCCGTCATCAGCTACAAAATCGTATTCAGGAACATTATTGAGGATGAAAGCTTTAATAATGTCATCAATTTCAGTTACAGCTGGATAGGAAAAAAACACTGGCTCCAGGTTGGCATTATTTATCCGGACATGTTTCATGCGGTCTTCCTCTTTGTCAGGCCGGGTTAACTCATGTTTTTTGATCACGTTATTAAGGTAATCATCTACCGAGGCACAACCAACCAAACCATATTGTGTTTTTCCCCACATGGTTTGACCGTAGATGTAAAGGTACTCATCTTCATCTTCTTTCAACCATCCCATTTGCTGGAACTTCAAAAAGTTCTCTTTGGCCTTTTCATAAACTTCCGGGGCATGAACATCCACAGAAGAATCCAAATCTATTTCTGGTTTAATAATATGAAGCAATGAATAATCATTACCAGCAGCCTCCTGCCTTGCTTCATCTGAGTTAAGAACATCATAGGGTCTTGAAGCCACCTTTTCAACCAGATCTGCAGGTGGCCGCAATCCTTTAAAAGCTTTTAATACTGCCATAAATATTTGTCTTAGTATTTTTTAATATCAAAGGCTTCATGGGGTTCAAAATCATTGTCGAATTCCGATTCAAAATCATCCCCTTTTCCATTTCCACGTGATCGACCTTTTCCGCCAGGTTTTTGCAATGAGCCAATCAAAGCACCAAGCATTTTAGTCATTTCCATAAGCTCATTGCGCGATTCATCTATCAACACATCCGTCAGCAGGCCTTGCTTTTCGCCCAATGTGGTAATTACAACACATTCGCGAACCGAACTTTTTGCCATTTTTAAATAATAAACAAATTGACTTTTGTTTCGGGCAGAACCTTCAGCAATATAAAATGCGATAGCCTGTGCTGAATTAATAAATCTTTCTGCTAAAATGGATGCATTTTCCGGGAACAATTTAGTGGTGTTGTAAACCCAGTCGATGTAGTCCAATGCTTTGTGGTACACCCTTAAATCTTCAAACCTGAAAAAGGTGCCGTTGTTGGAGTTTTCTTTGTCCATAGTCTTGTTTTTAGTAATTTTTACCTCTGTTTTAAAATGCATATTGCTGACAATACTTTCAGATTGTCAGCAATTTAAATGCTATTATATTTTCAATTGACTTTAAAAGTAATGTCGTTCTTTTCAATAAAGCCAACAATTTGTTCCGCTGCTGCTATACCTGCATTGTTATTTGCCTCCGCAGTTTGAGCACCCATTTTTTTTGGCGTAAAGAAAAATCTCCCGCTAAAATTTGATTCGATTTCAGGGGCACAATCAGGTGCAATATCGGAGATGTATTTAAAATCGCCACGCTCACGCATTACTTTTTTAAGATCTTCTTCATTAATAACCTCTTTTCGGGCTGTATTAACAAGTGTTGCACCCTCAGGCATGGAAGATAATAATGCATAATTAATGCTGCCTTTGGTTTTTTCATTAGCCGGAATATGCAATGAAATGTATTGGCATTCCTTGTAAAGTTCCTCAGCACTATTTACCGGAGTCGCTCCAAAATCCCTGATTTTTTCATCAGCGATAAAAGGATCGAATGCATAAACCTTCATCCCAAATCCATTGGCAATTTTACCTACCAGTTGTCCAACATGGCCAAAAGCATGAATGCCTATTTTTTTACCACGAAGTTCGGTTCCTGCCGAACCATTGTAACCATTACGTGCCATGTATACCATCATTCCCAGGGCCAGCTCAGCAACCGCATTTGAATTTTGGCCAGGTGTGTTCATTACTACTACTCCTTTGGCTGTGGCTGCCTGAAGGTCAACATTATCATATCCTGCTCCTGCACGAACAATAATTTTCAAATTGTTTCCTGCATCAATCACTTCTTTCGTAATATTATCACTTCGTATGATTACAGCATTTGCATCAGCAACCGCTTTGATCAGATCATCTTCGCTTCCATATTTTTCGAGCAATGCCATTTCATATCCTGCTTTTTCACAAACCTCCCGAATTCCGTTTACCGCATTGGAGGCAAATGGCTTAACTGTAGCAATAAGTACTTTGGTCATAGTTTTGTAATTTGAGAATTGTTTAGATTTTCATTTTTTCAAATTCTTTCATCGCATCCACCAGCGCAACAACACTTTCTTTGGGTAAAGCATTATATGTTGATGCCCTGAAACCTCCAACTGATCTGTGTCCTTTAATTCCTACCATACCTTTTTCAGTGGCAAATTTCATAAAATCAGCTTCAAGGTCTTTATATTCTTCTGTCATCACAAAGCATATGTTCATTAATGAACGGTCTTCATGAGCAACAGTGCCGACAAAAAGTTTATTACGGTCGATTTCATCATAGAGCAGGTTTGCCTTTTCGATGTTTTTCTTTTCCATTGCCACGATACCGCCGTTGTCCTTTAACCAAATGAGTGTTTGTAAAGCTGCAAATACCGGAAGAACAGGAGGGGTATTGAACATTGATTCTTTTTCGATGTGGGTTTGATAGTTAAACATTGTAGGAATAGTTCTGTCAACTTTCCCCAACATATCATTTTTAACAATTACGAAAGTTACTCCGGCCGGGGCAAGATTTTTTTGGGCACCACCATATATCAAGGCATATTTACTTATGTCTACAGGACGTGAGAAAATATCAGATGACATATCAGCAACCAAAGGAACCTTACAATCCAGGTCTTTGCGGATTTGAGTTCCATAAATCGTATTATTTGTGGTAATATGAAAATAATCAGCATCTGCGGGTACAGTATAATCTTTTGGGTAAAAATTATAATTAGCAGATTCTGATGAGCCAACAACGTCAACTTCTCCAAACAATTTGGCTTCTTTTATCGCTTTTTTTGCCCAGGTCCCTGTATTTAGATAGGCAGCCTTTTTATTCATCAAATTGTACGGAACCATAGCAAACTGAGTGCTGGCTCCACCGCCCAGGAAAATAACACTGTAACCTTCGGGGATTTCCAAAAGTTCTTTAAACAGGGCAATAGCCTGATCCATTACAGCAACAAATTCCTTGCTTCGGTGCGAAACTTCCATGATGGAAAGTCCTGTTCCGGCAAAGTCGATTACAGCTTTAGCTGTGTTATTAATAGTGAATTGAGGCAAAATGGAAGGCCCGGCATAAAAATTATGTTTTTTCATTATTTCAAGGATTATAGTTTCATCAATCGATTAATTAATAGCGATATGTGGCAAAAATAAAATTTTCCTGTTAATTATATAACAAATCAGAATATTATTTTTATGATGATATTTGGCAACGATTTTTATTGGTAAAACTCAGATGTAATTTAATAATATGATAGCACTAAAAAGGAGAATAGCAGCATTTAAACAGCTCGCATCATGGCTCATCGAAGAGGATTACAGCTTAAATGATAATCTTATTAAATTGGAAAACATTGTGGCTACGGCCCATGTAAGTAATCCCTGGTTTACGCAACGAAATGTAAGACAGGCGCTAACAGCAATAGGAAATAGCATATTACAAGGTAAATTTGAAAAATGGATTGAACCTTATACTGATCACCTATTAACCTCAAAAAATCAAAAAACGATAGCAGTGATCAATGCTGGAAATATTCCGGCTGTTGGATTTCATGATTTTTTATGTGTTTTAATGGCCGGGCATCATTATCTTGGTAAATTATCGTCGGATGACAGGGAAATCCTTCCTGAATTGGCCAGTTTGCTCATAAATATTGAACCGGGGTTTGGTGAACAAATCACATTCACTTCGGAGCAGATTAAAACCTTTGATGCTGTTATTGCCACCGGAAGTAATAATACCAGCCGGTACTTTGATTATTATTTTGGTAAGTACCCAAATATTATTCGCAAAAACAGGAATGGTATAGCCATTTTGAACGGCAACGAATCAAGGGAAGAGTTATGCGCACTGGGATCAGATATTTTCTCTTATTTTGGAATGGGTTGTAGAAATGTATCCAAACTTTATATTCCTGAAAACTATAAGTTTGACGCGCTTTTTGAGTCCCTGGAAGTATATGAACCAGTTCTCGATGTTTACAAGTATAAAAACAATTACGATTATTATAAATCGATTTATCTGGTAAACGGAATTCAACATTATGACAATGGTTTTGTACTTGCCACGCAAAATGAATCCATTTCTTCTCCTCCGTCAGTTTTATATTATGAAGTGTATAGTGATTTGGCAAGCTTAGCAGCTAAAATAGCGACGGTGAAAGATCAGATTCAATGTGTGGTGGGATCAATCAATGATTTAACGGATGTATATTTTGGGGATGCTCAAAAGCCTGAATTGTGGGATTATGCCGATGGTGTGGATACTTTGAAATTTCTAATTTCGCTATAAATTAATTCAAAATTTTCCTGTATTTAAACGTAAACTCTTTTTCCAGTTCTTCTTCCACTCCCCGAATGCTAACTTCCATTTGATCCTGATTTAGAAAATGGTATTGTATTACCTGGGGGAAATCATGTTTGGGATTTTCAAATAACAATCTGTTATCTTGCTGAACAATCAATTTGAAAAGTATTGGTTTACCTTTATTTTGGTCGAAAACTGTAGCCTCGTAAAAGAAAGTGTCTTCTTTTTTAATGATCCTTAAATTTTCGAAAAATATCGTATCTGCTTTATTGAGCTTATAGGCTCTGCCGGAGTAATCATTATTGCTTATTTGCCATTGTTCATAGGTTCCTAACTGAGAGTTGTACCATAAGCCCGGCAATAACCTCAATACTTCAGGGGCATTTTGCTCATGTTGCGATTGGTTGTTACAGGATACTAAGCTAAAGGTAAGCAGGGCCAAAAATGATTTTAAAATGATTTGTTTCATACGTGAGGGCTTTTAAAATCATTAACCATTTGGCGGAGTGTTAACCAATGCCCAAAATAATCCCAGGTTTTTAACTGCATTCACAAACTCAGAAAAATCAATGGGTTTAACTACATAAGCATTTACACCTGCCGTGTAGCTTTCAAGTATATCGCGATCAAGATTTGAAGAGGTAAGCATTACCACCGGGATGGTGTTGAGTACTGGATCCTGTTTAATCGTTTTAAGTACTTCAAGCCCGTCTTTCCGGGGCATTTTTATATCAAGCATTACCACTACCGGGTTTCCTTCGGGACGATCAGCGAATTTTCCCTGCCGATACAAATAATCCAGGGCTTCCACGCCGTCAGTTACTACATCAACTCTGTTAGATAACCTGTATTCCTCCAGTGCGCTTAATGTAAGCTCAACATCATTTTCGTTATCTTCAGCAAGCAGGATTCTTGGCAATTCATTCATATTGATTACTTTAAAGATTTATAGGCAAAGTTATGAAAAAAGTAGCACCTTCATTAAGTTTTCCTTCTCCTCTGATTGTGCCTTTATGACTTCGGATTATACGTTTCACATTGGCCAGTCCGATGCCGGTTCCGGGGAAGTCCTGGTTGTTGTGCAAGCGCTCAAATACCCCGAACATTTTATGTGCATAATTATTGTCGAAACCAACTCCATTGTCTTTTATGTAAATGCCTATTTGGTTTTCCTGAATGTCGGAGGTTCCAATTTCTATGTGAGTTTTATTATTTTTTGAGGTGAATTTAAGAGCATTTGAAATTAAGTTATCCATCACAATTTTGATTAGCTCCAAATCACCACGAATTATCGGCAATTCTTTTATTTCCCACTCCACGTTTCGTCCGGTTAAATCGGGTTCGTAGTTTTTAATTACTTCGTTAATCAGGCTTTGTAGATCGATGTTTGATATTACCAGTTTTTTTCGTCCTAACCGTGAGAATGAAAGCAGGTCGTTAATCAGGTTATGCATCCTGCCTGAAGATTCATGGATTTTTTTAAAATATTTTTCAGCATCGGGAGTGCGGTCTTTTATTAAATTTTCAAGCAATTGCGAAAATCCGTCAATGTGGCGTAAGGGTGCTCTAAGGTCATGCGAAACAGAATATGCGAATGCTTCCAGGTCATTATTGGCGGCTTCCAGGTTTTTATTTGCCTGCACAAGTTCGTTACGGGCATCATTTACATCCTCAAGTAAAAAGGTAAGTGCTCGCTGCGATTCCTTAAGTCTTCCTGCCTGCTCATTTAATTCATTCATTTTATACTGAACTTCCCCCTCAAGTTTGGCAAACATTTCCTTTTCCATCTGTTCTGAAATTTTTCGCTCTGATATATCGGTGGTAATGGTAATGATCTTTTCTATTTGCCCATCAGTATCCATGATAGGGACCATTGAATTAGTGTAAAATTTGCCGTTAAGCTCAACCTCGAAGGAGGCCTGGTGACCTTTCAAAACTTTAGCAGAAACCGAATGAATGATTGTGATTATTTTGGCTGGAAGAACATTTTTATAGTTTTTGCCAATTATTTCAACATTGCCAAGTCCTATTTCCTGAATATTCTGACCTTCGATAAATGTAAAGTTTCCGGATCGATCAACGATTGATATTATTCCTTTGGGAAAATTCTCGGTTATGGCTTTGTACATGGCTTCGTTTTCCAGTAAAACCGTCCTTGATTTGATTCGATCGGTAATGTCTCTTGCTATAATTTGAATTGCCTTTCCTCCCTGGTATTCAATCTGATTCGCATGGATTTCAACTGGAACTTCGTGACCGTTTAATTGAACAAATACAACCTCAATGGGAATACTTTCTTCATTACTCTCCAAAAAGGAGTTGAATTTTGTGGTTATTGATGGCTTGCTTTCGTCTTTTACATGGTCAATGATCGACTTATATATAAACTGTTCCTTGTCGATTCCTCCCAATAATTTAACGGCCGAATCATTTATAAAAACTATTTTTCCATTTCTGTGGATGGCAATTCCATCAGGTGATTTTTCAACAAGCATCCGGTACCTTTCTTCAGATTCGATCAGGGCATCCTCGGCTTTTTTCTTATCGGTAATGTCATCTGCCAGGCAATCTATATAAATCAGGTTGCCTTCGTTATCAAAAATACCTTTATAATCTGTTTTTACCCAAATATCACTTCCGTCCTTTTTCTTTTCGTGGGTAGCATGCGCCTTTAATTCGCCATAGGTTCTAACTTGCTCAAGCATGTAATTTCTGTTTTCTGAATTGGCGTAGAATTCCAAAGCCGGCTGATTCAGGAATTCGTCAATTGAATCAAACTCATACATTTCAACCGCTTTTTTATTATATGAAATTATGTTACCTGCAGGGGTCGACCTAAATAAGGCTACCGGAATGTTTTGGTATAATGACTCATACTTTTGCGTTTTTTCGAGTAATTCTTTTTCAGCATTTTTTTTCTCCGTGTTGTTAAGATGAACGCCAATTGCTCTGAGTGGTTTTCCACTTTTATCCCTTTTAATTATCTTACCCCAATTATGTATCCACAGCCACTCACCTGATTTTGCCTTCATTCGGTGCTCAACTGAAAAAAATTCACTTTTACCATCTTCGTGAGTTTTGGCAATCTCCATTGCTTTTGCAAGATCATCAGGGTGAATAAGACTTTTCCATCCTTCCATTTTTTGCGACACCTCACTTTCTTTATACCCCAGCATTTTATACCAATTCAAATTTCGGTGAATAATATTTTTTTCAAAATCCTGATCCCAAAGCCCAAGGCCGGTAGCTTCAATGGCGGTCATTAGCTCCTGTTCCCTGGCAATGATGGCCTTTTCGGCATTTATTCTATCTGTGATATTTCTGGATACTCCCAAAAACATTTTAAATTCGCCTTTATCGTCGAAAATAGGGTTAATCACCGATTCGTTCCATATTGTTTTACCATCCGCAGTAGGTTGTTCAAATATTTCAACAATCGGCTCATTTTGGAGTTTTGCCGATTGCATTTCGGTAATGAAATTTTCAAGCAACTGCTTGGCAACTTTCTCTGATTGAGGGGTAACTATTTCTCTGAAATTTTTTCCAATTACCTCCTCCTGCCTGAATCCCCTTAGCTTATAAATTGAAGGACTTACATATTTAATATCACCCTTCAAATCCATTGTCCAGATTACATCACTTGTGTTGTCGGTTATAAAGCGTATATCATTATCAAGTTCTTTAACCCTGTCCTCAATGTTTTTTTTATCGGTAATGTCGTGGATTACCCCAAAAACAATGTTTTGTTTTTGGTCAAATTGAGCTACGGAATGTATGTATCTGATTTCTCCATCATTTTGCCGTTCAATTTTGAAAATGGTATCGTAAGGTTCATTTCTTTCAATCAGGTTTTTTAGTAAGTTATTTAAATGGGGGCGGAATTCGGGGAGTGGAAGTGATTGAATTTCTTCGAGAGAAGCTATTTTTTTTGTAAACCCGTAAATTCGTAAAGCTCCTTTAGAACCTTTAACTTTATTGGTGTTTAAGTCAATTTCCCAATGGCCGATTTGAGCGATCTCTTCAGCACGTTCCAGTTGGTGATGCTCGGTAAATTTATCCTTTTCCAAATTGTCTATCATAATTTTTTTTTATCTATTGATAATTGGTTGTTTTGTTCTCAAGGGCTTTTATTCTATCCTTTAGTTCCTTGATCCTGAATTCCCGGCCTACAAATAGTTTGTTAAAGTGCTCAAGTTCATTATTTTTATTTTCAAGTTCTATATTTTTTGATTCTAGTTCGGTAGTTCGCTCTTTAACAAGT
>JAGQVE010000036.1 GCA_020438105.1 Bacteroidales bacterium
CAACCACCAGCAAATAAATGTTGTCAATATTTATGATTTAGCTGGTGAACTGGTTTTGAATGTTGAAAAGGGTAAAAACGAAATTGATATTCGATCCTTAAAACCTGGGATGTACCTTTTAGAAGTAATTCAAACAAACCATGCATACCGTTCAAAACTGATCATTCAATAATTATTGCCGTGAAAAAGCTAACAGTAATTTTTCTTTCCATTTTTGGCCTTATTTCAAATTTGTATCCCCAGGGCTGTTTGCCCGAAGGCATCACTTTTACTACTCAGGAGCAAATTGACAATTTCCAGGCTGACTATCCCGATTGTAGCTATATTACAGGTTCAGTTGCAATTTTGGGTAACAATGAAATTAACAATATTGATAGTCTTTATTCTATTCAATACATTGATGGTGACCTAACTATTTCAGTCAATTACGCTTTAGCAGATCTTGCTGGGTTAAGTTCATTACAGGAAGTGGGTGGTAAGTTTGAATTCTGGGGTAATTCCGGCTTAGAGAATTTTTCAGGATTATCATCCCTCAATTATATTGGCGGTGATTTTTGGGTAGAAAACAATGAAGACCTGAAAAATTTTGTTGGCTTAAGCTCCCTGAATACCATTAATGGAAATTTTTCAATATCATTTCAACTTGATTTATTAAACCTTAACGGCCTGGAAAGTCTTGAAACAATAAATGGATTTCTCGCTTTTTATGGTAATCCCAACTTGCAAAACATGAATGGTTTAGGGTCTGTAACGTATATTGGTACAGGTATGTCCTTTTTAGAGGTAATCGGAGTCAGTAATTTTAATTTTCTGAATGATAATCTCGTTTTGGGTGGAGGAGGAGTTGATGTGGCATATATGCCGGATCTAATAACGCTTGAGGGTCTGGAAGTACTTACTCAACTGGAAGGTAATTTTTACCTGCAAGGAAATGATTTACTGCAAAATGTTTCTGGTCTGCAAAACTTGAATGAAATAGGGGGTTATTTATCCATCGGTGCAAATCCAACGCTGACGGATTTAGATTCAATTTATAATCTGAATAAAATTGGCGATGAATTGTCTATCTTTTACAATGATAACCTGGAAAATATTTTTGGATTACAAAACCTTGATTCTATTGGAAACAATCTTGAAATCAAATTTAATCCTTTGTTGTCCGATTGCGATATTGCAGCTATTTGTGACTATATTTCACTGCCGAATGCTATTGTAGATATCATAAACAACGCCCCCGGCTGCAACTCCCCCGAAGAAGTTGAAGAAGCCTGCATGAGCTGCCTGCAAAACGGCATCACCTTCACCACCCAGGGGCAAATTGATAATTTCCATACCAACTATCCCGGATGCAATACCATTGAGGGCGACGTTGAGATATCAGGCAACTTCGATATCACAAACCTGGATGGTTTGCTGGGCCTTGAAAAAATTGAAGGTCAATTGCTGGTTGATCACAATTATGAGCTACACAACTTCATTGGGCTTGATTCCCTGAAAGAGGTACAGTGGATGATCACCATTGCCAATAACATCCATTTGGTGGATTTTGCCGGTCTGGAATCACTTGCAACCATAGGAGATAATTTGATGATCACTGAAAATGACGACCTTATAAATTTGGCAGGTTTGGAAAGCCTCACTGTAATTCCGGGTTCACTTGGAATTGGCGAAAATCCCAGCCTTCTAAATTTAAATGGCCTCGAAAACCTGGAGAGTGTTGGCTCACTTTTATTTATTGACCACAACGAAGATCTGCTTAGCCTGGATGGTTTGCTCAATCTTTCAAGCATCGGTGAGGACCTGATCATCGAAACAAACCATTCACTGGTTGACATCACAGCACTTGCATCCCTGAACACCATCGGGGATTACCTTTATATCAATGAGAATATTTCATTGCAAAATCTTTTCGGACTGGATAGTTTACAACCCAATTCCATCAATGATCTCACCATCACCGGAAACAGCGTCTTATCCGATTGCGATGTGCTGAGCATTTGCCAGTACCTGGCTGCACCGGGTGGTACGGTCGATATTCAAAGCAATGCCCCTGGCTGCAACTCCCAGGAAGAAGTTGAAGCCGCCTGCCTTACTGGTTTATCAGAATTAGAAGCAGCAATTCCAATCACCATTTTCCCAAATCCGGCCAACGAAACCATTTCCATCACCGCGAACAACCACCAGCAAATAATTGTTGTCAATATATATGACTTAGCTGGTGAAGTGGTTTTAGCTGCGAAACAAGGTGAAACCGACGTTGACATTCGATCCTTAAATCCGGGGATGTACCTTGTAGAAGTTCTTCAAAAAAACCATAAATACCGCTCAAAACTGATCATTCCATAGGATTTGTCATGAAAAATTTACCCATTACAATAATACTCTTGATTGGAATACAATTCAATTTGTTTTCACAGGACTGCCTCCCCTGGGGGGTGCAATTTTTTACCCAACAAGAAATAGATGATTTTCAGGTGAATAATCCGGGATGTACCGAGATTGGTGGGTTGGTTACTGTTTTTGGCCCAACTATTACCAACCTCGACGGGCTGAGTACAGTTACTTCCATGAAAGGTGGAATTTCTATTTTCGATTGTCCTGATCTCGTTTCAATTGAAGGCCTTTCTAATGTAAGTAACCTGGGACCGGTTGGTAACGTTTTTCTCTCTGGTCTGCCTAACCTTGAAAGTCTTGCGGGACTTGAAGGACTGGATACCATTAACGGAAGTTTAATTATTGGAGGTGGCAGTTATGGGGGGATCATTCAACTGGAAAATTTGGCCGGCCTTAACAATCTTAAAGCCGTTGGAGGTTATGTTGAAGTTTCTAATTGCAGCGCATTGACAAGCCTGTGGGGTTTACACCAATTGTCAAGTATCGGTGGTCGTTTTAATATCTTTAACAATAATTTGCTTCCCAACCTTTCCGGGCTGGAGTCGTTAACATCGGTCGGTTTGAATCCGGCTGGAACAGGTGATGATCTGAACATTGGCAACCTGGGATTTGGTGGGAATGATTCCCTGCAAAATCTTATTGGGCTAAATAACCTGCAAACAATTGGGGGTGATTTAAACATCAATCTTAACTGGAACCTCCAAACTTTATTTGGATTGCAAAACTTGAGTTCCATAGGTGGTAATCTCCATTTATTTTACAACGATCAAATTACAAACCTGCAAGGATTGGAGTCAATTGAATCCATTGGAGGTAATATTGAAATTGCCAGTTGTCTGAACCTGGAAACGCTTCAAGGTATTGAAAACATTGAAGGCAACTCAATTGAAGGGATCGATATTTCAATGAATCCGCTTTTAAGTGAATGCGATATTCAGAGCATCTGTAGCTTTTTAATTTCCCCGACAGGTATCGTTACCTTCGAAAGCAATGCCCCCGGCTGCAACTCCCAGGAAGAAGTTGAAGCCGCCTGCCTTACTGGGTTTTCAGAGTTAGAAGCAGTAAGTTCGGTCACCATTTTCCCCAACCCGGCCGACGAAACCATTTTCATCACCGCGAACAACCACCAGCAAATAAATGTTGTCAATATTTATGACTTAGCTGGTGAACTGGTTTTGAAAGCAAAAGGAGATTTAATGAATATCAAGGTTAACACGCTCAATCCGGGCATGTATCTCGTGGAAATCGTTCTTGAAAATCAAAGCTACCGGCAAAAGCTGATTATTCAGTAAATTTATACCGTGAAAAACATATTGATTTTAGTAATGTTCCTTTGGGGAATTTCTCCACTGTTGTTCGGGCAGGGCTGTCTTCCTGAAGGGATTACCTTTTCCACTCAAGCTCAAATCGATAATTTTCAATCCGATTATCCCGGCTGCTTCGAAATTGAAGGCGATGTTACCATTACCGGCAATGATATTACCGACCTCAATGGGTTAAGCGTCCTTACTGCCATCAATGGCGCTTTTATCATTGATGAGAACCCGGAACTGGAGGATCTTAATGGATTGGGAAACCTAACTACCCTGGGATCCAATCTTTTTCTATTTAAAAACAATGCATTGATCAGCCTTTCGGGCTTACAAAACATTAATACTGTTTCAGGTGATATCGATATCAGCGATAACGACAATTTAAAAAGCCTCGAAGGTTTTAATAACCTTCAAAGTGTGCAGGGTAGTTTCCTGATTTTTCAAAACGACAGCCTGTCGGATATTTCAGCCCTGGGTAATCTGACTTCTGTTGGTACTCATTTGGGCTTAAATTCCAATCCTGCTGTTCAAAGTCTCGACGGATTGTCCAACCTCGCAACCATTGGTGGCGGACTGGGATTGTATTATATGCAGGGGCTTACCAGTTTCTCAGGCCTGGAAAGCCTGCAAACTATCGGCGATTTTTTGGCCATCACCTATAATTTTAATTTGATCACAACCGAAGGCTTTAGCAGCCTGCAAAGCATCGGTGGCGACCTTGCCATCAATTACAATACCCTGCTCGAAACCATTGATGGTTTTGACAACCTTGTTACAGTAGGTGGCAAATTGCAGGTATTGGATAATCCAGTTATGGAAAATGTGGATGGACTTTCACAACTACAGTCTCTGGGCGATGAAATACATTTCTGGTCGAACCATGAATTGCAAAACGTGGAGGCACTGAGTAAGCTTACTTCCATCAACGGGCAATTGTACTTTCGTGAAAACGGCAGCTTAACCAGTTTGAAGGGTTTAGAGAATATCAATCCTGAAACGATTAATAAACTGATCATTTTTGCCAATGCCAGCCTTTCCGACTGTGATGTGGCGAGCATTTGTGAATATCTGGCCAACCCAAGCGGCACCATTCAGATTGGAGGAAATGAAGAAGGTTGCAAAACCGAGGCCCAGGTACTGGCAGCATGTTTAACAGGTGTTGATGTTGAATCTGCTGAAAGCGAGGTTTTATTTTATCCCAATCCAGCCTCCAATTACATCACTATTTTTAAGAGTGGTTCTGAACCGGGAAAGCGGATCAGAATTTATGACCTTGCCGGGAAAGAAAAAATATCACAAGAAATTGATGAAGATTGGTTGGATATTTCACCATTGCAAACGGGGATTTATATCATTGAATTTAGCGTTAATCAACATCTGGTCAGGCAAAAGCTGATTAAAAAATAGATGAATTTTCAGCGTATCGCAACGAAATAATTTTATTATCCGTCTTTCAATAAACAATCACCCATGAAACAATTCCGATATATTTTATCGCTGTTAGTTTTAGTCCTCATTATTTATTCTTGTGTCGATAAGGCGGAAGAGGTAAAAGATTCATTAGAAGGAAGCGCTGAAAAGACCCTCAGCATCGAACCCGGGTATAAGTTTTACACCAATGAAAACAATGATGCCTATGAGCTCGTCGTCTTCAATCCCGAAATATTAAGTCACATTTACGCCGTAAAATTTGAGGAAGGCAAAAAATACCACATTTCCATTTCGGGTGAATATTGTGGCCCCATATATTTTGCGCTAAAAAATGAAGCAGGTAATGTTTTGTTTACCGGTGAACAAGGCTCAATAAGCTTTGACAGGAAATATATTGTATGGACCTCCAACACCACCGAAACGATGTATATTCAGGTTCAATATGTTGATAATATTAACTTTCACACCTATGAATATCATCTCACCTTCGAGGAGGTAAACACCGCTATTTTACCCTGGCAGGGCATGGAGATGGAATGCAGCGGCGATTGGTTCGTAACCTCCGACAACAAACTTGGTGTTGCTTTGCACACTTCATCCTATACCAAATGGGCAAGGGTGAAAAGTCAGGATTTGAATAAATATTACTTTTCTGTGGAGATGAGCCTGGCCAGCGGAACCCCGGATATTTATACCGGACTTGCCTTTCTGGGATCAGATGATATCCGGGAAATGAACAATATGCCACAAAGTTGCCGGGAGCTTAAAATTCTGGGGCCGGCCTCCTGGGAGGTTTGGTACTGGAGTAGCGGAGGTGTGTCGCGCTATTGGGGCACAACAGCTACAAACCTGAATATGGGTCTGGATGCATGGAACAAACTTGCCATCGACAATACACAAGACACCCTTGAGTTATTCGTCAATGACGAAATGGTCGACCGTTTCAGAAATACACTTTTGCTGGGAACCGGGCTCTACCTGGTTGCCGATGATCAAAAAGATGACACCCTCTTTTTCAGGAATCCGGAGCTTACAGCAAAATAATCCATCCTCCAGCTTGATCAGTTTATAGCAGTTATTTCCCAAAAATTTTGGTGAAATTGCCGCTGTTTTTCCAAATTCTTCTACCTTTAGGTCATAAAATTGGGTATTTATAATCAACAAACATTAAATCATGAATTTTACATTTTTACAAAACACAGGAAAATCATTTATCAGCTCTGGACTCGCGGTCCTTTTTCTTTTTATATCCCTTGGCAATGCAATGGGTCAGAAAAAGAAAGGAGATGCTGAAGAGGGGAATGATACCATTAAATCCGGTGATGTGAGCGGATTAAAATGGCGCAGTATCGGACCGGCTTTTACTTCGGGCCGTATCGCTGATTTTGCCGTTAACCCCAAAAACCATTCAGAGTATTATGTGGCAGCAGCTAGTGGCCATGTTTGGAAAACCGAAAATAACGGTACCACTTTCAGTCCCATATTCGATAATCAGGGGGCTTTTTCCATTGGCTGCCTGGCCATGGATCCCAATAACTCAAATGTAATTTGGGTGGGCACCGGTGAAAACAATCACCAGCGGGCGCTTAGTTACGGTGATGGTGTTTACAAAAGTGTGGACGGTGGAAAATCATTCAAAAACATGGGATTGAAGGAATCGCGACAGATTGGGATGATCGCTATCGATCCACATAACTCAGATGTTGTTTACGTAGCAGCCGAAGGCTCAGTGTGGGGCCCCGGTGGCGAACGCGGTTTATACAAAACCACCGATGGTGGCGAGAACTGGGAAAAAGTGCTCGATATCAGTGAAAATACTGGTGTTAATAATGTGGTGCTTCATCCCTGTAATCCGGATATTGTTTTTGCAACTTCGGAACAGCGCCGCCGCCATGTTTATACCAAAATAGGTGGAGGTCCTGAAAGTGCCGTATATAAATCAACCGACGGTGGAAAGAATTTCCGTAAGATCGAATCAGGACTGCCCGGCGCCGATAAAGGAGGTATGGGTATTGCCATTTCACCGGTTGATCCCAATGTTTGGTATGTGATCATCGAAGCTGCTGAAGATAAGGGTGGATTTTATCGCAGTACGGATATGGGCGAATCCTGGGATAAAATGAGCGATTACAGTTCAAGTGGTCAGTATTATAATGAGATTTATTGCGATCCGAAAGATGCGGACAAAGTTTATTCCATGGAAACCGTTTCACAAGTAACCGAAGATGGTGGTAAAACCTGGAAAAGCGTCGGTAACAATGATCGTCATGTGGATGATCATGCCTGTTGGATCGATCCCTCCGATACCCGTCATTTTATGATTGGCGGCGACGGAGGTGTTTATGAAACCTTTGATGCCGGTGCCAACTGGCTGCATAAAACCAACCTGCCGGTAACGCAATTTTACCGCGTTGCAGTTGACAATACCGAACCTTTTTATTGGGTGTATGGCGGAACGCAGGACAACAGCAGTTTTGGAGGCCCTTCACAAAACACACATCGCGATGGTGTAAGCAGTTGCGAATGGGTGACCACCCTCGGTGGCGACGGATTTTTCCAGGCCATTGAACCCACAAACCCCGACATCGTTTATTCAGCTTATCAATATGGTAACATTTACCGCTATGATAAAAAGAGCGGCGAATCGATCAATATCAAACCACAGCCCCGCAAAGATGAAGATACTTATAAGTGGAACTGGAATACCCCTTATATCATTAGCCCGCACTCACCCACCCGGTTGTATATGGCGGCCAATAAGGTTTTCCGCTCCGACGACCGTGGAAATTCATGGAAAGTGATCAGTGATGATATTACAGCGCAGGTCGATCGCAATACCTGGCCGGTTATGGATCATTACTGGAGCATTGATGCCGTAGCCAAAGATGTTTCAACCTCATTATTTGGAATGGCTGTATCAATCGAAGAGTCGCGCTTAAAAGATGGATTGCTATATGTGGGCACCGACGATGGTGTGATTTCAGTTACAGAAGATGCCGGTGGAAACTGGACTCAAATTAAGAAATTTCCAGGCGTTCCTGAATATACCTATGTAAGTGATATTCTTGCTTCGAAGTTTGATGAAAACGTAGTTTTTGCCACATTCAACAATCACAAACGCGACGATTTCAAACCTTATGTCTTAAAAAGTACCGATAAGGGTAAAACCTGGACTTCCATTGCAAACAACTTACCTGAAAACGGACCGGCGCATTCCATTCAACAGGATCATGTAAATCCTGATCTTTTGTTTGTGGGAACTGAGTTTGGAATTTATTTCAGTGCCGATGGGGGTATGATTTGGACCAAACTTTCATCCGGTATTCCAACCATCGCCATTATGGACATCGCCATTCAGGAAAGAGAAAACGACCTGGTACTCGCTTCCTTTGGTCGTGGATTTTATATCATGGATGATTATTCGCCCTTACGTACTGCCGCAGCAGTTGTAAAAGATTCTGTTCCGCATATGTTCCCCATCAAAGATGCTTTGCTTTATGCACAAACTAGCCGGGGAGGCTATGGAAGTGGTTCAAACGTATTCATTGCCAAAAACCCTGAATTTGGAGCAACCTTTACGTATTACATCAAAGATGCCCCCAAAACGCTGAAGCAGATGCGGCATAAAAAGGAGAAGAAACTTTTCAAAGATAAAAAACCGATCCCGCAGCCTACACTCGGGGAACTTCGCGCTGAAGAGAATGAAGTAAAACCCCACCTGATCTTTACCATCACCGATGTTGCGGGCAATATCATCGCCAAGCTTTCAGAGGGCGTGAAGAGCGGCCTCAACCGCACAACATGGGATTTGCGGTATCCGAGCACCCGTCCGGTTAATATCCGGGATGGTAAATATAATCCAACCTCTATGGGCGGTTCAGGTTTGCTTGTGATGCCGGGTCAATATTTTGTTTCCATTTCGCAGGTGGTCAGGGGAGAGGTTACCGAACTCATCTCCAAACAACCGTTTAATGTTGTACCACTTGAAAACACTACACTGCCGGCTTCCAATCGCGAAGAACTGGTTGCCTTCCAGAATGAAGCAGCCGAGCTGGCCCGTGTGGTAATGGGTACTGAAGATTTTACTGAAGATCTCCTGGAACAGGTTCGCACTATGAAACAGGCTGCGCAGCGCAGCATGAACTCCACCCCTGAACTGATGGCACAAATTGAGGATGTTGAAGCTCGTTTGGATGATGTGCTTTGGAAATACAATGGTCAGGAGCCCAAAGCAAGCCAGGAAGAAAACTGGCCACAGCCGGTACCGCTCAACGACAGATTACGTGCACTTGTTTACACGCATTGGCGCTCCACTTCCGATATCACCCAAACTCAGCGCGATGCATTTGATATTATTAAAGTGGAATTTCCGCCGGTTTTGGAGGAGGTGAAAGCCATTTACGAAAAAGAGATCCCGGCCATTGCCGAAGAGCTGGAAGCCATCAAAGCACCGTGGACTCCGGGTCGCGTACCTGAATGGAAATTCGATTAATTTTTATATGAACATTTCAAGTACAATCATATTACTTCTATGGATCCTGCCCGGTTTTACAGCCGGGCAGGCTTCTGATGTTCTGGATCAAAAGCCGGTTAAAGTTGCGGCTGAGCGTATCGAATTCTATTTCCCTTTGCTTGAAGAAAAACGGATCGGTATCGTTGCGAACCAAACCTCCTTGGTTGGAAATGCCCATTTGGTAGATACCCTTTTTATTTCCGGATTTGAGGTATTGAAAGTATTTGGTCCGGAGCACGGATTCCGGGGTAATGCTTCGGATGGTGAAAAAGTAGACGATGGCCGCGACCCAAAAACGGGTCTGCCCGTGATCTCCCTGTATGGTTCACATCGCAAACCAACGGCAGATGATCTTAAGGGTCTCGATCTTGTAATTTTCGATATACAGGATGTGGGAACACGCTTTTACACGTATATCTCCACCATGACTTATGTGATGGAGGCTTGCGCCGAAAACGATATTCCGGTGATGATCCTCGACCGGCCAAATCCCAATGGTAATTTTGTGGACGGACCTGTTCTGGACACGGCATTTTCGTCGTTTGTGGGCTTGCACCCGGTGCCGGTGGTCCATGGCATGACAGTAGGTGAATATGCTCAAATGGTTAATGGTGAGGGCTGGTTGAAAAACGGCATTCAGTGCGAGCTGACTGTGATCCCGGTTGAAAACTATGATCATACCATGTTGTATGATTTGCCTGTGGCGCCATCGCCGAACCTGCCGAATATGACAGCGATCTATCTCTATCCGTCCCTTTGTTTTTTTGAAGGAACCATTATTTCGGTGGGGCGGGGAACCGATTTGCCGTTCCAGGTGATCGGCCATCCCGATTTTGCTTATGGCAGCTTTGCATTTACCCCGGGATCAATCCCCGGAGTTTCGGTTCATCCGCCTTATGAAGGAGAAACCTGTTTCGGTCAATCCCTCCAGGGATATTCCGAACTGGTGTTGAAAGAGCGTCGTCTGCACCTTGATCTGTTAATTTCATATTATGATTATTTCAAGGATAAGGAACCGTTTTTTAAACCGTATTTTACCAAACTGGCAGGCTCTGAACAACTCCAAAAGCAAATTGAATCAGGAATGACAGAAGGGGAGATCAGGGCCACATGGCAAACTGAGCTTGAAAAGTTTATGGCGATAAGAGCAAAGTATTTGTTGTATAATTAGCAAACAAAATCAACCAAACCAACCTGAACCTTTAAAAATGACTAAAACCAAAAGAAAGCAAAAGAATCAGCAACAAAAAAAGAAATCCGAATCCCGAGCGTCCTCCTCATTTATTATTCCTGATACAAAAAAGGGGACCTGGATCGCGATGACCATTGTATTTATTGTACCGGTTATTTTGTATTTGCAAACCGTTTCCTTTGGTTTTATCAATTTTGACGACAATGAGATCATCACCGAAAACGAGGCGTTTATATCGGATCTGAAAAACATTCCTGAAGCTTTTAAAACCGATGCTTTTATTGATGGTGGAAGTCATTTTTACCGGCCCATGCAAACCCTTTCTTATATGGGTGATTTGCAGGTAAGCACCGTGGAAAATCCCTGGATGTTCCATTTAAGACAGGTGCTGATGCTTGGAGTGATCGCTGTGTTGCTTTTTTTGCTCCTGCTCCGCTTCGGCATTCCCAAAGGTTTTGCAGTTTTGGGAACATTGATCTATTGCCTTCATCCCCTTTTTGTCTCAAACATTGCGTGGGTGCCGGCCCGCGGTGATTTGCAGCTGATGTTGTTTTCGCTGCTTTCCTTTGTATTGTTCATCGAGTTTCTTAGGAAGAAAAGCTATGCACTTTTGATTTTCAGTTGGATCGCTTTTACCCTTGCTCTTTTCAGCAAAGAGACAGCTGCGCTATTACCGCTCGTATTCCTCTTGTATTTTTTTGCTTTTGTAAAAGAGCGGAAATTTGAAATCCGTTATGCCATTTTTATAGGATTATTTGTAGTTTCCGGAATTGTCTGGTTTTGGATGCGATCTGTTGCTATTGGAGATTTTGCCAACCCGGATGAAGTTATTGGAGCATTTAGTCAAAACGGCGAAGTTGGACTTGTTCCCTTTTTGCTGAATATTCAAACCATTCCTGAGTCGCTAACAAATTTCTTTTTCCCCATCGATATAGATTTTCTTCCTAATTTTTCAATCATCAAAACCATGATTGGCATTGCGATTTTGCTATTTCTGGCAATATGGTTATTCAAAAATAAATCCCGGCTCACCAGTGAAAAACTATTTTTCATAGCCTGGTTCCTGCTGCTTTTGCTGCCCACCATGTTATTTAAACCCTATCACATCGATTATCTGCAACACCGCTTTTTGCTACCCATGGTTGGTATTTTACTGCTTGTTTTGACTTTGCTGCCAAAAGACTTGTCGAGTTTTTCAAACAATGCTGTTCCGGGTGTATTGATCGTGCTACTTTTCATATTTGCAGTTTCCACGTATTCCAGGTCGTTGGCTTATGAAGATTCAATGACCTTTTACAACAAGGCCATTGATCAAAACCCAAATTCAGATTTTGCATATATCCACCGGGGTTATTTGATGCAAGCGGAAGGGAAGGCCAACAATGCCCTGAACGATTTTACTAAAGCCATTGAGATCAATCCTGAATATGCTTCGGCATACAACAACCGGGGAGTTGTGTATGCTGCGCTGGGCCAGTACGACAAAGCCATAGCTGATTATTCCAAATCGCTTAAGCTGAAACCCGGCAATGTGGAAGCTTATAATAACCGTGGGCTGGCCTATTCATACAAAGGCTTGTTTAACAAGGCCATCGAAGATTATAATGTGGTGATTGAAATGGATCCAAAGCTTGCAGAAGGGTACAACAATTTGGGAATGGCATACGGGAACCAGGGAATTTTTGATAAAGCCATCGAAGGGTTTTCAAAAGCCATTGAATTGAAACCAGATTATGCCATGGCATACAATAACCTGGGACTGGCGCTGGCTGCACAAGGGAAAACCGCCTCAGCCTGCCAGGCTTTTAAAAATGCAGTTAAATACGGATTAAATGAGGCTCGCGAAAATGTGGAGCGGTATTGCAGGTGATTAAATTTTATTGCCAACGATTTTATTTTCAATCTCCTTCAATACAAACGCTAAATTGTTTTCTGTCTCTTCATTTGTAAACCGGATAACTGTAATTCCCATCTTTTCAAGCTCCATTGTGCGATCAAGGTCTTTATAATACTGATCGCGTGTTTTATGAATTCCGCCGTCCAACTCAATAATTAGTTTACAATCGTGACAGTAAAAATCAGCAATATAAATGTAGAGAGGATGCTGTCTTCGGAATTTCTTCCCAAGCAATTGTTTTCTCCTCAATGCCTGCCAAAGTTTCTTTTCTGCAGGCGTCATTCTCTTTCTTAGCTCCCTTGCTCTGCGATGAATTTCCGGGCTTGCACCATAAAACATATTTTCTTCAATGTTACGCATATGTGACCGGACAGCTTTATTAATTAATTAGGAATTGGGTTAAAAATAAATAAAATTAATTGCATATTGGGGCTATAACTCCTCTTTTTCTCCCCTAAAGGGGAGATGCTTATAGCCCCAATGTGCATTGTAAAAAAGTGCGGTGGCAGTTCATCCCCTTTAGGGGAGGTCAGGAGGGGTGGGAGGGGTTTCCGGCAAATTTTCATCAATCCAAAGACTATTCTTTCTAAATTAGCTTCATTATAACTTCTGTCTTAATTTTGGTCAGGAAATACAATTGCTAAAATTATCGATAAAATCCAATGAACCCCATCTACGGAATTTTTATAATCATAATCATCGCAGTCATGCTGCTATACCAGATACGCAGATCGTATAAATGGAATAAACCTGCTGTCCCCTTTCCACTGGACTGGAGGATTATCTTAACCCAAAAGGTGCCATTTTACAATGCCCTTTCAAAAGAGGATAAAGCAAGCTTTGAGTACAGGGTTCAGGAGTTTTTACTCAATTGCCGGATCACTGGTATACAAACAGAGGTTGATGACCGTGACAGGCTACTGGTAGCAGCCAGCGCAGTGATCCCGGTTTTTAACTTTCCTGATTGGCGATACTCTAACCTTAGCGAAGTGCTTTTATATCCTTCAGAGTTTAATGGCAAATTTGCGACTGAAGGCCCTGAGAGGAACATCTTGGGTATGGTGGGTACCGGTTATATGGAGGGCAAAATGATCCTTTCGCAATCGGCGCTAAGGCTTGGATTTCAAAATGAATCGGATAAGGGAAACACAGCCATTCATGAATTTGTACATCTAATCGATAAGGCGGATGGCGCTACGGATGGTATCCCTGAGTTGCTGATGGAAAAGCAGTATGTGATCCCCTGGGTGGATATGATTAACAAAAACATCGATGAAATTTGGGCCAACCGTTCCGATATCAATCCTTATGGCGGTACCAACCGGACAGAATTTTTTTCGGTGGTGAGTGAGTATTTTTTTGAAAATCCCAAATTGCTGGCTAAAGGGCACCCGGAATTATACACCATGCTTGAAAAGATCTTTAAGCAGGATATGGATGCCAAAAAGTTGAACAGGTCAAATCGGAAAATTGACAGGGATGATCCCTGTCCGTGTGGGACCGGAAAAAAATTTAAAAAATGCTGCGGAGCGGTGCATTATAATTCGTAATCGTTAATATTTGCATCTCAACAAATAACAGGAATAAGCACTATCCACCATACCAATTAACATGTTCGGAAGGATGTAGAAATAACCTCACTCCGGTACCTGTCCTGCTTCCCCCTTATTTTGATACCAAAAATCATCTTTGTCCTGGTTCTGCACTTCGCCATCGAGGTTGTAATCGGCCTGCAGGTAGCCGGTGGTTCCGCTTTGGGGGTTCCAGAATAAGAGTTGATCAACGCTATTGATGTTGCCATCGCCATTGGCATCACCGGCATAAAGACCATAGAGTCCTCCACCGATCAATTTTTGAGCATTGGTTCCATAAGCTTGTGAAGCAGCAGTCGAAAAATCGTATTGGTACACATCACCTGTCGCTGTTGCCGGCCCTGCTGAAAGCACACCCAAATGATTCCTGTGCCACACAACGATAAATGGCTGCTGGGTGATATTTGCAGAAAATTGAAGTGCACTGCTTCCGTCGGTGGCAACCACGCTGCCATTGGAAAGCAGCAAAGCAGCCTGTGTTTCCACTATGGTGGAGGGAAGTGCAGCGGTGGCGCTTGCTGCATCGCGGATCTCAACCAGCACCCAATCCACTACGTCGGCCGGGACTACAGCTATCGATTCGCTGCCACTATAATTCCAGGGCGCGGTATTATATGGTTGCGACAAGGGTATCAGGTTTTTTGATTGAAGATCACTATTCATAGTGCTCCCATTATATGGCCCTTCCAGGAAAACCAGCAAATCCAGGTTGAGTCCTTGAATTAGCAATTGAAAAGGCTGTTGAAATCCTTGTGTAAGGATTATATTGCCATTGTCATAAGTTTCTGTAGCAACTTCTCCCAGAGTCCAGCTAAGTGAAACATTGCCGTTGGTTTGTACATCTCCTGCTGAGGATAAAACGGTGGGGGTTAGTTGCTGACTCAGCAAGCAATAGGGCAGTAATATCAATGGTAAAAGTAGTTTATAAGGTTTCATGCAAACAAATATTAGTGGAGTTAAAGTTACATATTTTCCCTAATTTTACCCCGTCGATTTTAACTTATCCAACATTATCTTATGAAGTATTTATTGGTTTTGGCCATTATGGCTGTTTTTGCATTGAATTTAAAAGCTCAATTAGGTGCTGATATCCAGGCTGAATTGAAAAAGAACGGGGAAGTATATTTCACTTTTGAGGTGCAATCAGCCAAGGAGCTGGCGGCCTTAACAAAAATAATTTCCATCGATAATTTTGATGGGCAGCAGGTTTGGGCTTATGCGAGTGAAAAGGAGTTTCTTGCTTTCCAATCTTTTGGTTTCGACTATAAAGTCCAGGCTCATCCTAATGAGAATTTCAATCCGAACATGGCAACTTTTGAGCAGATACAAAATGGAGATGCCTGGAATTATTATCCCACCTATGATGCCTATATATCAATGATGTATCAGTTTGAAACCGACCATCCCGGATTGTGCGATGTATTTAGTATTGGAACATCGGTGAATGGACGGCAATTGCTGGTGGCAAGGATCACGGACAATATCGGAATTGAGGAAGCAGAACCAGAGTTTTTTTACACCTCATCAATGCATGGTGATGAACTGGTAGGAGCAATCCTGATGCTTCGTTTGATTGACTCCCTGCTTACCGCATACGGAACTGATCCACGGGTGACCAACCTGGTAAATAGCATGGATATTTACATCAATCCTATGGCCAATCCTGATGGAACTTATAATGGTGGAAATTCAACTGTATCGGGAGCTATTCGCTACAATGCCAATGGGGTGGATATCAACCGCAATTTCCCTGATCGACTGGGCGGTCAGCATCCCGACGGGAATGCCTGGCAACCCGAAACCATTGCTTTTATGGACTTTGCGGAACAGCATGAGTTTACGATGTCGGCTAATTTTCATGGCGGCGCCGAAGTGTTTAATTATCCATGGGATGCCACCTATTCACTGTGTGCTGATGATGCCTGGTGGCAGTATGTGGGCCATGAATATGCCGACACGGCACAAACATTTTCGTCTGTTTCTTACATGAGTGGCTTTGATGACGGGATCACCAATGGCGCTGCCTGGTACCTTGTTTATGGCGGCCGGCAGGATTTAATGAATTACTACCACCAATGCCGGGAAGTGACCATTGAATTGTCGAACACAAAATTACCTTCAGCCTCCACGCTGCCCAACTATTGGGAATACAATCGCAGGTCGCTGCTTAACTATATGGAGCAGGCCTTGTTTGGTGTTAGGGGATTGGTAACCGACGCCAACAGCGGTCTGCCCGTCGAAGATGCAGAAGTGTATGTGCTCAGTCATGAATACGATAGTTCGTGGGTTTACAGCTCGGCACAGGGGAATTATCACCGTTATCTTTTAGCCGGAACCTATGATATCCGGTTTTCAGCTCCTTGTTATGCGGATCAGGTGATCAGCAATATTACGGTTGTCAATAATCAGGCAACAGTTTTAGATGTACAGTTGCAGCCTCTTGATGTTGATTTTACCTCAAACAAAACAACGCTTGAACCGGGTGGTGCTGTTAATTTTTTCAGTGGTACCTGTTTTACGGCAACAAGTTGGACCTGGACATTTGAAGGCGGATCGCCCTCTACATCCACCCTTGAAAATCCAACCGGTATTGTTTATAGCACTCCCGGAACCTGGGATGTAAAACTGGTGATTTCGGATGGAGTTTCCAGCGATTCGATTACAAAAACAAACTTTATTACCGTTACCCAGGAGGTGTTAATCACTGATGGAGCAGTTACTACCTGCAATGCGCTTTTTTATGATTCAGGCGGGCCTTCTGGCGGGTATTCCAATTATGAAGATGAAATTTTAACCATCAATCCTTCCTCTGCTAATGCAAAGGTGAAAGCCGATTTTCAGAGTTTTAATGTGGAGTACCATAGCAGTTGTAATTATGATTTTTTGATCATTTACGACGGGCCTGATACGGGAAGTACACCCATCGGTATGTATTGCGGCACCAATTCACCGGGAATAGTTGTTTCGACACACAGCACAGGCGCACTTACTTTTCAGTTTCATTCGGATTACAGCGTAACAGCAGCTGGTTGGGAAGCAATTATTACCTGCGAAACGAGTGCATTTGAATTGGACCTGAAAGCATTTCTTGAAGGACCATTCCAAACTTCATCCATGAATGCTGATTTAAGTGGGTTGTCAAGTTTTCCGCTGGATCAACCCTATGCGACGACCCCCTGGAATTATACCGGTTCAGAAAGTGTGCTTTCAGTTCCTGCAACTGTAGTCGACTGGGTATTGATTGAATTGCGGGATGCTCCAAATGCAACTGCTGCAAATGCTTCCACTGCAATTGCCCGGCAGGCTGCCCTCATCATGCAAAATGGAAATATCAGGGCTCTGGATGGAACATCATTACCTCTTTTTGATGTTGCCATTAACAACCAGTTGTTTGTGGTGATTTACCATCGCAATCATTTACCGGTGATGTCGTCAGGTGCGCTAAATAATATTGGCGGAATTTACAATTATGATTTTACAACTTCTATGGGTCAGGCATTTGGCGCCAATGCACAGGTTGATCTGGGTGCAGGTTATTTTGGTTTAATCGCCGGCGATGCCAATGCAGATGGCCAAATCAATTTAACGGATAAAACGAATGAATGGGAAAGCAGGGCTGGATTGAACGGTTATTTCAACGGTGACCTGAACCTTAATGGTGAAAGTAACAACGTTGATAAAAATGCTTTGTGGATGAAGAATTCCGGTTTATTCGATCAGGTACCTGATTGATCATTCACCCATGTAAACCACCTTCATGGTTTGATTAAAGCAGCGCGACTGTAATTTTAAGATATAGGTGCCTTTGGGCCAAAGCCCAGGATTGAAGAACAATGCGTTTTTTTCGGTGTCAAGAACAAAATTCCTTTCTTCGATATATTTGCCTGTCAGGTCAAAAATAGTAGCATGCACAGGTAAGGAAATGTCCGCATCATACAATATGGCAAAATTCTCCTTAAAAGGATTGGGATGCAATCCATAAAACTCCACCGATTGATCAAAGGAAATATAAATGGTATCGCGCCTTTGCCAGGCGTCCTCTACAAGATAAAGGGTTTCATTATTTAATTGTTGGGGCTTTGGATTGATCCAGGTTTTATTGTTTACCCGTTTACCTAACGAATCGAGCTCATACCAGAAAAAAGGAGGCTGACCATTGATTTGAGCGATACTTACCAACTGACCGCCACAATCATAAAAATCATAATTCAGTTTAACTTCAAAGGGTGTGGTTTTGGCAGATTTTAACGTGTCATTAACCGCCTCCTGGCAAAAACCAAAAAATGGAACTAAGGTTAAAAGTGAACCGGCGATAAATAAAAATGATATGTGTTTATACTGGGGCATATTTGGTTATAAAAATACTAAACGTTTTACAGAACCTGATATTTTAATGATCACATTATCAGGGTAAAAACAATAAAACCCTGTAATTGGTTTATCCGTTAAAGGATATCATCAAACCGAAAGAATATGAAAATCCTGAAATTTTTCGACATTTTCCGAATTGTAGCGGTATCCGCAGCTTTTTATTTTGGTTATCAAATTGGCTTTGAGAAAGGATATGACCCTGAATCCCAGCTTCATTTTATGATCCCTGTGATCATTGTGGCTATTGCAGGCTTATCAGGCATTGAAGGTTTATTTTTTGGCAAACAGGCAGCAACCCTCAAAGGATACGAAACAGGTAGCAATTATCAAAAACAATCGGCTATCGCCCTTTTGTCGTATGCCGTAATTGCTCTTGTTGTTACGGTGCTTAACTGGGGTATCAAAGCTGAACTCACCATCCTTTTTGTATTTATTTTCTTTTTCTTTTTTTCGGGGATAAATCATGCAATGGATGCGATCAAAAGAAAAAACTACAAATGGCAAAACATAAATCGTCCTTTCATTACATTGATATTGATTGCCGGTTTGATTTACCCGGTTTACAAAGTTTTTCAAACCTTTTAGAAAAATAAGGAAATGAAATTTATGACTTTTGCGCCAGCGGAGTTAAAGGTATATTATTCATCCTTAAAAATTGCTTCAACTCCTCCTTTCTCGAATTGGAAATCCCGTGCCAGCGAATTCCCTGAATAGCTCCTTCCAGGGCAAGCAGCATGTTAATACATGCCGATTCGTCAATAGCTCTGACCCGAAGCAGCGCATTTTCAGCACCCGCTTCATGAAGCTCTTCAGGTGAATGAATGCCTACCTGATTCAGCTTTTCTTCCAGCGTTTTACCAATGTTGGGGAGGGAGGATAATTTTTCCATTTATTGAACGATTAATTTTGTTGAAGACAGCAATCTATTATCCGAATTTATTGTAACGAGGTAAATGCCCGGAGCAAACTGTGATTTGGTGATAACAAGCACCTCATCTGAACGAAGCTGTTTTGATATTACTTTCTTACCGTATATGTCAAATATATCAAGATGCACTATTTCTCCATAAGCCTGGTTTAAGCTGATTATACTTTGCTCTTTGAGTGGCATGGGACTGATGTTGATGAACACATTTTTATTTTCATTCTTATCATCAATGCCCACAGTGGAATCATAACAATAATCAAAATCTTCGTTATCGTAAATTTTCTGTCCGTTTTCCCATTCGCACAGCATGTAGCTGCCCCCACCGGTGAACGGAGCAACATAACAGCCACTCCTTACAATACCACCATTGCTTCCAACACCTTCTACCCAATACTCATAAAAATCAGGATATGAAATCATTACCATTCGCCTTCTGTATTCATCTAATGGTTCTATAAAAACGGAATCAATATCATATACTTCAGCAACTACAGGGTAGCTATAAATAATAGTGTTATTAACGGTTATCGTATCACCCACTTCAAGGTCGAAATTATAAACCAATCCTTCTTCACCCCATAAATTAAGTAAAAAGTAGGCATTTTCTTCTTTTCGAATAAACCCGGCTAAACTCCATTCTGAAGCACCAGAATCTTTAGCTTCCCAAATTTTTTTATAGCTTATACCATTGATTGTTGTGTCGCCTTCGAATTTATTATAGGTTGTAAAATGAGGACCATTTGGAAGCCAATAAAACTCAACGGTGCTCCACTTTTTATTTTCATCCAGGATGTCCGGGTTGTTTTGAGCAGAAACAATAGGATTGATTCCCCACAAGATGAGGATGAGACAGGGAATGGCTTTGTTTTTCATGACTGTAAATTTTTGACTTTAAATGTACTGAATTATTTTGTGATCACAAAGGGAACAATGACCGTTTTTCTTTAATCCGACAATTTCAGTATTGTAACCGCTTCTTTTAATCACTTTGGTCTTACATTCAGGACAATAAGTGTCCTGTCCATGGTTGCTTCGGAGGTTGCCTAAATAAACATAATTCAGTTTTGACGAAGCGATTTCATAAAACTTGTAAAGTGTTTCTTCCGGTGTTTTAGGTTCATCAAGTTTATAAGCAGGAAAATACCTGGAAATATGCAATACAGTATCTCTCCCCAATTCCGATTCAATCCATCCAACCATTTCTTTAAATCTATCAGGATCATCATTTCTATTGGTAATAAGCAGGTTGGTAATTTCGAGATGTTTCCCGGCTGCTCTAATTCTTTTTAATGTATCTAAAACGGGTTGTAAACGGGTGCCCGTTACTTCATGGTAAAATACATCTGTAAATGCTTTTAAATCAATACTAAATGCATCAATATATGGAAATAGCTCTTCGAGGGCTTCCTGATTAATATAGCCATTTGAGACCATCACATTTCTCAAACCGAGCTCCTGTTCCGATAATCGGGCGATATCCATCATGTATTCATACCATACAGCCGGTTCGTTGTAGGTAAATGCAATACCTATGTTTTCGTGGCGACTGAGGGCCAGGTTGATCACCTGGTCGGGTGATGCCGAATGCAGTTGCTCAAATTCCTCGCAATTACTTTGGGAAATTCCCCAGTTCTGACAAAACTTGCAATGAAGGTTGCACCCGATACTGCCGACCGAAAAAATGATCTTTCCCGGAAAATAGTGATAAAACGGTTTTTTTTCGATGGGATCAAATCCTATTGAGCAAACCTGTTCGTAATTTTCGCTATACAAAATTCCATTGATATTTTTACGAACACGGCACTGACCGCGGTTTTCGGGTTTAATGATGCAGTTGTGAGGACAAAGATAGCATTGAACAGTATTGTCCCCCGTAGTATTGTAGTAACGAGCTTCTTTCATAATTGAGGTTGGGGATAGATGCTAAAAATAACAATTTTTTCAAATCCTTATAATAATTTGTACCACAATTCACTAACACCTGAACTGTGAACTTGATAATATTCAATTTGTAAATCGCGTTTGAATGTGTTTTTATAGAAAAGAGGAATGCCGCTTCCCAGCAAAACCGGCATCACAAACAGGCGAATTTGATCAATAAAATTATGCTGAAGAAAAAATGTATTGGTTTTGGATCCACCAACAAGCCAAATGTCATTACCTTGTTGTAATTTTAATTTTCTTACAAAATCTGCATGATTCTCAGAAATGAAAGCGGCGTTTTCGTTTGCAGGTAATTCCGGATTTTTTGTGAAAACAAAATTTTTCTTCGATTGATAGGGATAGGGCATTTCGAAACTACAAACTTGCTCAAACGTAGCCCTGCCCATGATAACCGTATCAATTGAAGTAAGAAAATCCGAATACCCATAGTCTGTTTTTTCAGGGTTCGGAACTTCTTCAAGCCAGCTTACATCCCCGTTCTCTTTGGCAATAAAACCATCCAAACTTTGTGCGATATATAAAATTATTTTTCTCATTCATGCGTTATGTAACGGTAAAAATAACCAAAGTAATTAAGGCACTGGGTTAAATATTCGAAGCAGGTTAGTGGTCCAAAATTGAAATGAGCAGGAGTGACGCGTTTTGATAAACCCTTTTTCTTTAATTTTACCCACAAGAAAAACAAACACAAATCGGGATGGAAACCAAGGTGGCAGTAGTTATTTTGAACTGGAACGGGAAAAAGTTCCTGGAGGATTTCCTGCCCGGAGTTATCCGCCACAGCCGTAAAACAGCCGAAATTTATGTTGCCGACAATAATTCTTCCGACGATTCGGTTGCTTTTTTAAAGTCGGCATTCCCTGAGGTAAAAATTATTCAAAATAATACCAATGGCGGTTTTGCTAAAGGTTATAACGATGCGCTTAAGCAGATTACTGCCGATTATTATATATTGCTCAATTCGGATATTGAAGTAACTGAAAACTGGATCAAGCCGGTAATTGATTTAATGGAATCCGATCCAAAGATCATTGCCTGTCAGCCAAAACTCAGGTCCTTTTATGAACCCAGTAAGTTTGAATATGCAGGAGCAGCCGGAGGATTTATTGATAAATATGGTTATCCTTTTTGCCGGGGCAGGTTGTTCCAGACCCTTGAAGAGGACAAAGGTCAATACGATGATATAACTGAAATATTTTGGGCTACTGGGGCTTGTATGTTTGTTAGGGCGGTAGAGTTTACAAGAATGGGTGGATTTGATGAGCGGTTTTTTGCACATATGGAGGAAATTGATTTTTGCTGGCGGGCAAAAAACAAGGGTTTTAAAGTGATGTATTGCCCTGATTCGGTGGTTTATCATGTGGGCGGGGGCACCCTGCCAAAAATAAGCTGGCGGAAAACTTATCTGAACATCCGCAACAATAACATCATGATCTATAAAAATTTGCCCGCCCATAATTTTGGTGTCAAAATATTTTACAGATTGGTACTGGACGGAGTGGCCGCTTTTAAATTTCTTGTGGATGGTGGTGTAAAAGATTTTATGGCGGTAGGAAAGGCCCATTGGGCTTACTTTTATAGGTTGCCGCAATTGAGAAAAGAAAGAAAACAACTGAAGCAATACCGCGTTTCAAAAGTTTATAAAAGAAACCTCGTATATGAGTATTTCCTGCGGGGCAAGCAAAAATTTAGCGATCTCGATCAGGGTAAATTTAGCTAAAGCTCAAAATCGCCAGCCTATATGAATCCATCCCAAATCCAATAATTGAACCCTTTACATTCGGGCCGATCAATGAAACATGCCGGTATTCTTCCCGATCGAAAATGTTTGAAATGTGAACTTCCACCACCGGTGTATTTATTGCTCTAACGGCATCGGCAATAGCCACGGATGTGTGTGTGTAGCCCCCGGCATTTAAAATTACTCCGTCGAAATTACCTTCTGACTCATGTAACTTGTTGATGATTTCTCCCTCAATATTACTCTGAAAATAAGCAATGTTAATATCTGTAAATTGATTTTTAAGCGTCTGCAGGTAATCCTTAAAACTAATATTACCATATATGTTTTGCTCCCTGGTTCCAAGCAGGTTCAGATTTGGGCCGTTGATGATAAGCAGTTTCATGAAGTAAATTTGATGTAAAATTAGCTAAAAACACTATTCGGGTCAATCAATATAAAATGGTGTTATTAAAAAAACAGTACCTTTGTTGCATCTATTCAAACAGGGGTGCCCTTTTGATATATGATGGATGATTTTTGATTTATGACTTTGATTTTTTATTCATCATTTCTCTCTAAATCTTAAATCTGAAATTCAAAATCAAATAACGGGCTGAGATCACACTCTTGAACCTGATCCGGGTAATGCCGGCGTAGGGAGGAAAGTTACAGGTCCTTTTGGCAATTCCCTTTTTTGGATGATGTAAAATCATAACTAAAGATTTATTGCCATGTACAAAAACGATTTTTTAATTAATGTTCTATTTGCTGTTTTGCTACTGGGATCGATCCCTTTATTCGGGCAAAATGGATTATCCGGGATAATAACCGATAGCGAAACAGGTGAGCCTTTGCCGGGAGCGCATGTTGTTTTGGATGAAACAAATGCGACCACTTCAAATCAGGATGGGTTTTATTCATTTAAGGTGATGAACGGTGGTGAACACAGCATCAGGATCAGTTTTGTGGGCTATGCCTCCATCAGCCGTAAAATTGTATTTACTGGTCGAAAGATTCTCAATTTTGAACTAACCCCAGCCATATTACTTCGCGATGAAGTAGTGGTAACTGCTACCCGCGCAGGTGAAAATTCACCTACGACCTATTCAAACATCAGCAGGGATCAATTAGAGCCGGTAAACCTGGGGCAGGATTTGCCTTTCTTAATTGAAACCTCCCCCTCTGTGGTTGTAACTTCAGATGCCGGAGCCGGCGTAGGTTATACCGGAATTCGTATTCGGGGCACCGATATTACACGGATCAATGTTACAGTAAACGGCATTCCGCTCAACGACCCGGAGTCGCACGGGGTTTGGTTTGTAAATATGCCGGATTTTGCCTCATCACTTGAAAATATTCAAATACAGCGGGGAGTAGGAACATCCGGGAATGGTGCTGCGGCTTTTGGGGCAACCATTAATATGCAATCTACCCGGCTCAATGCGAAACCCTATGGCGAAATTTCTTCCTCCATTGGATCTTACAATACCTATAAAAACAGTGTGCGTTTTGGCTCTGGTTTGTTAAATGAGAAGTGGGCAATTGATGGCCGGCTCTCTAAAATATCTTCCGATGGATATATTGACAGGGCCACTTCCGACTTAAAATCATTTTATATAAGCGGCGCCTATTATGGGGATAAAAGCATGTTGAAAGTAAATGTTTTTAATGGGAATGAAAAAACATACCAGGCCTGGAATGGGGTTCCTAAAGTGCGCCTTAATGATGACCTGGCCGGTATGCTCCGCTATGAAGAACACTACCTTTATACCTATGATGAAACGGCAGCGATGATCAATTCCGACAGCCGTACCTATAATTTATATACTTACGAAAATGAAACAGATAATTACCAGCAGGATCATTACCAGCTTTTATATTCACTTGAACCGGCTGAAAACTGGTACATTAATGCGGCATTGCATTATACCAGAGGGCGTGGATATTATGAGCAATATAAAGAAGATGAAGACTTTGCGGATTATCAGCTTGAAGATGTAATTGTTGGGTCAGATACGATATTTAGCACAAATTTAGTAAGACAAAAGTGGCTTGAAAATGATTTTTACGGTATGACCTGGGCCATGCAATATGATAATCATAAGCAACTCCAAACCACATTGGGAGGTTCCTGGAATAAATATGACGGGGATCATTTCGGAAAAGTAATTTGGGCCCAATATGCAAGTAACGGGCAGATAAATCATGAATGGTATCGCAATTCAGGTAAAAAATCGGATTTCAATATTTATGGTAAAGCTACCTGGGAATTTGCAGCTAATTTGAGGTTATTTGGGGATTTGCAGTTCAGAAGGATTAATTATCAAATTTCGGGAATACATGATGATTTGCGTGATTTGACTCAGACCCATGAATACAACTTTATAAATCCTAAAGCAGGTCTGCATTACCACATAAATGAAAGTTCATCGGCTTATGCTTCTGTGGCCGTTGCAAATCGTGAACCTTCACGGGGCAATTTCAGGGATGCCGATCCGGGAGAGGTACCTAAACCAGAGCGATTGATAGATTATGAATTGGGATATACACGTCAAATCAGGCATTTAGCACTTGAAGCCAATGTTTATTACATGGATTATGATGATCAGTTGGTGCTGACTGGAGAAATAAATAATGTGGGTGATCCGGTCATGAGTAATGTGCCCGGGAGTTACCGTTTGGGTGTGGAATTATCAGGAAAGTGGATTGTTACTGATGATTTAAATTGGGAGGCTAATGTTACAATCAGTAAAAACAAGGTGAAAAATTTTGTATCGTATGTTGATGACTGGGATAATGGCGGACAGGTGCGGCAGGATTTGGGCGAAACCGACCTTTCATTTTCACCGGCTATAGTGGCCGGAAGCGTTTTACGATATGAACTTGTTAAAGGCTTTACAGTAAGTTTGATCAGTAATTTTGTAGGAAAGCAATATATCGATAATACCATGGCCGATGAGCGAAGCCTTGATCCATATTTTGTGAATGATCTGCTATTTGATTATACATTTTCACCGGCTTTTATGAATCAGATTAGCTTATATGTGAAATTGAATAATTTCCTCAGAGAAGAATATGAAAGCAATGCCTGGGTTTACAGGTATTATTATATGGGCGAATATTGGGAAATGGATGGATATTTTCCTCAAGCACCCTTCAATGTGCTGGCAGGTGTAACTTTAAAATTTTAAAATCAATATACCAGTTCCCTGATTTGCTTTTCAATTACATCAATCAACTCCTGCATTTGGAAGGGTTTTGATATAAAGGCATTGCATCCGATTTTTTTCGTTTTCTCTTCGTCTTCGGTATTGATATATGCTGTTTGAGCAATTATCGGAACCCCGGTATCCATTTTACGAATTTCTGTTGTAGCCTCATAGCCATCCATAACGGGCATTTTGATATCCATCAAAATCAGATCGGGCATTTGCTTTTTGCAAATTTCCACAGCTTCTTTTCCATTTCTTGCATGAACTATTTTTGCATTGGTATGGCGCAGTAATTCGCTTAAAACTCTGAAGTTTACCATTTCATCTTCTGCTATCAAAATTGTTTTACCCGTCAGATTAACCGTTTTACTTTTAACACGGGTCGCCTCTTTACGCATGCCATTAACCACTGATTTATAGGGTATTGTAAAATGAAATGCAGAGCCTTTGCCAGGGATTGATTTTAACCAGATTTTGCCTCCAAGTAGCTCAATATAACCCTTGGTAATGGCGAGGCCCAGACCGGTTCCTCCGTATTTCCTTGTTGTACCTTGCTCCACCTGCCAAAACCGGCTGAAAACTTTTTGCTGTAATTCAGGTTTTATACCGATTCCAGTATCTTTAATACAAAATTCAAGATCGCTATTGTTTAATATGTAACTGACATTTATTGAACCGGTATGGGTAAATTTAAATGCATTGTTGATCAGATTAGAAAGTACCTGCCTGAATTTTGTGATATCGGTCATTATCAAGGCATCTTCGTCTGATAGATTTTTTTCTATTTTAAAATCAATCCCTGAGCCTTTTGCTTTTGTTTGATTTAACAGATAAAACTCGTCGAGCAATTCGTTCATTTTAAGCGCCTGATAAACCACTTTTTCCTGGTTGGTCTCAAGACTCGACATGGTAATAATATCCTGAATTATGCTAAGCAGTTGTTTGCTTGAATTAATTACAATTTCTGCAAATTCTTTGGTTTTATCTTTTGATAAACTTTCATCGGTTAACATTTCAGCAAACCCAATGATCCCATTCATGGGTGTTCTTATCTCATGCGACATATTTTGCAGAAATACTGTTTTTAGTTTATCGCTTTCTTCAGCTCTTTCCTTAGCAGCTTGCAGCTCTACCATAATTTGCTTTCGATCGGTAATATCCCTGAAAATGCCAAATGAACCAATAACATTTACGTTTTCATCAAGCCTTGGTGAGGCGGTTACCAACAAATGCCTGATCTCCCCGTCCGGCCTCCTGATTGATAATTCATAAGTTGATCGTTTGCCCTGAAGTCGTTTTTTCCCTTCACTTTCCAGTTTTTCCTGATCATCCTGAATTATAAAATCCACAAGTGATTTATTAATTAATCCATTTTTTCTAACACCGAATAAGTTCTCGGCTGCGGGATTTGCAAAGCTTATGATCTCCTCAGTACTTGCAACCAAAATTCCTTCACCTTGATTGATGATTAGTTCCCGGTATTTTTTCTCACTTTTTATTAGTGCTTTTTCGGCAAGTTTCCGTTGCGATATATCCCTTATCGCGGTGTACATTACATTCAGGCTTTTATCTTCCATTATTTTCGACTGAATCTCACATGGAAAGGTTCTTCCATCCTTACACAAGGCTCTTGCCTCATAGGATTTATTGTATTTGGATTCAATTTTTTGGGCAATATTTTCACGTGAGTTTTTATCCACAAGTTCTATAATTGGTTTGCCAATTATTTCCTGCAGACTATAGCCAAATATTTTATTTGCCGTTTGGTTTTGATTGATGCATATGCCGTTTTCAGAAATGAAAATTGCTTCAAATGTGGCGGCCGAAAGCATTTGATATCTTTTTTCACTTTCATGTAAATCATCCTGTGCCCTTTTTTTATCAGTGATATCTTCCTGAATCTCAACAAACTTAATGATTTTTGTGGATTCGTCTTTAATAGCTGAAATGGTGGCATTTACCCAAAAGCTTTCCCCATTTTTTTTGATATTTCTGAACTGTCCATTCCATTCTTCTCCTTTTTTAATAGTATTCCAAAGTTGTGCATAAAAGGTTGGAGGATGTTCATTTGATCGAAGTATCCTGGGTTTTTTACCGATAACCTCTGAAAGTGTATATCCCGTAATTTCTTCAAATTTAGGGTTTACATAATCAATATTCCCTTCGCTATCGGTGATTAATATTGAAACAGGGGCATGCTCAACTGCTGCTGAAAGAGTTTTGATTTTACTTTCAGCCATTTGTTTTTTAATTTGTTCGTTTTTTACTGAAAGCGCATTTTTAACAGCAGTTGGTAAACGGAATAACCGTTCTTTCACCACGTAATCCCAGGAGCCAGCTTTGATTGAATCGGCTGCGGTTTCTTCAGTAAGCGAACCTGTTACAATTATAAAAGGAATATTATCGTTTGTACTTTTCAGGTCTTCCAGGGCGGAGAGTCCGTTGTACTGGGGTAATCTGTAATCGGAAAGGATAATATCAGGCTTGAAAAGGACGATCTGTTTCAAATAATCGATCCGGTTATCGACACGAATAAGATCAAAGGCTTGATTAAGTGATGACCTTAATTCAATTTCTACCAATTCCGCGTCATTCAGATTATCCTCCAACAGGAGAATTTTCAATTTTTTCATAATTTCGATTTTTTGGCATTTTTCTAAGCCAATGGGTTTTTATTCGATTCGGGAAAAGACACAAATTTAATTGAAAATGTTTACAAAAGCAATTTTCAATTTGTAAACGGCTTATTCATCTTATACTTCATATTGAGCAGTGTGTTTCGGGTGCGATGTATTTGTTGTTCAAATACGATTAACTGCCTTGATTAAACAAGTGGTAAGCTAAATGTGAAAGCCGCGCCTTTGTCAACAGCAGCATTTACCCATATTGTACCACCATGTTTCTGAATTATCCGTTTCACGTTAGCGAGTCCTATTCCTGCTCCCTCAAATTCCGCTTCGGAATGCAGACGCTGAAATACATTGAAAAGTTTATCGGCATATTTTAGATCAAAGCCAACACCATTGTCAGATACACAAACCTTAAACATATTATCAATCACCTCACTGCTAATACTGATTATAGCTGTGGTTTTTGTTCTGGTAAATTTTATGGCATTGGAGATAAGATTTTCCAGTGCTGATTTTATTAAACTTCGGTCGCCATATACTTCGCCCTCGCAATTGAATTCCCAGGAAATTATACGGCCCTCAGTTTCCGGATTGATTTCTTCAATCACTTCCTTAACAAGGGCTTTAAATATGAAACTGGATTTAATTAGTTCTCTCCTGCTAATTCTCGAAAAGGTAAGCAGGTCGTTAATCATTTGATGCATTCGATCAGAGGCCCGATAAATTTTCTCAAAATAACGTTCACTTTCATTAGTATTGTTTTGCTGATCTCTGGATAGCATTTTTACAAAACCATCAATATGTCGAAGCGGGGATCTTAAATCATGTGATATACTATATGCAAAGGCTTCCAAATCCTGATTTGCTTCCTCAAGTTCTGCGGTGCGCTTTCGAACCCGGCCTTCTAATTGCTCATTGAGTTCTATAATTTTAACCTGTGCTTGCCGTGCTTCTGTTATATCTTCACCTATGCTTGTTATAATTGTACTATGGTTATCGCTGTCATTAAAAACCGTTTGATTCCATTTTACCCATCTTCGTTGTTTGTTTTTGGTTAAAATTTGATTTTCGAAATAGTTGGTTGTCATTTTTCCATCAAAAAGCTGGTCGTAGAATTTGGATCTAATCCGGTTCTGATCTTCCCGCGGAATAAATATTTCAAACCAGTTTTTCCCAAGTATTTCTGTTTGTTCGTACCCAGTAACTGCTGTGAAATATTCATTGCAAAAAACAATACTTCCATCCGTTGTAATAGTCACCGTAATTAACTTAATATTTTCGAGTAAATTTCTGAACCTGGCCTCACTTTCCATGAGAACACGGCGGATTGATCGCTGCTCTGTAACATCCCTGGTAACACCCACCAGCCCTATAAATTCTTTTTTGTGATTAAAAATAGGGGTGATCATAACCTCGGCCCAAACCGTATTTCCGTTTTTACACCGGTGTTTAAATTCAGTAGTTACTTTTTCTTTGTGACCTTCAAGAATGTTTCGTAGGAATTTGTTAATAAGGGTTTTTGCATTTTCGATGGACTCGGGATGCAAAATCGAAGTAATTTCAGTTCCAATAATTTCCTCTGCGGTAAATCCGGTTAATTTGGTAATAGAAGGGCTTATATAATTGTATAAAAGTGAAGGTCCTGTTTTCCAAATAATATCTCCAGTATTCTCAGCCATTAACCTGTATTGATTTTCACTTTTTCGCAGGTTCTCCTCCGCCAATCTGAATGCTGTAATATCTATAATGAATCCTTCCAGATACGAATCTCCGGGTTTTTTAATGAGCTTGCCGTTTTCCCAAACCCACCTCTCATTTCCGTCCTTATGAATAATTCTATAAGTAACATCAAAGGGTTTGTTAGCACTTATGCTATGTTGAACCGAGTTCCAGATAATTGACCGGTATTCCTCAGCAATAATCGATTCAAAATCAATTTTATCGGTAAGTTCTTCTGCTGAATAGCCCGTTAAATTATAAGCTCCTTCACTTACATAGTACATTTTATAACCCGCCTTGTTTTCACATTGATAAACCATTCCAGGTAAATTATCATAAATTGATTTCAGGTCAAGGGGGATATTCCTTGTTTTGTTTCCTTCTTTATTCTCAATTGATTCCCGAACTACAATTATTAATTCTAAATTATCTGCCGCGAGTGCTCCGTTTACGGGAATGCAATCTATTTCAAGCCATTGAACATTTTTACCATGATATATAAATCCGATATTGATATTCATTTCAGCGTTACCGCTTTGAATAACCTTTGTAATAGGATGGTCTGTTTCAGAAAATATCTTTCTGTCATTGTTAAACAATATGAGCTCGGCATTATCAGGTGGAAGTGGAAAATATTCTTTTAAACGGTCATGGAATAGCTGCTTTGCTCCATTTGTAATATGAAGAATAGCACCTGAATTGTTAACTAAAATCAGGTTGTCGTTACTGCTTTTTAAAAACAAATCAAAAAAATCATGCTCCGGTTTTCCCGGAACAGGCTTTAGTGAATTGCTCGCATGTAAATCTTCGATCTTTGGGGTCTGCTTTTTAAAAATCATATTTGGGTTTTGCAGATGCAGAACAATCTATATTATACTGAAACCTCAAATTTATAAAAAAATATACAAAAGTAAAATTTGGTAGTTTGTTAATACTTTTATTCAGCTTAATAATGTTTTGGTTGTCATTATTTTGTGACCATTACTTTTGCAGTGTAAATCCTACTATCGTTTACTATTTGAACTAAATATAGCCCATTTTTGAAGGATGATAAACTGATTCTTGCCGGTTGGGACGAGTTTATTTGTTTTTTAAATACTAATTGCCCTGTCGCTGAAAATATTGAAACTTCATGATTTGAATAAGTTCTAGCTTCATTATTCAATACCAAAAAACCGTTACTAATAAAAGCCTGCCACGCAGGTGTTGTTATTTGATCCGGAATATGATTTATAAGCAGCTCAATTTCTACCAGCAGATTTTCATCATCCACTTCAGCCGTTCCCTGAACAAGAAAATAACCTTCCTTTAAAACCGTATAAGAATAACTTCCGGGTAAAAATCCACTGAATGTGGTTTGACCGGTTTCATCGGTGTAATGAATGATCCCGCCCATATTAACCAGGGCACTGTCGATGGGGTCTCCTCCCGGATTTTCGGTGACGAGATAGGTTATATCATAATAAACAATTGGCGAAAAAATAACTTCTTCAGTCACGTCGACATCGGTTATTACAACCTGTCCGGATGCATCGTAATATTCGTCGTTTGTAACTTCATAAGGATAAACACCCGGATCATAATTGGAATAAAGGGCCTCACCCGCTTCATTTGTAAGTTTTACATTTCCCGAGAGGTTTACTTCGGCACCCTCCACCGGATTTAACGTAAGTTCGTCAGTTACCATAAAAAGAATGTCAAATCCTGATTCACATACTTCTGACTCAATCCATTCATTTCCGGTCATATTTACAAGATTTCCATTGTAGTTGCCAAAATAGTCTGGTAATTCAAGTCCTTCGGTTTGGTTGAAGTTGTAATAGGCGATCAGGTTATCAACCAAAGATGGATCACCGCTGATACATTGATATTCCTGGATTTCAGCCTGTGAGAGGGCCTTATCCCAAAAGCTAACCTCATCTACCTTGCCATCCATATAAAAGTCATTATCGAGATAATCAAGCGAACCGATGGTGACCTCATAATTTGGATAATCAATCGTTCCGGATGCATTCACCGAGGCATCAAGGACCCCGTTATAATAAAACCGCAATTGCTCGCCATCATAAGTTACAGCCATGTGCTGCCATTCATTGGGTGCCACCTGCGTAGTTGATCCCGAATTGATGCTGAATTGCCCGGCATTGGTAGTAATTCTGATTTCGAGGTTAGTCCCATTTAACTGAACAATGTAAAAGTCACAAATCCCTTCGTTTTTTATTCCAAAATAACCGTCAAAGTCGGGCCAAACACAGTTGCCGTTTTCAGGATAAACCCAGCCACACATCGAAAAAGAATTTAGTCCGGCGAATATGCCGGTGCCATTGGGAATGGCCACATAATCATCCATTCCATCAAATTCGAGTGCATTACTCACCGCTTTTACCATTTTTGTAGTAACAGGTGCTGATGTTTGCGCGAAGGAGGTGATTGAAATTACAATTAGTAAAACAACAAGGGTGGTAATCTTTTTCATGAGTGATCAGTATTAGTAATGCATTAAAATTACTAAAAAGATTATCACAGATCAGTTAAAAAATTTTTTTCTAATTTATCTGTTATTTCCTGATTAAGGTCGGTGTAGCAATGTAAACCGTTTATAAAAACGCTCAATTTCGCCAGTAATTATTTGAAAGATCTTTATCTGGAATTTCCGGATTACCAAGTTCAAGCAACTCAATAACCGTATCCTTTGGCAGTGTGATCTCGAATTCTGTTTTACCCGCTTTCCAAATGTTTGCCGGATGACTTTCAACCGCTGTTTCTCCATTTGCAGTTTTATAGTGCAGTTCAATGGGTACCGGGTAATTTCCGTATTTGGCAATAGTAACTTTATTTCCGTTTACCGCTTTTATTCCAAGATCGGGGTATCCTGACTGGTAAAACCAGGGTTGCCAAAACCAGCTTAAATCCTGGCCCGACACTTCATTGAAAGTATTAAAAAAATCGTGGGGAAGAGGGTGTTTTCCATTCCATCGGTTCATGTATTCCAGAAGTGCTTTTTTAAATAATTCATCTCCGAGGATCAATTTTAAAACATGATAAGCTGTCGCGGGTTGATTGTATGAGGCTATACGTGCTGATGAAAAATCGTTGTGCTGATAACTCAACGACATCAGTGGAAGCGCTGATTCGGAGCCGGCAAAATTGATAAATCCTTTGATTTCTTTTTCCAGGTAATTGCTTTCCGGATCCAAGGTTTTAGCGAAACCTCCGGGCAGAAAAGCGGCCCAGCCCTCATCCATCCATGCATATTTGCGTTCATTGGTTCCCATGAAAAAAGGAAAATAACTGTGTGAAATCTCGTGAAATAAAAGTTCTGCAAATGATTCAAAATCTTTGGGTGCCCCGTCGTTGGCCATCATGGGTGTTTCCATTCCACCTCCAGATGAACCTGCACAAAAGGATGTCATATGCGGATAGGGAAAAGCAAATCCCGGTAATTGGAATGACATATATTCGATGGATTTCCGCGAAATAGATGCTGCCTGATCCCAGTGTTTGGTCCCATCCGGATACAGGACATCGGCTAAAACCCTCCTCATTGTTGATGAGTCTACAACCAGGCTGCTTCCGTCCCAATTGGAATGAGTGCTCATTGCAAAAGAAAAATCAGGAACATTTTCAGCCTTTATTTTCCAGGTATGGGTTTCCCCTGTTTTGAAAACATCGTTTTTATTGTAATCCTTTTGCGTGATGATATTGATGACTTCATCTGATTTCAGTGCCTCTTTATACCGGTTTACAATATCTTTCTGCAGAATTTCATCCAGGTTTTCAGGATCACCGGTTGATCTTAAAAGGTAATTCGCCGGAACAGTGAGATTGACCTCAAAATTATTAAGGTCATTGTAAAACTCAACAAGGCCGGTATATTCCACCTGATCCCATCCATCTACATCGTCATAAACAGCGATTTGCGGATACCAGTATGCGATAAAATAATGGCCATCAGCGTATTTGCGCATCCGCAATCCCCGCTGAGTTGGAATTTTAACTTCCCAGTCAATTTCAATTTCTGTTTTGGAATGGGGTAAGATTTTATCCTTCAAACGAATGTTGAGGTTGGTGATCCACCACCAGGGGAAATCTTTACCGGTATCATATACTTTACCATCAATGATCAACTTCGTGATTTGCACTCCTTCCGTTAAATCACCTTCATTGGCAGGCCACTGACGTGCATTCCCTTTTCTGAAAAAATCCTGGTAAACCCGGATGACAATATTTTTTAATGTGTCGGGTGAGTTGTTGAAATAGGTAATTACCTCATTTCCACTGATGCTTTCAGTGTCGGTATCAACCGTGGCATTGATTTTATAGTTTGATTGGTTCTGCCAGTAATTAGGTCCGGGAATTCCATCTTTACTGCGTGTTTGATTTTTATAGGCCTGCTGGATATTTGTCGGAATTGGAACCTCTTGTGCAATGCCTAAATGGTAAACTAAAAGCAATGCGATAACCTGGATTGTTTTCATTTTAAGAAGATTATTTTTCAAAATTAACCAATTCAGGAAAACTGATCATTTGAATTTTCAAAGGGGCAAATGGAATTTACAATTTGCAGACTTAAAACGGCTGATGGCAAATTTTGATATCCAAAAATGTCTTCAATTAAACTTTTTTCTCAACCTTTGTAAGAGAAAAACAAGTTCATAAATTCAATTGATAAATCTTATTGCAATGAAAAAGCACACCAATTATCTTTTGTTGATCCTTTTATTCCTTTCAGGATATAACTTTACAATTGCGCAAGATGAGCCTGAATCAGGCAAATTAACGCTCGACCGTATTTTCTCAGGTGAATTTCGCCCGGATTATTTTGGCAGGTACAAATGGCTGGGCAACGGCGATTATTACACCTTGCTCGAACGCTCAGATTCCGTAAAAGGTGGGATGGACATTGTAAAGTACAATACCAAAAGCGGTAATAAAGAATCGGTATTGATTGCAGCCTATGAACTGATCCCCGAAGGCGCAGAAAAACCGCTGAGGGTTTCCAATTACACCTGGTCCGATGATATGTCGAAACTATTGATCTTTACCAATACCCGTCGTGTTTGGCGAGCCAATACCCGTGGAGATTACTGGGTGTTTGATATGAAAAATAAAAAGTTGACCCAACTGGGTGCCAGCCTGCCCGAATCTTCGCTCATGTTTGCCAAGTTTACCAATGATGGTAAAAGTGCAGCTTATGTAAGCAAACACAATATTTACGCCCAGGTTCTTGCGTCAGGAGAAATTAAACAACTAACTTTTGACGGTACGGAAGAGATCATCAACGGAACTTTTGATTGGGTTTATGAAGAAGAGCTGGCCTGCCGTGATGGCTTCCGCTGGAGCGATGACGGGAAATACATTGCCTTCTGGCAACTGGACGCTTCCGAAATTAAAGATTTTCTGATGATCAACAATACCGATTCATTGTATAGTTTTACCATTCCGGTTCAGTATCCCAAAGCAGGTGAAATGCCTTCCGCAGCAAAGGTGGGCTACATTGATGTGGAAAGTGGTGAGATCACATGGATAGATATCCCCGGAGACCCTAAAAATAATTATTTACCCCGGATGCAATGGATTGGGAATACTCACCAATTACTGATTCAGCAACTCAATCGCCACCAAAATGAAAATAAATTATGGTTGTTTGATTTGGCTTCCGGTCGGCTTAATAATTTTTATACGGAACATGATGAAGCGTTTGTGGATATCGACTGGCCGGACGTGACACAAGGCCACTGGGGCATGAGCGATGTGCTGTTTTTGAGCAACAACCGTGACTTTATCTGGGTTTCAGAAGGAGATGGATGGCGGCATATTTATAAAAAGAACATAGCAGGTGCCGATAATGAAATGAAACTCACACGTGGTGATTATGACATCGCCACTATATATGGCATTGACGAAAAGAAAGGGTATGTTTATTTTAATGCTTCACCTGATAACTCAACACAGCGTTATCTTTATCGCGTTGATCTGAATGGGGGAGGAAACCTGACCAGGCTCACATCCGAGGAGAAAGCTGGCATAAATCAATACGATCTTTCACCGGGTATGCAATTTGCCATTGAAACCTCTTCGAGTTTAACCACGCCAAGAACTGTGGATCTGATCTCTCTACCCAAACCAAAGTTGGTTCGTGAGCTTGTTACCAACGATGAATTCAAAGAGCAAATGTCAAAAATAGACCTCGGGCAGACTGAGTTTTTCAAAGTCACCACCGAAGATGGTGTGGAAATGGACGGTTATATGATCAAGCCTCCTGATTTTGATCCTTCAAAGAAATACCCCGTACTGTTCGATCTTTATGGCGAACCCTGGGGGCAAACAGCCACCGATTCATGGGGCAATCTGTGGCATCACATGCTGGCGCAGGAAGGGTATATCGTAATGACGATGGACAACCGCGGAACCCCTTGTTTGAAGGGCCGTGAATGGCGAAAGTCGATTTACAAAAAAGTGGGTGTGATCAACTCCGGCGATCAGGCTGCCGCCACCAAAGAGATCATCAAGTGGGATTTCATCGATCCTGATCGTATTGCCGTTTGGGGCTGGAGTGGAGGTGGCTCCATGACACTCAACCTCATGTTCCGCTATCCTGAAATTTATAAAACCGGGATGGCTGTTGCTGCTGTTTCCAACCTGCGATATTATGATAATGTTTACCAGGAGCGATATACAGGCATTCCACAGGAAAATCCGGAAGTGTACGACGAAGGCTCTCCCATTAACTTTGCTAAAAACCTGGAAGGAAACCTGCTGATTGTTCACGGCACTGCCGACGACAATGTGCATTACCAAAATGCAGAGGCATTGATTGTTGAACTGATCAAAAACCAGAAACAATTTGATGTGATGCCTTATCCCAATTGTTCGCATGGAATTTATGAAATTGAAGGTGCAACTACACATCTTTTTACTTTGCTCACCAATTATTTGAAAGAGCATGTTGAGGCGGGGGGGAAATAGGGATTGGTGAGCCCGATAGCAATCGGGAGTGATTTGAGATAGAACCTGTTGAAATTTTAAAATTTCTTAATAACTCAACACTTTTGAGGTTTGATCGTTTGAGTAGCAATGATTGGCGAAGGAAATATTCACGACAAGCCTAACTGGTTTGATCACAGGCTGATGGACGGGGGACCGGTTTACACCGAAACACACCCCGGACAACTGATCGTGGAACCCTGGAATGCGCTTTCATCCCTGCTGATTGTTTTGCCGGCTATTTACTGGTTTTTTATCATCCGAAAAGATTGGCAAAATTACAAGTTCATGCTTTATGCTATTCCTTTGATGATCATTGGGGGAATGGGGAGCACCCTGTTTCATGCGTTTCGTGTTTCGCGTTTTTTCCTTTATATGGACTTTGTTCCACCTGCTATCCTCACAATTTCAATGAGCATTTATTTTTGGATCAAAATTCTAAAACGATGGTGGTATGTGTTTTTTATCATCATCCCTACTTTTGTATTGCGATTTTTAATGTTCGGCGAATTGCCACAACACATGGCAATTAATGTGTCATATATCATGACGGGAATTATCACTGGGCTACCGTTGTTGTTCCTCATGTTTAAAACCAAATTTTTCAAAATCAACTATGTAATTTACACCATCCTGCTGTTTATGGCTGCCATTCTTTTCCGCGAGTTGGATACCCGCGAGTTTAGTCTGTTCCCGATGGGTACGCACTTTTTATGGCACGCCTTTACCGGGGCAGGGGCCTGGTTTATTTTGGCTTATTTGTATGCTTTTCGTAACCGGGAAATGGAAGCGGGAGGTTGAATTAGTTAAATCGGTTAAATCAGTAAATTGGGAGCACTTTTAACTATAGTCACTCCAAACTTTTAACTTTAGTCACTTCAAACTTTTAACTTTAGTCACTTTAAACTCCAGCCCCTATTTAGAATAAATTTAAATTTAAGTAAAGCAATACTTAATTTCTTTTATTTTTAATTTTGTCGGAAAAATAAATACAAATGAAACGAGAGATAATTGTCATTGACGAAGAAAAATGTAACGGTTGCGGAGCATGTGTTCCTGAATGCCACGAAGGTGCCTTGCAGATCATCGACGGAAAAGCGCGCCTGGTCAGTGACCTGTTTTGCGACGGGCTCGGAGCCTGTATCGGTCATTGCCCCGAAGATGCGCTTACCATAGAGGAGCGCGAAGCCGAACCCTACAATGAAGTTAAAGTGATGGAGTTGATGATACCCAAAGGTGAAAATACGATACTTGCGCATCTGCGGCATTTGAAGGATCATGGTGAAACTGGTTTTTTAGCGGAAGCAATAAGTTATCTGGAGGAAATCAACTATCCCATGGATCTATCGGATTTTAATAACAATGAAATGAATGTTAAAGATATGGTTAATGATTTGTTTGGATCGACCGGGAATGGCGGATTTGCCGGATGTCCGGGTTCGCAGGAGCGGGTTTTTAATATTGATATGGAGCAGGTAGCTGCTGCCGGATCGCCGCAGGTTGAAGCGAAATCAGAATTAAAACAATGGCCGGTGCAGTTACATTTACTGAATCCGCAGGCCGGTTATTTCCGAAATGCAGATGTGGTGTTGACCGCCGATTGTGTGGCGTATGCCATGGGAAACTATCATCAAAAATACCTGAAAGGTAACAGTATTGCGATTGCATGTCCCAAGCTTGATTCAAACCTGGAAAGTTATGTGGCAAAGCTCACTTCCATGATCAGTGATTCAATGATCAATACCATGACCATCCTACGTATGCAGGTACCTTGCTGCGGAGGTTTGGTGCAGATGGCCCAGATAGCCGCCAACCAGGCTAACAGGAAAATACCTTTGAAAGAGATTGTTGTTGGTGTGGAGGGAGATGTTTTGAGTGAGCAGTGGCTTTGAGAAAGTTCTGGGTTCTGAGCCTGCCTACCGGAGGTAGGTTCAGAGTTCAGGGTTCGGGGTTCTGAGAGCAGAGTTCAGCTCGCCTCCGCCGGTTGGCGGATTCGGACGGAGGTTCAGGGCCTGCCTACCGGTGGTAGGTTCAGAGTTCAGTCCGTCCCTGACAATTAGCGGAATCGAGTGGGAGTTGCGTTGGCTCCCGCAAGGGATTTATGGAAGTGGTGGATTTGTGAAAATGGTTACAGAATCAAAGCCCGCCTCCCGGAGTGAGTTTCTGGGTTCCGGGATGAGAAATTGAGGAATATAAATTTTAAATAAAAAATATGGAATCAAAGGAATTCGGTCATTCAATGGTGATGAAATTTGCGGATAAAGTAGAATATTCGTCTGAGGGTATTGTAAGCAAAAGGGTTCTGCAAAAGGAAAAAGGAAATGTTTCTTTATTTGCCTTCGACAAAGGTCAGCAGTTGAGTGAACATTCAGCCCCATTTGATGCGATGGTGCAGGTGCTTGAAGGAGAAGGGGAGATAAAGATCAATGGCAGGTCATTTACTTTGCTCGAAGGAGAGACGATCATCATGCCGGCCAATGTGCCGCACGCTGTATTTGCTGCCGAAAAATTCAAGATGCTATTAACGATGATCAAATCCGAATAATCATGAAATTCACGATCTTTCAGCATGTGCCCTATGAATCGCCGGGCTATATCCTGGACTGGATAATTGAAAACGGTCACAGCATTGAGGAGGTTAACTTTTATGATCATCCCAAATTACCTGCTGTGAAATCAACCGAAAACCTTATCGTGATGGGCGGACCGATGAATATATACGATGATGATGAGTTTAGTTGGCTACCGGAAGAAAGGGATTTTGTCAAGAAAGCTATTCAGCAGGGAACAAAAGTGCTGGGCGTTTGTCTCGGTTCGCAATTTATCGCCGATGCATTGGGTTCAGAGGTTTTTAAAAATGAACATAAAGAGGTAGGCTGGTTTGACGTGGATGTTAAAGATGAAAATCTTCCTGAAATGTTCAGGGGTATTTTCCCAAAGACCTTCAAAACCTTCCATTGGCATGGTGATACTTTCAATTTACCCGAAGGGATGAAAGGTTTTGTGTCGTCAAAAGCTACGGTCAACCAGGCGTTTATTTCGAAGAATGTAGTGGCCTTCCAGTTTCATATGGAGATGAATCCAGAAGGGGTAATTGCATTGATCGAACACAATGAAACCTTGTTTGAGGAGGATCTTCCTTTTGTGCAAAAGCCAGGTCAAATGCTTCACATGAACGAAATTCACGAAGCCAACCGGGAAATCCTATTTCAATTTCTGGATACCTTTTTTGGAAAATAAATGGCAGGCAAAAGGATCGAACGAAAGAAAAAAACGGTG
>JAGQVE010000037.1 GCA_020438105.1 Bacteroidales bacterium
CCCGAAATCGGCGGTTTGTCCGATTTAAAGTACCTCAACCTGGAGTATTGCCAGATAAGCAGCTTCCCCGATGAAATCGGAAACCTGGCAAAGCTCAGGTATTTATATGGTGCGAATGGCATGTTGCAGTCGCTCCCGGAAACCATCGGGAACATGAGTTCGGTGGAGGTGATCAGGCTTGAACTGAACGATATTTCAAACCTGCCCGCGGGCATTGGCAATTGTACGGCTTTAAAACACCTGCAACTCAATGCCAATGAAATTCCGGCGGTACCTTCAGAAATAGGTAACCTGCTAAACATGGAGACACTGATTTTAGGGGGAAATAATATCTCCGAGTTGCCCGATGAAATGTTTGATCTCACAAACTTAAAAGTATTGAATTTTGCGGCTAATGATCTGGATACCATACCTGCACTGATCGGACAGCTTACCAACCTTGAAAATTTCCAGTTCTTTGGAAATAATTTCACCTATATCCCTTCGGAAATAGGCAACTGCATTTATCTCAATTACATCAATGGCTACGACAATAAAATTGATTCCCTGCCACTTAGTTTGCTCGATCTGCCAATGGTTGAAACACTTTTCCTGGCTTACAATTCGCTGACTTTTGATGACATTGAGCCACTGGTCTCCATTTGGGGATTTGAGTATTGGTTACAGGACAGTATCGGGCAGGAAACAGATACCACGGTTATGTTAGACTCTGCCTTTTATATGGAAGTGCAAACGGGTGGCGAGTTTAACAAATATCAATGGAAAAAGGATGGGGAGGTTCTTGAAGGCGAGGATAACCACTATCTCAATCTGATTGATATTACCTATGCGGATTCGGGCAGCTATAATTGTGAAATCACCAATACGCTGGCCACCGGGTTAACATTACAAAGCCGTCAGGTGAAGTTACATGTTAAAAAATACACTGCCGTTGATGAATCAAAAATAAATAAGCTATTCACGGTAAGTGTATCGCCCAATCCTGTGCGCAATTCATTTATGGTAGATTTGTCAAAGCCCGGAGCCGGGGAGTATGAAATTTCAATCATTAACAGTTCGGGAATGGTCCTGAAAAGCTATAGCGGAATAAACTTTCCAGCAAAAATTGATATTTCAGATTTGAGTAGTGGAATTTATTTAATACAAATAAAAGATGTGGGCAATGGTGGCGGAGATCGATGTATGGAAAAGATTGTGAAATGGTAGGGGCAGGGAAATGCGATATTGATAGGAAGATGGCAGTTGGAGGCAGTTTTATTAATTTGATATGAAAGACAGACCGAACATATTAGTTGTATGCGGACGAAATAAAAGAAGGAGCAGAACAGCCGAGTATATATTTAAAAATGATAGTCGTTTCAGTATTCGATCAGTAGGATTGAGTGCTAAAAGTAACAGGCAAATCGGGGATCGTGATATCATTTGGTCAGACTTGATTTTTGTTATGGAGGACGGTCAGGCCTCCCGGGTATCAGGGGTATTTAGGCATCTGGGCCTTCCGCCAATTCATGTTTTACATATTCCGGATGAATATGAATATCTTGATGAAGAACTGATTGATTTATTAACAGACCGGATAAATTCGACATTAAGGATTGAATGGGGAATTTAATTTTGTGTGGCCAGAAAGAAGGGGAAGCTAACAGGCCACACATAAAACTTTTTCAATTTACAATTGTTCTAAACGCTGTTAAATATCCTATTACTAGCAATCCATGAAATTACTTTACTCTTATTTATCCTGCAGGATCCGGATATTTTCGATCCTGATGATGTTATTGTTTTGTTCGGTAACCTATTCCCAGGCATTCATCACAACATGGAAAACCGATAATCCGGGGACATCAAACAACTACCAGATTACAATACCCACTGCGGGTGGAGGATATAATTACACCGTTTACTGGGGTGACGGAAGTTATAATTTATTCCTGACGGGTGACTTTACACATACATACCCGGCTGCCGGAACCTACACCGTGACGATCACCGGCGACTTTCCGCGCATTTATTTTAATTACGGCGGCGATCGCGAAAAGATCCTTTCGGTAGAACAATGGGGCGATATTCAATGGACTTCCATGGCCAATGCGTTCCAGGGATGTTCAAACCTCGTGGTGAATGCTACGGATGCGCCTGATCTATCGGGTGTTTCTGACCTCTCAGTGATGTTCTTCGGAACCGCGATCAACCAGGATATCAGCAACTGGGACGTAAGCAATATAACAAATATGTATGCGATGTTTTACCTGGCACAACAATTTAACCAGGACATCGGTACCTGGAACGTGGGCAATGTGACCAACATGGCTTACATGTTCTCCGATGCTTCAGCATTCAATCAGGACATCAGCAACTGGGATGTTTCAAAGGTAACGAATATGGAGGCCATGTTTTCAGTGGCCAGCTCGTTCGACCAGGATCTGGGGAACTGGAATGTGGGCAATGTGACCAACATGCTTTATATGTTTAACCTCATCCAGCTCTCCAAACAAAACTATGATAACACCCTGATCGGCTGGAACAGCCTGCCCTCTTTGCAAAACAATGTTACACTCACTGCCGGGAACAGCCAGTATTGTAATGGTAGTTATGCTAAGCAAAATATTATCTCCAATCACAACTGGACCATTTCTGATGGCGGGGAAGATTGTACCGGGTCGGAGTTTATTACTACCTGGAAAACGGATAATCCGGGAGGGATTAACACGCAAATTACCATTCCCACAACGGGTGGAGGATATAACTATACTGTGGACTGGGGCGATGGCTTGTTTGATATAAATGTGACGGGAAATATAACCCACGATTATGCTGTTGCAGGGACGTATACCGTGAAGATCACAGGTCAGTTTCCGCATATCTATTTTGCCGGGGCACTGGATAAGCAAAAAATCCTGTCGATTGATCAGTGGGGAACCCAGCACTGGACTTCCATGCTGAGTGCCTTTACCGGATGCAGCAACCTTGTTTTAAACGCCACCGATACGCCCGACCTTTCGGGAGTGACCAGCATGTGGGCCATGTTTGCCAATGCCACTTCATTTAACGGCAGCATAGGTAATTGGGATGTAAGCCACGTGACAGATATGAAATATTTGTTTCAGAATGCTTCGTCCTTCAATCAGGACATCAGCGGATGGGTTGTTTCGGGTGTAGAGAATATGGCAAACATGTTCTGGAATGCCACAGCATTTAATCAAAATATCAGCACCTGGGATGTGTCTTCTGTAGTTGATATGAGCCAGATGTTCGACGGGGCAGCTTTCTTTAACCAGCCTATTGAATCCTGGGCGGTGAGTAGTGTAACGAACATGAGTTGTATGTTCAATGGCGCTGAATCATTCAATCAGGATATTGGATTATGGGATGTTTCTTCCGTTACGGATATGAGTCTTATGTTCTCGGGTGCTGTGGCCTTTGATCAGAATATCGGGAACTGGCAGGTTGGCAATGTGGGCAATTTTGAATATATGTTTACCGGCGTCACCCTTTCAACTGAAAATTATGATAAATTACTCATAGGATGGAACAGTCTGCCTTATTTACAAGGCGAGATTTATTTTGATGCTGGAAACAGTCACTACTGCGGAGCAATCACGGCCAAAAGTGATATTATCAACAACTGGAGCTGGAGTATCTCCGACGGAGGAATTGACTGTTCAGATTACTTTATTACAAATTGGGATACTTCAATTTCAGGCACACCTGGAGACAATACCATCACCATTCCAACTGCTGGTGATGGGTATAATTATACAGTGAATTGGGGAGATAATACCATATCGGAAAATGTAACAGGAAATATTTCTCATACCTATGATTCTCCGGGTATTTATATAGTAAAGATATTTGGCGATTTCCCCCGGATTTGTTTTGAAAATTCAGATGTAAATAACAGAATGAGGATAATTTCTGTTGAAAACTGGGGCACAAATGAATGGACTTCAATGCATAGCGCATTTTATGGTTGTTCCAATCTTGAAATATTAGCCACTGACGCACCGGATCTATCCGGGGTAACGGACATGTCCCAAATGTTTCAATGGAACCACCAGTTAAACAGTAATTTAAACAGCTGGAATGTAAGTACCATTACAAATATGGAAGGAATCTTTAAGTATGGTTCGGGCTATAACCTGGTAATCAGCAATTGGAATGTTTCAAATGTTACCAATATGAAGGAAGCCTTTGCTGATTATGCCACTTTCAGCAGTGATATTTCGGCCTGGGATGTAGGGCAGGTTACTGATATGAGCCGAATGTTCTATCATAATGTATACAGCAACAGCTATTTTAATCAGGACTTAAGTAACTGGGATGTCGGCAATGTGACCAGCATGAGAGAAATGTTCCATTTTGCCTCCTTCTTTAACCAGGATATTAGCAACTGGAATGTGAGCAATGTAACCGATATGAGGGCTATGTTTCTTCATGCCAATAGCTTTAACCAGAACCTCAATGGTTGGAATGTAAGCCAGGTAACGGATATGAGTTTGATGTTTGCATTCAACCGTGATTTTAATGGGAATGTGAGTAACTGGAACGTGGAAAGTGTATTAAATATGGATTCAATGTTTTGCGAAGCACAATCTTTCAATCAGGACATTGGCAATTGGGAAGTCGGGGCTGTTACAACAATGAATGCCATGTTTAAAGGAATCGCTCCTGGGAATTCTATTGAAACGGTTTTTAACCAGGATATAAGTGGTTGGGACGTGAGCAATGTAACCGATATGGCGTTGATGTTTTGCTTTAATTCATATTTCAACCAGGATCTTTCGGGCTGGATTGTTGGAAACGTAACAAATATGGCAGATATGTTTCATGGGGTCGGCCAGTTCAATCAGGATATCAGCGGATGGGACGTCAGCCAGGTGACAAATATGGCAGATATGTTTCATGGATCCGGTCAGTTCAATTATAATATTGGCGGATGGATTGTCAGCCAGGTAACCAATATGGCCAATATGTTCAACGGAGCCAGTCAGTTCGATCAGGATATCGGATTATGGAATGTGGATAATGTTACGGATATAAATGGAATGTTTTATGGCGCCAGCCAATTCAACCAGGATATCAGCGGCTGGTATGTCAGTAATAAGCCGAATATGGCTGACCTGTTTCGTGGAGCCAGCCAGTTCAATCAGGACATTAGCGGATGGGATGTGAGCAATGTGACCAGTATGGCCAATATGTTCAATGGAGCCGGCCAGTTCAATCAGGATATTGGTGGTTGGAATGTGGATAATGTGACAGATATTACTGGAATGTTTTATGGAGCCGGCCAATTTAACCAGGATATTAGCGGATGGGATGTCAGCAATAAACCGAACATGGCAAATTTGTTTAATGGCGCCAGCCATTTCAATCAGGACATAGGTGGATGGGATGTGAGTAATGTGACAAATATGGCCGGTATGTTTAATGGTGCAAGTGCATTCAATCAGGACATAGGCTCCTGGAATGTTGGTGCGGTACAAAATATGGAAGAAATGTTTGCCAATCAGGGTTCATTTAATCAGGATATCGGGAGTTGGGATGTAGGCAACGTTACCAACATGTCGGGTATGTTTTCATTGTCCAGCTTTAATCAGGACATTGGTTCCTGGAATGTAGGCAGTGTTACCGATATGTCGGGGATGTTTTCGTATTCATTGTTCAATCAGGATATCGGTGGTTGGGATGTAAGTAATGTAATAAACATGATTTCTATGTTTTATGACGGTGGGTTACTTAAAGATAATTATGATAAACTGCTGATTGGATGGAGTACTCAAAACCTTCATAATAATATTGAAATTGATGTTTTTTCTTATTTCTGCAACGGTGCAAGTGCCCGACAATATATAATTAATACGTTTAATTGGGTAATTTATGACGGAGGCGTAAATTGCACATCAGCAGATCTGGATCTTGATCTTACCTTATTTTTAGAAGGCCCTTTTAATGGCTCCGGTATGAGTACTACCCTGAATGACGAGGATGACTTACCAACCAACCAACCGTTTAATGTGGCTCCCTGGAATTATTCCGGAACGGAAAGCCTGCCCGAGTTACCACCTGATGCAGTAGATTGGGTATTGATCGAAATAAGAGATGGCGGTTTTGCCTCCACTGCCCATTCTTCCTTTAATTTAAGCCGACAGGCGGGAATTCTGCTGGCAGATGGTTCAATTGTTAGTGCGGATGGGACTTCATTGCCACATGTTTCGGTAAATGTAACCTACAATCTTTGGATTGTCATTTACCATAGAAACCACCTGCCCGTTATTTCAAGTTCGCCAATTTCACAGTACAGTGGTACCTATTCGTATGATTTTTCCTCTTCAGCCGATCAGGCTTATGGCGGATTGGATGCCCAAAAGGAAATTGGCTCCAATATTTGGGGAATGATAGGTGGGGATGGGAATGGAAATGTGAGTTTGGATACTGATGACGAATTACAATGGAATGCCGATGCTGCAGAATCCGGGTATAGAAATAGTGATTATAACATGGATTCACAAGTGGATAACAGGGATAAGAATGATATTTGGTATCCGAATGTCGGGAAACATTCATGGGTGCCTAATTAAAATAAGAATATCTTTCTCCTGGATAAAAGAGATGTTTTGCTTTTGCTGTTGTCAAAAAACAAGCTTTTGATTATTTTCTTACGCACATTAATTCCAATAATCTATTCATACTTTTCATAGCTTTGCTATTGATATTAAAATGTTGAAATGCATTAAAGCCAATTTTTAGACCTTTATACTATCAATTTATTTGAAGCTATTCAACAGATTTTAATCAGAAAGCAGAGGACTAAAGTGCTAGATCGGTTTAACCCTGGCAAGTCTTCTGCAATCGCTAATGTCATAGCGTAAACCAGCAATGCAGCCAACTTGTGCGAATCAAAATATAAGAACAAAAGCATGAAGCAAACCTCAATAGTCATATTTGTAATTCTTTCGTTGAGATTGTTTTCGCAGGAGGAGGAGGCTAACGGGTAAAAGGATCATTATTTTAATGCGTTTCAACCCAGGATCCAATATGAAAAATTTGGCTACAATAATCTTAGTCTGGGTATGGCGAATTTACATTATGTCGGGGAATCTGTAACCGGATTACCCTGGTTGTTTCATGGTGCATTTTTAGATGTTGGATTGGCATTCAACAATAAAACGGAGTTGTTTTCCGGTAAAATTGGATATGAATATTTCTTTTTGTTTTTAGGAGGGCGATTGAATCTGGTAAATTATACCGACTTTAAGGATAATCAACTTTGTATGCGCCCTGAAATAGGACTTTCGCTGCTCAGTTTTCTTACAATAACCTATGGATACAATATTGATTTATCCGGGAATGATTATTTTGATGTGGGTGGAAGTATATTTTCATTAAATATTGGTTACTTAATTGATAAAAAATGACGCAATATTGCGCAAGTCGTAACTTATAAAGCCAGTGAATACTTTATGAGCGGAGCAAATCTTTAGACAATAAAAACACAGATAACCGGATTGAGTAATCTACTGGCAAATCATTCAAATCAGTGATATTGTAAAATTTGGAGAATGAATAGTAAGCTTAAAAATACCAATAGTCTGTTTTCAGAAATCAAACTTTTAATTGAAGAAGCAAGGCAAACAGTTGCGGTTGCGGTTAATGCCGCCACAACAATTCTATACTGGAACATTGGGAAGCGAGTAAATAATGAAATACTTAGGAATAGACGTGCTGAATATGGAAAGGAAGTTGTAAAAACACTTTCGAATGAATTGACTCAGGAATTCGGGAAGGGCTGGAGTGAAAAGCATCTTCGACATTGTCTACGCTTTGCGGAGACTTTTCCTGATAAAGAAATTCTCTACGCATTGAGTAGACAATTGAGCTGGACACATTTTCGGACAGTAATTTACCTTGACGATGAAATTAAACGTGAGTTTTATATCCAAATGACCAGAGTTGAAAATTGGAATACCCGTACATTGAATGAAAAGATTGATTCAATGCTATTTGAAAGAACAGCAATATCAAGAAAGCCTGAAGAATTGATAAAAAAAGAACTCAAAAAGTTGAAGGAAGAAAACAAATTAAGTCCAGATCTCGTTTTTCGTGACCCTTATTTTTTAAACTTTCTTGGACTGGAAGACAATTACAATGAAAAATCTTTGGAAGAAGCTATTTTAAAAGAGCTTGAAAAATTTATTTTGGAATTAGGGCAGGGATTTACATTCGTCGAACGCCAGAAAAGAATGCTAATTTACGGCGATAGTTTCAAACTTGATTTGTTGTTTTATCATCGAAAACTAAAACGACTTGTTGCAGTTGACTTAAAACTTGACAGGTTTAAAGCACAATACAAAGGGCAAATGGAACTATACCTCCGTTACCTTGAGAAATTTGAAGCAGAAAAAGAAGAGAATTCACCGATTGGATTAATTCTTTGCGCTGAGGGTTCAAAAGAACAAATTGAGTTATTACAGCTTGAAGAATCAGGAATAAGAGTGGCAGAATATTTAGTTGAATTACCCCCAAAAGAATTGTTGCAAAAGAAATTACACAAAGTAATAGAATTAGAAAGGAAAAGACTACAAATGAAAAAATTGAAATAGCCAGTAAATACAGAAAGTTACCATTTTACAATCCTACAAGTCCTGGCGCAAGCTAGCTAAGCAGCCTGCTTGTGCGGGGAACCTTACAACAAAAACATGAAATAGTCACAACAATCAATTCACTCCTTTTAAAATTTATAAAGCAAAAATCACAGGTTATGAGATTAAAAACTAAAACAAGAATTGCAAATATTTCGATATGGGTAATTGTGATCACATTGGTTATTATCACCTTATTTTTCTTTGGATATCTAATTTCCGATACATTCAATCTGAAGGTGTTTGCCAGCAATACCACCGATTTTATCTGGATACTTTTTGCAGCATCTTTGGTGATTGTGATCTGTGGTGCTTTGTTAAATATTAGTCTTAATATCGGAATAATTGCGGATCGCAGGACTGGTGAAACGGATGATCGGTTGCCTGATCGCAAGAAATTCAATTTGACAATATTGCTGCTGTTATTATTGACCATGGCAGTTATCGTGGCGTTTTTATTCTTTGGAGATTACCGTTCCCGCAAAAGAGAAGAAGTAATGATCAGAGCTGCTGCATCGGAAATGCTCGACAGGTATCAAAAATCAATAAATGAATTAGCCTATTTTCTCGAAGATAGCAGCAGGGTGGGATCAATTCCAGATATATTGAATTTTCTATGCAATCAGAAGAGCGAATTCCCAAGTATTGTATTAATTACCAGCGATTATTATAACGGACAGATCACCTATCTGAAAATTTCAGAATTTACTAAACCTGAGAGTTTAAAACTTCCCTTCTACAACTCAAGCTTCCACCCCTGCAATGAAAATGATTGCGATTACCTACAACAAATTTTTACCGGGGATGATATGGATACGCTTTTTTGGTCAGAAGGCAGTCGCTACTATCTTTATATACCCTTTGATCAGGGAGCCGTAAAATTTGTACTTTTATTCAGTGATTATGATCGTTATGGTAAAATAGGAAGTTGATTTAATGCAGTTGGAACGAACCAATCGCGCAAGTCTTTGCGCAACCAACCAGCGCAGCCGACTTGTGCAGGTGATAATACTAATCTCGGTCTACATCAAAACATATAAATAAATTAAATAAATGAATAACCTGGTCTTTTTAATTTTCTATAAAATTATGCTAAGCACTGCGATTTTTAACGTGACTCAAATCCAATCAGGGGAAATTGTGCCAGGGCAGGAGATACAGACAGAATTAACAGAAGAAAAAGTAAAAGAAATACAAGAAGATTTAAATGTAATACTTCGTAAACAACTGGATATTATTCAACAAAATGATTTTGAGATTGAGAGTATCCGTTTAAATAACCTCAACGAACATTTGTTAAACTATGCTTCTTGGAGCTTGGGAGCATACCCAAACACAATTACTATAAAGTGCGTAAATCCAATCGTGATTAAATTCAAAACCTCCCAACAGGAAGAAGGTTGGCTATCTACTTTTTATTTCGTGAATCCTGAGGATTCTGTTATATTTAAATCAAATTACTCCGAAGATTCAGATTATCTATCCTTTAATGGCTTTCTTATTTGTTTTGATGCCAGGGGTATGCACAACTCATTAACTCCTGAAAGAAAGGAGGTTTTATTTAAAATCTTTCGTGATCATATGAGCCAGGCTGAACTGGGGGAATTACCGGACATTTTTACCAAATATATGGATATAAATGGGCTGTACGGTTTTGAATCCAATATTCATAATTCTAAAGTCCAGTACCCTGAAATTTCAATTGTTTCTTTTCATAAAGATGAAATAACGATAAATTTTTCCTTTTTAAAAACGCATGCAAGAATTTATCAAATTTCATATAGTGAGATTACACAAAAACAACTTGAAGATATTAAGCATTTTAAAGCTTTAAAAGAAATAACCATCCCTTCCTTACGGGGTTGTTTTTATGAATGGATGAATGAACCAACTTATACAGAAGAGCTACGCCTGAACCAATCTGAAATAGCTTATGCCCACGGAGCCTTTTTTGTCGTTGATAAAATGTTTTTTAAATTAGAACTGCCCAGTACAAGCGAAAAGTTAACGGATCAAGAGGAAAAAGATTGGCTGGCAGATATAAGTATGTTAATGAATTACATTATCCCACATATCGATACAACACAAAATTATTCAGTATGTAGTGGTGATAGATAATAATGCGTAATCGCGCAAGTAACCAACTCAGCCAACTTGTGCAGCACACCCTAAAACAAAAACATGAAAAAACAAAGCATCCTAATCGCATTTATCATCTCGGCACTGCAGGTGTTTTGCCAGTGGCAATGGCAAAATCCACAACCCCAGGGAAACATGCTTTTTGATGTTTGTTTTGCGGGCAGTGATCATTGCTGGGCGGTGGGGCGCAAAGGCATGATCATCCATACCACCGATGGCGGCATTACCTGGGCCCAACAACCAACCGGCCTGATGCAAAACCTCTCCGGCGTTTATTTTATCGATACCCTGACGGGCTGGGTGGCTTCCGGTGATGGGTTTGTGCTTAAAACCGTCAATGGCGGTGAAACATGGAATGAGATCGGCACCGGCTATGGTGGAGGTTGGGGACAGATTTTCTTTGCCAATCACAACAGCGGCTGGGTAAGTGGGGAGCAAGGATATATACTTCGCACTGTGGACGGCGGCAACACCTGGACGGCCCACAGCATCGGTGTCAATCAGTTGACCCAGAGCTTTTCATTCATTGATACGCAGCAGGGCTGGATCATCGGTTCATTCGGGAGCATACTGCGTACGCAGGATGGCGGCATAACCTGGGAAATGCTGGTAACGGGTTCCCTGGGCGCTTCTTACGATATTCAGTTTGTCGATTCACTGCACGGATGGATCGGCGGCAATGAAGGCAATTCGGTGAGGTATACTTCCAATGGCGGGGTAAGCTGGAATTACCATAATACGCCCGTCCATACCTCGGATGTATTTTTCACCGATCTGCAAAACGGCTGGGCCATCGGTGCTTTGGGGAACATCATCCACACGTCCAACGGCGGATACACCTGGACTCAGCAAGAGAGCGGTACCGGAAAATCCCTGTTTGGTGTAAATTTCAGCGATACCCAGCATGGTTGTGTGGTGGGTGATGACGGCGAGATCCTGCTGACCTTCGACGGTGGTGAGACCTGGGCATCACAGCGGCACGGGCCGTTGAATCATTTTAATGGGGTGGCATCACCGGATCCGGGAAAGGTGGTTGCGGTGGGAGATGCCGGTGTAATCCTGAGATCGACGGATAACGGTGCTACCTGGGAAGAAAAATCATCAGGGACGACCGTGATTTTAAACGATATTGATTTTGCCGGTTCCATGGAAGGTTGGGTGGTGGGCAACAACGGAATTTTGATCCGCACCGGCGACGCCGGTAGTCACTGGAATATTCATGATATCGGCACCACCGAAGATCTTTACCGGGTATTTTTCCTGGATGAGGACCACGGTTGGGTGCTGGGCTGGAACAACCTCTACATCACCGAAAATGGTGGTCAGAGCTGGAGCAGCAAATACCTGCAGCAATTTCCATGGCTTGCGGATGTTCACTTTTTTGACCCACTGAACGGCATCCTGATCGGTTATGATAAAATTGCCAAATCCACCGATGGCGGGTATTCGTGGCAGATCGTAAGTTCGGTGCCAGGCTATTACCTGAGGCGTTTTTGTTTCCTGAACAACCAAACCGGCTGGGCGGTAGCCGACGATGGTAAAGTGTCGCGTACCGATGATGGCGGCTCCACCTGGACCCAAAGCACCACAGGCACCTACTGGGATTTAAAGGATGTTTGTTTTGTGGACGAACACAAAGGTTGGGTGGTATCCAACTATGGGCAGGTGTTTTTCTCCGATGACGGCGGCACAAGCTGGGAAGAGCAGGTTGCCTATGTGGAAAATGAGTTGAGGGCGATTTGCCGGTCGGCCAATAACCATGTTTGGGCAGTTGGGAAATACGGAACCATCATCCACAACACCGATGAGATTTTTACAGGCCTTGATGAACCGGCTGTTTCAAACAATTCAGAAGACCTTGTTTCGGTTTATCCCAATCCCTTCGACCGGGAAATTAAAATTGCTTTCAATTTTTCAAGTGATCAGCCTGTAGAAATTAAGCTGTATAACCTGCAGGGCATGCTAATACAACAATACAAATCCGTTTCACCAAATGCTGAAACGGCCATTATAAGCATACCAGCAAGCGATCTTGCAAGGGGAGTGTATTTGCTGGAATTAAGGAGCGGGGTGAGCAGGGTATGGAGGAAGGTGGTGAAGGATTAATTAAATTCAAAATATGAATGGGAATATTATTATAATTCAAGGGGCCAGCAAAGCAGAAGTTAAAATGGTGATAAAGGATTGGATTAAACTTTATCAACGTGATTTAAAAGCTGGTTTTCACATGAAATTATATTCAATCAGTGATAAAAATCATTTGATTGATGTTGATCCCCAGCTGGATAACACAAGGTTTTATTTTCTGGTGAACTATTTGATTTATCCTAAGAATATGAATTATACGGTGGACGTAACAGGTTATACCAGGGGCCTTGAAAATAATATACTGAAAGGCAAACAGCTAATGGTATATATCCCTGCCAACGATTCGGAATATGATAATGTTTTTGTTTGCACTTCAGAAAATCAAAACTTCAAGGTAGATTTTGGCGGAAAGATTAGCCCGGTAAACCAAAACAGGATATATACTATACCTGGTTTAGACTTTTTACCTGTGCCGGAAATCATAGGCGTTGACAAAAAAAGCAGCCAAACTGAGGAGGAGGAAGAATCGGAAACCTCCCGTGCAAAAAGGTTCAGGATCATATCCACAATTTTGCTGTTGTTGTTTGCAGCCAACCTGGCAATTCCCAAACTTACTTTAAATGCCGAATTTTTTAAAATCACCACTTCATTTCTGTTTATTGGAACCGCCATGTGGTTTTTTGCTGAAGAACAAATGATCAGAATCAAGGTCTACTATTTCCGTTTTTTTTTAATTGCCGCCCTTGTAATCATTTATCGGTTTGCCCTTATTGAGCCGCTTTACCCGGCCATTCATGATGTAATTAATTATACATCCTTATGTCCGGTTAGCTTTTTAATTGTACAATGGCCCTTGCGAAAACTATTTCTGTACCTATTTGGCCGGGAGCCAATTGTTGATGGAAATGCGAAATTTGCCGATGTTGTATATCGCTTAATTTTGTTTTGTGCCGTAGTTATTTTACCCATTATTATAATTTCATTTTTTAGTTTACCAATATCATCGAAAATCCTGCCAGATTATTTTGTAAATTAGCCCATTGCATCGTTGCACCGATTGCATTTTAATACTCCTGCTATGAAAAAGTTTTTATTCCTGTTCATGTTCTTGTGTTTGGCCATGGAATGGGGCCATGGTCAGATAGGGCAAAAGGCCTTTTGCGACACCACCCTGTGGCATTCCCATTCAATGTTCATAATGGTTACGGGTTCTGGTGGAAATTATGAAGAAGTGCATATGCACAGCTATAAGATGGTACTGAGAGATACAATTATTAATGACACGCTTTATCAGGGGTTGTATACATGCAACCAGGATTTTAGCTTAAGCTCAGCAGTGTTCTCTGGTTATTTTGCTTCATTTGATGCTCAGGTTTATTTTGGCAATAGTCTTACGGATATGAATATTATTTATGATTATAATTTATTGCCGGGCGACAGCTTTTCCTTTAAGTCGTTTAATAATCCTCAAGACCCAAACAGCTATACCATTAATGTAAATTCATCTGATAGTGTGCTATTTAATGGTATTTACCGAAGACGAATACAATTTGATAATTTTCCGGGTTATAATGTTGCTCCCGTTTGGGTAGAAGGCGTTGGTGATTTTAATTATGGTTTGATTTTCGATTATGGTAACATTGTATTTTGTTCGTGGGTTGGTTCGGGAAATTCTTCTCTTGAGTGTTTTAACGAAAATAATTTACCGGTAATAGGAAATTGCCAGATTACATCTGTTGTAACGGATTTACATACAAGCAAATTTAAGTTAGCTCCAAACCCGTTTCAAAACACTATTCATTTGGAAGGAATAGCAAAAATTAATGGAGATATAAGGGTTTATAATATCTGGGGAATACTGGTTTTTTCACAGAGGTGTATTCATGAAGATTTCCTCGATTTAAGTTTTCTTCCCGATGGTCAATATGTGCTTGAATATGCTGGAGAATACGAAATTTATCGACAGATTATTATTAAAAGCAATAATTGACGATAACCTTAAAGTTGTGCTAATTTCTTGCAGGTTCCCATGGCCCTAGTATTACGTTTTCCCTCCTACACATTAGCGATTACACCTCAATCCCAAAGGATCAATAAGTGGAGGTAATTTATATCCATTCCAAATATTTTCTTGCTTAAATTAGCATCCATAAACAACAGCCAATGAAGGGAGACCCAAAAGTATTTCCAAACGATTTTACATTCCTGATCAAAATCTCGTGTCTTTCAGAATTGGTTTTAAAATCAATAAAAATGAAGAGGATTCAATTTTTGCTTTTAGCATTGGGACTGATTTTATCAGTTCAATCGTTTAGCCAGGTAACACTGGGCGTTCGTGGTGGAGCCAATTTATCCAACATGTTTTTTGATATTGACAGTGAGTACGGCGAGGAGCCGGACACCAAGTTAAAGCCGGGGCTTCAGTTTGGGTTAATGTTGGATGTACCCCTTGCACGAAATGGGTTCAGTATGCAGCCTGGATTGTTATTTTCCCAAAAAGGCTTTTCGTTTGACATGGAAGAAATGTTTGACGATCTACTGGCAGATCAGGGTTTGGAACTGGAAAGTTATGAGGGTTATATGCGTGTAAGATTAAATTATGTAGAACTTCCTGTAAATTTTGTTTTCAAAATGGAAGGATTACAGTTTTTTGCCGGGCCTTATTTCGCTTTCGGAATAGGGGGAGCAATGACACATGATTTTAAAGCTACTGCCGATGGCGAAACTTTGAACAGCAGTGATATTTTCGACAAGGATAAATATAAGATCAAAGCAGTATATAAACCTGTCGACAATGATGCTTACGCTGATTTTATGGAAGATAATAATTTATATGATATTTACCGTGGGTTTGATTATGGAGTCAATCTTGGCATCGGATACCAGTTTGACTCGTTCCAGGTAAACCTGGGTTATTCATATGGATTAGGAAATGTTACTCCTAATTATGACGCCGACAAATATGAAATGGATGCCAATTACACCAAGGGTTTTATTCAGCGCAACCGGGTAGTTAGCCTTTCATTTGCTTATTTTTTCGCTAATTAAGCTGATTTAGAAAATTGGTTTGAAGGCAGCATTAAATTATTAAAAACAATAAAAAGCCGACGCAATTAGGATAAAATTAACAAAGCTACTCTATCACGAAAAAACAAAAGGGCTTAATTCTAAGCCCTTTTGTTTTAGTGATATTTAGTGTTTTAGTGCGTTTGTGGCAAAATTAAAATTCTGCAATAGATTACTCATCAAAAACCAGTCGGGCCAGGCGCTGATCTTTTTTCCGTTCACCATAAAGGATCACTTCATGTGAACTCACCTGTTCGCAAACTTTGGGGCGTGTGAGCACATCCTTCAGTCCAGCTGCAAATAATGCTTTACGCGTTTGCTCACCTGTTTTGTCAACTTTCACCACAACCGTTAGTGCATCAGGATCTTTGCGGAAATTATACAATTTGCCCGATCCGTTATACATCAGGTTTTTGGGGTTGTCATTAAAAATGAAGTAGAGGTTGTCGTCAACCACAGCCAAAGCGAAAGAAGAGTAGAATCCCAGATCATTTTTGGTTGTTTGCTCTTTCCCAATCTTAGTATTCCAGGCAATGGTCCCATCGGGATTGATATTGATCACAATGATGTCGTTATAATTAAATATATAATCCGTTGAATAAGTCATTCTTCCACTGGCATCAGTGGTAGTTGTAGTTGAAACCTGCATAAAATACTGTTCCCCTATCAAAACAGCACCTCCGTCGCTTCGCGGAACAATTTTATGTAAGTCATATTTGTAAAGTTCTACATCTTTCCCTTTTTCAGCCTTTCTGCGGGTTTTAGCCTCCTTGTGTTTGGTGAGGTTTTGGGCGATAAAATCAATTCCAAATTCCTTGGTGCTGGAGGTTGCAACCTCTTTGGTATCAATATTCACGGTAAGGAAGAAAGAGCCGATGATGCTCCATGTGCCTTCTTCAGAATAAAATCCGCCGCAAACGATCTGTTTTTTATTGTTAATGGTAAGCTGGGCATCGGTGATAAATTTACCGGGCAGGGAAATAGGATATTTCACCATCGATTCTCCCTGATCAGAATAAGCCAGCACCTCGTAAATAAAATTGGGCTGACCATTGCGCTTTTCTTTTCTTTTTTGTTTAAACGCGATGCCCATAATATATACATTGCCTTCATTGTCAACTTCAAATCGCTCCACCTCAAACAAATCTTCCTCGTAGGGCAAGGTCACAAACTTTTCCCATTCCTCGTTCATTTCTTTGTCAAATACATGAACGCCAAATGTTTTATTTTCGGCGGTATGAGCCGGTGTGTCGTAATAGATCAGCACATGGCTGCTGTCGCGTGACAGGTCAATTCCGTACATTCCTGCATTCCAGAATATCCGGTCCTGCAACTCAATTTCAGCGATTTTTTTTACATCATTTTCGGGCAGCAGGGTTTGTTTATTCAGTGTTTGTACAAAAAGGTAGTGCTTTTTATGTTTTTGGTTTAAAAACGAGCTGAAAAGATACAATTCCCCATTGATTTGTTTGATGCCCTGGTAAAGCCGTTTTTTACCACCTTCTTCAATTACCAATTCCCTTGAATTTGTCTTTTTTAGTTCCTGGTTAAAGTGTTCGATGAATATTTTACGCTTTACTGATTTGGTTATAAAAAAACCTGAGTCGTCATAACCCACAATATCGTCAAGGGTGTTAGTCTTCTTTTCTTTCAAAGCTTCACCCCATTGAATATGGACAAAATCAGCATACTTTTGACTAAAAGCTGTTATTGCACTGATTAAAATAATTGCGGGTAGTAAAATTAATTTTTGCATATTTAAAATTTAAATCCAAGTTTCAAATTAGCGCTTATAACCAATTGGAAAGAGTCAAATTCATCCATCGCTTCTGTAACAATATCAGGGGCGGCAATAAAGCGGAATCCTATTCCCCAGCCATATTCAAGCATTAAAACCTCACCAACAGGAACCTGCCGGCCTGTATTCATTACGATGTCAGTAAAAATAATCCGCTGATCATCTTGTTTATAATCACGATGCCGGTACAATAATCCCATGTAAAACTCTTCTGGCGCCTCGGTGAATGGGAAAAAACGGAGTTCACCCGAAAAGGAATAACCGCCTGTTGGTTTGGTAATAATAGGCTCATGAATAAAAAGCTGCGATAACTCATTCACATACCAGGGTAAAATAATACCCGCTCCGGCTTCAACACTGATAAAGGGAGAAACAGCCCGTTCGTACAAAATGGGCAGGTTGCCAATGATCAGTGAGGATGCATTGACTTTGAGTATATTTTTCTTTTCGTAAAATTCACCATCATCCAGGTATTCGCTAATGGGTGACTGTGCGATACCAGAACTACTTATGAGGATACATAGGGCTGAAAGCAAGAAAAGAAGGAAGGATCTTAAGGTATGAATGGCGTTTGGCTTGCAACTTTTCATGCGCTTGTTTTTGTTGTGACAACAAATATAGTTTTATGAAAGTGAAAAAGAACAAATCTGTTGCTGAAATTATATGGTTACTTATAATTTATATTAGTTCTAAATCAGGAACCTATAAAAAGAGAATGTAATAGGTGAAAACCAAATCCGTATTTTTGGAAAGAAATGGTAATTAATTAGACTCTTTTAAGGGCCAAAAACTAATGAAAATAATTAAACTGATTGGCACCGTCTTGATTTTGAGCATGAATCTCCACCTAATTGGATGTAAGTGCAAAGATCTTGGCTACCTGGTTAAACTCAGGCAGATCAGCTACAACGAATCCGATATTGTTTTTCTGGGTGAATTACTCGATTACGATTCGATTGCCGATACCTATCTTTTCAGGATTATTGAGCTTTTTAAAGGAACTCATAATTCAATTACCATAAGTGGGCATTATGATCACAATTGCTCTCTGTTTCCAAAGGATAAATGCCAATGGATTGTTTATGCCACTTTAAATAACAGACTGATAGAACTGTCGAGCTGCCTGGCATCCAGAAGTATTAATAATCCGGAATGTGTACACTGCTATTTGCCACCACCACCAGGGCCTCAATCTAATTCTAATTTAAATGAATTGGATTACATCAGGGGTAAGTATTCCATGGGGGTGGTAGCAAGAACGGACTGGCTCAATGAACTTGAATTACTTCGGCTTTTAAAAGGCCGTGAATACTGGACAAATAAACCAACTTCCAGTGGTGGAGTCATTGCTAAAGTTGATTCTATTGATCGGATTCGTGGCTATAAAACAATGGCTTTTCAAAACAATGAGTTTATGGAGCAAATGACAGATGGAGGGGGAGAATTAACATTTTATCTGAAAAATGATACGGTTTTTAAAATCCATGAATGGATTGGATTATCGTATGGTGTGAGGCAAAGGATATGGTACCTTGAAAATCAAAAACTAATCTGTTGCACTGAAACCGAGGAAGTATATAATTTTGTTTTTCATGAAGCCGATACCATTGAAGCAGAAATGACCATCGAAGAGTCATATCAATTAATTAAAAAACATGAAATTCAATTTTACTTTGCTGAGGATGCCGTCATTGATATTGAGGAAACCGGCGATCCATTTTATAATCAAATGACAATACTGGAAAGGATCGATTCTGACTTGACTGATTCAGTTAATTATCTTCACTTCCTGACTGCACACAAAAATGGGAAATAGAAATTTCAAATTTGACTGGATTCTGCAAATTAATCCCAATGGTCTCTGGGTGGTTCTGCTTTTTATTCCTCCGGTTTTTTATTATTGGATTTACAGAATAGCCAGATTGGGCGAAATAATCTCAGGCAAGCAACGGAACTGGATTTTCACAATCCTATTGTTAATATGGACCATATTTTTCTGTTTGCTTTGTGTGGATTTATTATTATCAAACAGTTTTTTATCAAATGTGGGTTCATCAGGAGTTTGGCAGGTTTGTATTTTAATTTTACTTTTTGGATGGTTCTATATCGACTATTATGTTAGTCGTATTACCTTTAAAATTCAGCAATTGCAGCATAAGAACTTCACACCATCTTTATCTGATTTCATCTTCAGGTTTTTACTGATAAACACAGGTGTCCTGGCTTTTTGGATTCTTCAGCCAATTATAATGAAAGCTCCTCTAAAAGAAATATCGATAGGAACCAATAATTTAAGAAAATAATCGACAAGTTTGCTGATAGATTAACTTTTACGCCTCCTGTGCCTGAATAGCCGTGATCAAAACTGTATTTACGATGTCTTTCACCAGGCATCCACGACTTAAATCGTTAACCGGTTTATTCAATCCTTGCGAAACCGGTCCCACGGCAATGGCTCCCGCTGACCGTTGAACAGCTTTGTAGGTGTTGTTACCCGTATTGAGGTCGGGGAAAATAAAAACGGTAGCTTTTCCGGCCACTTTGCTGTCCGGCATTTTGGTTTGAGCAACCGAAGGATCGATGGCAGCATCATACTGAATCGGGCCTTCCAGCAATAGATCAGGACGGCGGGTACGGGCAATTTTGGTTGCGGCTCTTACTTTTTCCACATCGGCACCTTTGCCTGAACTGCCGGTGGAGTAGGAGAGCATGGCAATGCGCGGCTCAATTCCAAACATGGCAGCCGTATCTGCTGAGCTGATGGCGATATCGGCAAGCTCCTCCGCATTTGGATTGGGGTTGAAAGCACAGTCGCCGTAAACCAGCACCCTGTCTTCAAAACACATCAGGAATGAACTCGAAACAATGGAAAATCCCGGTTTGGTTTTGATAAACTCAAACGAAGGCCGGATGGTGTGCTGGGTGGTGTGGGCAGCGCCCGAAACCATTCCGTCGGCATGGCCCTTATACACCATCATCGTTCCCAGGTAACTCACATCATACATTACATCTCTCGCTGTTTCTTTCGTGATACCTTTATGCTTGCGTAATTTGTAATAGGTCGCCGAATAATCGTTGATAAGGTCATTGTCGTAAGGATCGATTATATTAATCCCTGTAAGCTTCAAGTGCAGTGAATCGGCCTTTTTCAGAATATCCTCCTCGTTGCCCAAAAGTGTCAGCTCCACAGCATCCCTGTTGAGCAGGATTTCGGCAGCGCGCAAAATGCGGTCGTCCATGCCCTCGGGTAAAACAATGTGTTTGCGTTTTCTTTTGGCTCTTTCGTACAACTGGTATTCGAACATGATCGGTGTCATCACCCCGGAAGGCGTGAGAGACACTTTTTCGATCAGCTTTTTGCTTTCCACATGCGCATCAAAATGACCCAGCGCAATGGCCATCCTTCTTTCGTTGTCGGGTGTGAGCAGCGGTTTAATATTGTTGATGTTCATGGCTGTTGTGAAGGTGTCGGTATCAACTTTCAAAACAGCGACAGGCAGTTTTTTAATACCGTTTATCAGCAGCATCATGTCCTTATCGGGTTTGTAGCCACCGGTTAAAACAATGCCTGCAATTTTAGGGAAATTGTCAGATAATAACGACATAAAGAGCCCGATTAAAACATCTGTTCTATCTCCGGGTGTAATTACCAGGCAGCCGTTATCAGTATATTTAAGCAGGTGTTCGATACTCATGGCGCCCACCCTGAAGTTGTTTACATCATAATCAAATACATCTTCATCACCATAAATACGTTCGGCATTGAGTGCATTTCTGATTTGCCGGATGGTGAGTTTTTGCAAATGTTCGAGTTCAGGAATTACAAAATCAATTTCATTGTTTACCTGGTACTTCACTAAAACTTCCCAGATGGCATCAATGTCCTTATTATTTGCCCTGTTGACCACCATCCCGATATAATTCACTTTTTCGCGGGCCAGCACGGCTTTGGTCATTTGGGCAGCATCGGCAACATCTGTTACACTTTTTCCATACCCGTTTACAACGGCCATTACCGGAGCGGCAAGAGTATTTGCAAGCCGGGTGTTGAAGTCAAATTCGAAGGGTTTTAATGTGCCGGTAAAATCAGTTCCTTCCACCACAATAAAATCGCATTTGCCTTCGAGCTTTTTATATTTATCAAGGATTGCCGTAAGCAGGTCATCCACTTTATTTTCCTGCAAATAATCGAGCGCTTCGGAATTGGTCAATCCATACATTTCATCATGGTGGAAGGGCAGGGCAAGCCTTTTTGAGATCAGGTCGATATCATGATCATGATGTCCGTCAATTCGTACAATAGGCCTGAAAAATCCCAATCGTTTAACGTGTCTTGATAAAATACTCATGATCCCCATGGTGACCAGGGATTTTCCCGATTCGGCCTCTGCTGCTGCTATATATAAGTTACTCGACATCCGCTATCTCTTATTATTATCTTGTCGTGATTTGCTGCAAATATAGAAATCCAAATATGAATAATCTACAATCTACTGTTAAATTAATAACAATTTTAAGTTAGTTGAGAATTGGTTTGTTTTCCCGGCTAATTATTTTTCACTGAATATAGGTCATTCGCCGGATTTGCGTCCAGGGGTATGTCGTAACTGATACCCACCGATTGCAGGTTCTCGGATTTAAAGGTAGCCACGAATGTTTTATTGCCCAGCCATTCGGAGGCTTTGATGGTTTTTCGCACTGGGTCACCTTCCGAATATGTGGCAGTAAGGTAAAGCGTTGCCGGATAGTTCCCGTTATTTTCAAGAGTGACTATGGTTTGCTTTTCGCCGATCTCAGCATTTTGAATCCCGTAATCCATGAACCCCAATTCAAAAAACCAGGGATTGATGAGCCAGTTGTACTTGTTGTCAGTAAAATCTGCCAGTGCATAAAGGAAATCGTACCCGGTAGGATGTTTTCCTTTCCAGGTATTATAAAACGATTGCAGGAACTCTGCAAACTTATCCCGTCCGGTTTCATGCGCCAGTTGCTGATAAAACATCACTGCTTTGGTGTAGGAATTATGAAAATAATGGGGTGGTCTTATCCGATCCGAAGGGGTGATTAACGGAAGGTCGCGCTCATGACCGATTTCATCGATATACGTGTCAAATTGATAAATGTCCAGGTAGTCCTCATTTACCAGTTCACGCATCATCACCATTTCAAAATAGCTGGTAAGGCCTTCATCCATCCACGCATATTTCTGCTCATTGCAGCCCACAGCAAATGGCATATAACTGTGAAAAATTTCATGTGCCGTTAAGCTCATCGACTCCTCAATTTTATCCATCGAAACATCATTAACCATCATGGGATATTCCATCATGTCCTGGCCGTTGAAAACCGTGATCGACCTGTAAGGAAAAGGAATTGACGGAAAAGAGTATGACATATAATCCACTGATTTCTTTGCCAGATGTATCACCTTGAAAAAGTCAGCTGAATTTTGATCATAAGCAGTATTAATGATGGTGGTTTGATCTTCTCCGGGGCCAGTTTTTACGCGGTAAGCATCCCAAAGATAGTGATCGCTCATAGCAAATGCAAAATCCGTTACATTTTCCGCCTTGTAATTCCATATTACATAAGGATCCGGTGAAGTGAAATCACGGTATTTAATATCCTCCTGATCGATGATATGAATCAGTGTATTTATTTCAGCTGCTTCCAGATAGCGGTCGAGATATTTTTGAGTTAAACACTGAGCCGGGTTTTGCAACTGACCCGTTGCCCAAACAACAAATTGCGCAGGAACCTCAATTTCCACATCGTAATTTCCAAAGTCGTTGTAAAATTCGGTGCTCCCCTGGTAAGGCGTTTTATTCCAGCCATCTATATCGTCGTAAACGCCAATGCGGGGATAACAATAAGCAATAAAATAAGAGCTTGAGTCCACCTGTCCGGTACGCATGTGTGAACCGGCGTTCAGTGTGTATTCCCAGGAAACAAATATTTTTACCAACGTGTCGGGTAAAATATAATCCAGCGGTGAATCAAGGTAAAGTTCGCCAAGGGTTTGCTCCACATACCACATCTCGCCGTCCTCGGCCAGGTTAACGTTCTTATTGCCAACAGTCAGTTTTTTAATTTTAATACCCTGTCCGGCATCCTCCGGCTCGATTTCATAATCACGCACACCGCCCTTTTTATAGTAATTGGGTGCAAGCTGGAAAATAAGCTCTTTCAATGTATCCTGACTGTTATTATAATAGGTGATTTCAGCTTCCCCATCAAGCAAATTTACAGCAGGATCAAATGAAATATGCATTTTATAATCACCCCTGTTTTGCCAGTAATTGGCCCCTGGCTTCCCATCCCGTGATCGGGTTTGACTTTGGTAAGCTTTACTGATATTAACAGGTTCATAAAATACAGGTTTTTGCGCCTGAAGCAGGCTGGCGCAAACCAATATTCCGATTATTGTGAGTATTTGATTTTTAAGATAATTCATAATTCTTTAGTTTAAAAAAAATGAGGGAGCAAAGATAAGCCAAAGGGAGCAGGAGAAATGTGAAATAAACTTAAATCATTTGCTGAATTTATTCGCTTTGAGCCAGGGTTCATCAGGAATATCCAATTCATAGTCCTTTATTATTTTTTTAAAAATAAAGGACTTATTGATTTTTTCAAGCTCCAGGTAAATGTCATGAAGCAATTCGGTGCAGGCTTCCAGGTCCTCATCATAATTCAGTTGCTTATAAAGCGTGTAGGCAATCAGCCCTGATTCGGCTGCATTATCAGGATGGTTATATTGAAGCGCTATCCGGGCAAGTCCAAAATAAGCATCCGGACTCTCGGGGTAAAGATATTGAAACCTTTCATAATAGGTTTTTGATCGCATATAATCACCTTTGTCGAAATATATTTTGGCGAGCTGCAGCAGGGCGATATCACTGTCAGCAAAATACTTCAGCGATTTTGTAAAATATTTAATGGCCAGATCGGTTTGGTTTTGCCTGTAGTAACACATCCCCATAAAATCATAAACTACCGGCTTCTTTTTCTCTGATTTATCTGCAAGCTTAAAATAAGCGCTGGCCAGGCCGTATTCTTCCATTTCGTATAATACGGCACCCAGTTCAAAATAGTAATTACCCGCTTGTGATGAAGGGGGTGTGTAAAATTTTGTTCTTCGATATATGAGAACGTTGTGCCGTACCTGCGGACAGACTTGAAAAAGGGACATTCGGGTGCTGAACAGGATGTATTGCAGATCTTCCACCGAATTGATGTTTTTATAATAACCAAGGGTTGAATCGGATAGGGTAGCTACAATAATACGCGTTGAACAAGTGTCGATCATGTGATTTAAGGTGTCGAAATTTGAAACCTCTTCATCAATACATTCACAAATCCTGGTTGCCATTTCTTCCTGAATACTCTGAGCCTGAATAACGACTGGCAGGAAAAACAGAATATATACTATGGTTTTGATTCTAATCAATTGTAATTTTTAAGCAATGTTTTAATGGAGGTAAATGTAGATAAATTGATTTAGTTTGCCTAATAGAATCAATTTAAACTACGCCCGGCATAAATAAATCTTATCTTTATCCATCATTCAGACAATGGAAAACAAGGGGTGCCGTCGGTCCATTTGAACCTTTCCTGTGTCAAATGTTTATATGATTATCAAATTTTAACAAATGAATAAAATTACAATCCTGTTAAAAGCTGTTGCTATTCTGCTTCTGCTTAATTCACAAGTTTTTTCACAAGAGATTGAGCCAGCTGATGACTCCGGGGATGTTTGGTCATCATCCACATTTTCAGGTTTAACATTTCGAAGTATCGGGCCTGCTTTTATGTCGGGTCGAATTGCCGATATTTCCATTGATCCGGAGGATGAAAACACCTGGTATGTTGCTGTTGGTTCAGGCGGAGTATGGAAAACAGAAAATTCAGGTGTTACCTGGGAGGCTGTTTTTGAAAATGAAAAGTCCTATTCGATAGGATGTGTTACAATTGACCCTAACAACCCAAATACGATTTGGGTGGGCACCGGTGAAAATGTAGGGGGCCGGCACGTAGGTTACGGAGATGGTATCTATCGAAGCAAAGATGGGGGCAAAAGCTGGGAAAATATGGGACTAAAAGAATCGCAGCATATTTCGCGCATCATTGTTCATCCGGGTAATCCCGATATAGTTTGGGTAGCTGTTCAGGGGCCACTGTGGAATAAAGGTGGTGAAAGGGGCTTGTACAAAACGACAACGGGAGGTAAAAACTGGTTTAAGGTCCTTGGAGATAATGATTGGACCGGCGTTACGGAGGTAGTTATGGATCCGCGCAATCCTGATTGCTTGTACGCGGCTACCTGGCAGCGTCATCGCAATGTGGCGGCTTATATGGGTGGTGGCCCGGGTACGGCCATTTATAAATCAATTGACGGTGGTAACTCCTGGGAGAAACTAAAAGGAGGACTTCCAGCCGGAAACATGGGTAAGATTGGATTGGCAATTTCGCCACAAAAACCGGATGTGCTGTATGCAGCCATAGAGTTGGATCGTCGTTCTGGCGCCGTTTACAGGTCAGACGACAGGGGTGCCAGTTGGGAAAAAATGTCGGATGCAGTATCTGGTGCAACCGGGCCTCATTATTATCAGGAGCTTTATGCGTCGCCCCATCAGTTCGACAGGATTTACCTGATGGATGTAAGAATTCAGGTTTCAAATGACGGAGGAAAAACCTTTACCCGGCTTTCCGAACGCAACAAACATTCAGATAACCACACCATCGCTTTCCGCAAAAATGATCCTGACTATTTACTTATCGGGACTGATGGCGGCATTTATGAGAGTTTTGACCTGGCCGAAAACTGGCGCTTTGTTGGTAATCTGCCTGTTACCCAATTTTATAAACTGGCCATTGACGATGCCAAACCGTTTTATAATATTTATGGAGGAACCCAGGATAACAGCACTCAGGGTGGGCCTTCGAGAACCGACGACAGGAAAGGGATTACTAATTCCGATTGGTATATTGTGCTTGGAGGAGACGGGCATCAGCCAGCCACCGAGCCGGGAAATCCAAATATTGTTTATGCCCAGTCGCAGGAAGGCGAATTACACAGAGTGGACATTATTACAGGAGAGGCCGTTTACATAAAACCCCAGCCGGCCGTGGGTGAGCCCTATGAACGGAATAACTGGGATTCACCAATTTTAGTGAGCCCACATTCACCCTCACGGCTGTATTTTGCTTCGCAACGGGTGTGGCGGTCGGATGACAGGGGTGACAGCTGGAAAGCAATTAGCGGAGACTTGACAAAGAATCAGGAGCGGCTCGAATTACCCATTATGGATCAAACCTGGAGCTGGGATGCACAGTGGGATTTTGAAGCCATGTCGAATTATAATACCATTACCTCACTGGCCGAATCACCAAAGCAGGAAGGACTCATTTATGCCGGAACAGATGATGGTTTGATCCAGGTAACGGAAGATGGCGGTGATAACTGGCGCAAGATTGCTGTTTCAAGTTTGCCCGGTTGTCCGGAAACGGCTTTTGTGAATGATATCAAAGCCGACCTGTTTGATCCGGGTAAGGTTTATATCGTTTTGGATAATCATAAATTTGGTGATCTTGAACCTTACATTTATAAGAGTTCAGACAAGGGAATAACCTGGGTTTCCATAAAATCGAATCTTCCTGCAAAAACCTTGTTGTGGAGAGTTGTTCAGGATTATATTGATTCCGATTTGTTTTTCCTGGGAACCGAATTTGGTATCTATTTTACGGTAGATGGGGGTAAAAAGTGGATTCAGATGAAGTCAGGTTTACCAACAATTCCATTCCGCGATCTGGGCATTCAAAAAAGGGAAAACGATTTGGTAGGAGCCTCCTTTGGTCGTAGTTTCTATGTTTTGGATGATTACAGCGCACTGCGCGAAATCGATCAGGAATTACTCGACGGCGATGCTCATTTGTTTGCACCCCGTGATGCATACTGGTATTCGGAACGTTATAGGGCAGGCTGGTCGAGAGGTGCTGATTATTTTTCTGCTCCAAATCCTGAATTTGGTGTAACCTTCACCTATTACCTCAAGGAGTCCCTGGAAACCAAACAAGCAAAAAGGAAAGCTGAGGAAGCTAAACTTTTAAAAGAGAAGAAACCGCTGAAATTTCCCGGTTGGGAAGCATTGGAAACTGAAAGAACGGAAATGGCACCCGAGGTTTTAATTTTGATAAAAGATGCTGAAGGCAACCTCATCAGGGAAGTGCAGGCATCCGCAAGTAAGGGATTACAGAGAACCACCTGGGATTTGAGGTATGCCTCGGTGAATGCCATTAAGCTTAGTTCACCTGATAGCAATCCCCGCGGATTTATGGTTACACCCGGAAATTATTTTGCTACCCTCGTCAAACGGGTGGATGGAAAAACAGAAATCATTGCTGACCCGGTGCCCTTTAAAGTAGTACCATTGTATGAAAATCCAGCCCTGCAGCGGGCGCCATTTGCTGAAATTGAGGACTACAGGCAGCAGGTTGAAAAACTGACTCATGCATTTACCGCGGCCGATATCGCTCTGGATAATGCCTTAAACAGGATCAAAGCCATGGATAATGCCCTTTCGAGAACGCAGAATCCCCCGGCACAAATTGACTCCATGATTTACCTGCTTAAAGTAGATTTAGACAAATTGGAATTGAATTTTAACGGTAGTAAAAGCAAACGTGAAATCGGAGAAAAGATCAATCCAACCATTCAGCATTGGTTGAGGGTTGCAATGGGTGGACTTTCCGGAACGTACGGTGCAACTCCTATGCAACGTCAAAACCTGGAGTATGCCAAAACGGAGTTTGAAAAATTCAGTTCGGAGCTTGAAACAATTCGAAGCGAAAAAATTCCGGTAATTGAGAAAATGTTAATACAAGCAGGCGCTCCCTGGATTGAAGGGCAGCCCTTACCGGAAGACTAAGATTTGCATTTTTCTAATTTGCACGTCATCAGTTAGGATGTTCATTTTAATTGGGTTAACTTTGCCCGAGCAATTGGATATGATTTTATTGGAATGGGTTGTTGGGTCTTTTAAGTGCCTTCCTCAATGTTTTTTCATGGGTCATTTCTGTTGAATACAATCCGTAAACGTTTTAAACTTTGCGGGAATAATTAATTATTAAAAGAAATTATCATGACACAAGTAAAAAAAGGAAACACCATCAAAGTTCATTACACTGGAAAACTTGAAGACGGATCTGTATTTGATTCTTCCGAAGGTCGCGACCCACTTGAGTTTGAAGTAGGGGCAGGAATGATGATCAAAGGATTTGATGATGGAGTTGTAGGGATGAACCTCGAGGAGCAAAAAACAATTAATATAAAAGCCGAAGAAGCTTATGGCGATGTGCGTAAGGATTTGATCATTGATGTTCCTAAAGCACAATTGCCGGCAGAAATAAACCCGGAAGTGGGAATGGAGCTTGTGTCGCAACAGCCCAACGGACAACAACTGATCGTGACGGTGACAGCGGTTAAAGACGATGCCATTACCATTGATGCCAATCATAAACTGGCGGGTAAAGATCTGATCTTCGATGTGAAGGTGGTAGAGATCGTTTAAGAAATTTTAAAGCGTTTAAAGCCAATACTTCGCGCGGTATTGGCTTTTTTTAATCCTGGGATTTTAGTTGATATTTGATATTATTTCTTCTCTCCAAACTTTTCCCGAAGCGCAAAAATTTCATCCCTGAAGCGGGCTGCTTCAATAAAGTCGAGTTCCTTTACGGCTGCTTTCATTTGTCGTTCCAGCTTGGATATCGCCTTTTCAATTTGCTCTTTGTTCATATACTGAACCAGCGGGTCTGCCGCGATATCGATGCCTTCTTTTTCAATATAGGCCTTAGGCTCACCTTTGGAATCAGCCACAGCCGTTTGACCAATAATAGAGGTCATCGACTTGGTGATCTGAGTTGGAATGATTCCATGCTCTTCATTGTATTTCAATTGCTTTTCACGTCGGCGTTCGGTCTCATCCATGGTCTTCTGCATGGAATCGGTGATGCTGTCGGCATAAAAGATTACCCGAGCATTCAGGTTTCTCGCAGCGCGACCTGCTGTTTGCGTCAGGGATTTTTCCGACCGGAGGAATCCTTCCTTATCCGCATCCAAAATCGCCACTAACGAAACCTCCGGCAAATCAAGACCCTCACGCAACAAGTTTACACCCACCAGTACATCAAAATCACCCAGGCGAAGTCCGCGCATGATCTCCACCCGGTCGAGGGTATCCACCTCGGAGTGAATATACCGGCATTTAATGTCGAGGTTAAGCATGTATTTGGTTAGTTCTTCGGCCATTCGTTTGGTGAGGGTGGTAACAAGCACCCTTTCGCTTTTATTGATCCGCTGATCTATTTCATCCAGCAGATCATCAATCTGGTTCATACTTGGCCTTACTTCAATTAGCGGATCGAGCAAGCCTGTAGGCCGGATCAGTTGTTCAACAACAACCCCTTCCGATCTTTGTAACTCATATTCCGAAGGTGTTGCACTCACATAGATCACCTGGTTTTGCAGCGCTTCAAACTCAGGAAATTTTAAAGGCCGGTTATCCATCGCTGAAGGAAGGCGGAAACCGTATTCAACTAAATTTTGCTTGCGCGAACGGTCACCGCCGTACATGGCCCTGATCTGTGGCACTGTTACGTGACTTTCGTCAATCACCATGAGGTAATCATCCGGGAAATAATCGATCAAACAGAATGGACGTGTTCCGGGAGGACGACCATCAAAATATCTTGAATAATTCTCTATTCCGGAACAATACCCCAACTCACGCATCATTTCTACATCATAAGTAACCCTGTCGGAGAGTCTCTTAGCTTCCAGGTGTTTGCCAATTTCTTTAAAATAATCCACCTGCTTGAACATGTCCTGCTGGATTTCATGAACAGCACTTTTCATCTTTTCGTGCGAGGTAACAAAAATATTGGCCGGATAAATATTAAGATTGTCGAGTTTTTCTACAATGTGTCCATTGATCGGATCAAATGTCTCGATCGATTCAATTTCGTCTCCCCAAAAAATAACCCGGTAAGCAATGTCAGCATAAGCAGGGAAAATATCCACTGTATCGCCCTTCACCCTGAAATTACCCCTGGTAAATTCTATTTCATTGCGTGAGTACAAACCGGCCACCAACGATTGCAAAAACTTATTACGGCTGACCACTTCACCGATTTTGATGCGGATAACATTATTGGTGAAATCATCTGGGTTTCCAATGCCGTAAATACATGACACCGAAGAAACCACAATCACATCACGCCGGCCCGAAAGCAGGGCAGAGGTTGCACTCAATCGCAGTTTCTCAATCTCATCATTGATCGAAAGGTCTTTTTCAATGTAGGTGTTGGTGGTTGGCAGGTAAGCTTCGGGCTGGTAATAATCATAATACGAAACAAAATACTCTACCCGGTTATCCGGGAAAAACTGCTTGAACTCACCATAAAGCTGGGCCGCCAGTGTTTTGTTATGACTCAAGACCAGAGTAGGGCGGTTCACCTGCTGAATAACATTGGCAACCGTAAATGTTTTACCCGATCCTGTAACGCCTAATAGCACCTGGAAATCGTCCCCACGGTTCAGCCCGTCCACCAGTTGGCGGATTGCTTCCGGCTGATCTCCGGTAGGTTTAAATTCGGCGGTAAGTTTAAAATTCAAAGCTTAGTGTTCGATGTTTGAAGTTCGATATTTGAAGTTTGAAGTGTGAAGCCTGCCTGCCAGCAGACAGGTTTGAAGTTTGAGCAACGAACCCCGAACTTCGAACTTCAAACTGATTTATTTTTTCGAAGGATTATATCCACGTTGTTTGGCGGCATCTTCCAGCCTTTTTTGCCAGTTCGATTTTTTCTTCGGTTTCTTTTTATTGATCTCGATTTGCTTGCGTATCTTTTTCTCATCAATGGTCCTGCGAATTAGGAACATTTGCCCAAAGGTGATGATATTTGCCAGGAAATAATAATAACTCAAACCCGAGGCGTAATTGTTAAAAATCCCGAGGAACATTACTGGCATGAGATACATCATGGTTTTCATCCCAGGCAATTGTTGCTGGCCTGAGCCCATCATATCCTGGTTCATTTTGGTGTAAATGAGGGTTGAAATGGTCATCAGAAGTGTAAATAAACTCACATGATTGCCATAAAACGGGATGTTGAAAGGCAGATCCAAAATGGAATCATAACTTGATAAATCGTGCGCCCAAAGGAAACTTTGCTGCCTTAATTCAATGGCCGACGGAAAAAACCGGAACATTGCAATAAGGATCGGAAACTGCAACAGCATTGGTATACAGCCTGCCATTGGGTTTACACCTGCTTGTTTATACAGGTTCATGGTGGCTTGCTGCTTTTTCATTGCATCCTCTTTTTTAGGATACTTTTTACTGATCTCCTCAATTTCCGGCTTCAGAACCCGCATTTTAGCGGATGAACTATATGATTTGTATGCAATTGGGAACAGTACAATTTTCAACAGGATGGTGAGGACCAGAATGATAATTCCGTAATTCCAGCCAAATCCTTCCAGGAAGTTAAAAACCGGAAGTACAGCATATCTGTTTATCCAGGCCATCAGGAAGAAGCTCCATCCCAGGGGGATTTGTCTTTCCAGATCGAGATCGTATTTTTTCAGGATCTTAAACTTGTTAGGGCCAAAATAAAACTCCATGGGGATGTTCACTTCAGGAGCCACGTTAAAAGGCAAGCCGATGGTTGTTTCCATGGACCGTAAATAGTGTGGATGTTGATTTTCCAGCGTAAATGTCTTGATTTTTGCACTTTGGAAGAAATCTTTTGAAATAAGTGTTGAGCTGAAAAACCGCTGTTTGAATGAAACCCATTTAATCCGGTTCACGAGGTCCTCTTCATCATCCTTAGCTTCAGAAAGGAAATCAACATCGTCCTGGTAGAATTTATAATAAATAGTTGGTCCGTTAAACCTGTCCACACTTTTCTCCAATTGAAGCATTTCCGTGCCCCAATTTAAATCTAAGTAATTCATGCCTCTTTCAAGGTAAGGATCCATGCCAACAAAATTAATGTCGTAGTCGAGCATGTAATCGTTCCCCTTCATGGTGTACAAAAACTCTATGTAGCTGTTTTGGTTGTAGGTCGAATCCGAAGCATCCGTATACAGGCGCATAGAGAAACTCCGTGTATTGTCGCCATCCACATAAAATCCCGTTTCATCAGCTAATGGTTGGAAATACAAGTTATCGGTATTGATAGATTTTCCCTGAACGAACAAGTTAAGTCCGAAATGTGTTTGCTCAGGATCAAAAGGTATCAGGGGTAACGAATCATAGGTTTCGTAATCTTTAAGGTCAACCTTGTAAACTTTACCGCCCCTTGCAGAAATCGTGATTTTCATCAATTCGTTCTCAAGGGTAAATAGATTATTCTCGCCCTGACCCGAATTTGCAAAAACACCCAATAATTCACGATTTACATTATTGGTTTGGGATACCATCCCGCCATTTACTGTTGCTTGAGATTGCTGAATGGAATCCCTGCTTTTTTCTATGGCAATTTGTTTTGTCCTTTCGAGTGCTGCTAAGGAGTCCTGGAAGTTATTAGCTTTTGCAATGCTATCCTGCTTTCTGGCCTTTGCTTCTATCTCCTCCGACGAAGGAGTCATCCAAACACTGTATCCAACAAGAATCGCGAATATGAGGATCAGGCCGTAAATTGTATTTCTATCCATGAATGATCAATTTCTTTGCTTTCTGAAATGAGGGGCAAAGATAGTTATTTGATTGTTTAAAATTAAAGAACAGCAAAGCCATATTTCAGGTTGAAGCATAAACTTGCTGCACTTTGTTAGCTGTCTGGTTTTTTGCCCGTGAAAAATCGTTCCATTAATTAATTTTTTTTTAATTCCAGATAATTTACCTGTATTAAGAGCTAGATCTGTCATTGATTCAGTTTTCATTTTGAAAGCTTGCAGCCCTTATGTCATTAAGTCATAAAATTCAAAAATCACCTTAGAAGGGCGATGTCATATTATATTGAATCGTTTACTTTTGCCGATGTGGAAAACTATAAATCCAAAATATTTGTCGCCCTGCCAGCTCTGGATGAGTTTGAAAACCTTCAGGAATTCCTGACCTGCTATAAAGCGCAGACCTGGCCAAATAAAAAGCTTGTAGTTTGTGTAAACCAGCCGGATGACTGGTGGGAGAACGCTGATAAACGACGGGTTTGTGATAACAACCAAATGAGCCTTGAGTATCTCAAATCGCAGGTTGATATTGATATCGAGGTGATCGACAGAAGTTCAAAAGGGCTGGGCTGGACCGGTAAAAAATACGGTGTGGGCTGGGCCCGCAAAGTGGCCATGGATCGGGTATCGCAAATGGCCAATGACGATGATATATTGATCAGCCTGGATGCGGATACAACTTTTAATCCGACTTATTTCGCATCTGTTTTTCAAAACTTAAAAAGCAATCCAAAAGCGGTTGCACTCTCGGTTCCATATTATCACCAACTCACAAGCGAGGTGGACAAGGATCGTGCGATTCTGCATTATGAGATTTACATGCGTTATTATGCGATAAATCTTTGGCGGATTAAAAACCCATATGCTTTTACGGCTGTGGGATCGGCCATTGCGCTGCCTGTAAAAGCTTATCGGGCAATTGGTGGGATAACGCCGCATAAGTCGGGAGAAGATTTTTATTTTGTACAAAAACTGCGCAAATATGGCGAGGTGCTAACTTTCAATCCTGAAAAAGTATATCCCGAAGCACGTTACTCCGACCGGGTTGGTTTTGGCACCGGTCCTGCCATGATCAAAGGCAGTAAGGGCAATTGGGAGAGCTATCCGGTGTATCCATTCAGATTGTTTGATGAAATTAAGGCAACAACCGATTTGTTTCCGGATTTATATGATCGGGAATTGCCTACTCCAATGGACGAATTTAACCTTGAGAAATTTGGAGAACCAAATATATGGCCGGCGCTGCGTGAAAACTTTAAGCGTCGCGATCAGTTTGTAAAAGCGTGCTTTCATAAGATTGATGCCTTGCGGATACTACAATATCTAAAATGGCGAAATCAGCAGTCGAAACAGGTGGATGAAGACAATCTCCACGAATTTATGGAAAGGTATTATCCTCAAAAATGGCGATCTTTGAACATTGACCCAACGTATTTTTCCCTTGAGACGAGTAAAATTACCCTGCTGGATAAAGTGCGTAATTTACTGCTTGAAATCGAACAAAACTATCAAATAGAACATGCCGGATAAAAAGGAAAAGCCATTGCTGATTGTAGTCACCGGTCCTACAGCCACCGGAAAAACACGCTTTGCAGCCGATCTGGCTTACAAGTTTGATGGCGAGATCATCAGCGCTGATTCAAGACAGGTGTATCGGGGTATGGACCTGGCAACAGGGAAGGATTTTACGGATTATATTGTGAATGGAAAGCATATCCCATATCATTTGGTTGATATCGCCGAGCCGGGAGATGAATACAATGTGTTTGAGTTCCAGAAAGATTTTATCCGGGTTTTTAATGACATCATTTCCCGGGGGAAGACTGCAGTGTTGTGTGGCGGTACCGGTATGTATATCGAGGCGGTATTAAAGGGTTATCAGTTGATCAAAGTGCCCGAAAATGCGCAATTACGAAAGGAACTGGAAAAAGAAAATACTGAAAATCTGGTTGGAAAACTGACAGGATTTAAAACAGTTCACAACGTTACTGATACGTCAAGCAGAGATCGTCTTGTTCGTGCCATCGAAATACAAACCTATTATCAAGATCATCCCGAAATGGTTACTGAATTCCCCGAATTTGAAGCGGTCATTTTTGGTGTCCATTTTGAACGGACAATAATCCGAGAAAGAATCACCCAGCGGCTGCAACAAAGACTTGACGATGGAATGCCGGGCGAGGTTAAAGTATTACTTGAAAAAGGCCTATCACCTGATCAACTTAAATTTTATGGGTTGGAATATCGCTATTTGACCCAATTTGTTACAGGCGAAATCACCTATGATGAAATGTTCCACCAGCTGAATACCGCCATTCATCAGTTTGCCAAACGACAAATGACCTGGTTCCGGCGAATGGAAAAGCAGGGAATTAAGATTCATTGGATTGATGGCCGGTTAGCTTCAGACGAAAAATTACAAATGGCACTAAGGATTATTGACCAAATAAGTTATTCAAAATAGATATTTCAACGATCATTTATTGAAAAACAGCTGATAAAAGTGATTAGAAAATATAACTAACTTTGAACATGATATTTCTTCCCAGATCATCAGCAAAGTAGCGCTGCCGGTTCATATAACTCCGATATTTTTTATTCAGCAGGTTTTCAGCTTCAATGGATAACTTAAGCGTATTTTTATTTTTAAGTAAAACAGAAGTAAAAAACCTCATGTTAAGTAAAAAATAACCATCAGGCGGGGGCAGGTAGTCCTGTCCTTCAAGGTAGTTTTTTTGCTTAGCAAAATATTCCCCTTCAACAGAAACCGAATTGTTTCGCCACTTTCCTTGATCCTTGATATTATAGGTGAATGTTCCGGAACCGTTGTTTGGTGGCATATATACCAGCGGAATATCTTCTTTGGTGTTGGTGCCTTTTAATACAGAATACTTTAAAATGATTTTCATTTGCTGGATTGGCTCAAATGAGCACAATAAATCGGAGCCTAAAATTTGTGCATTCGTTTGTTCGTATTCAAAAACCGGAAAGGCGCCTCTGATAGTTAGTTCAAATTCCGATTGAGGTTGCAAATAAATATAATCTTCAATGTTTTGAAAATAACCCAATGTTTGAAGGAAAACACTTTTTCCCAGGTTCCAATCCGCCGAGAAAACTAATTTCAGCGATTTTTCAGGATTCAGGTCGGGATTGCCAATTTCAATTCCACTCACACCCTGGTGGAGGCCAAAACTATAGAGTTCATTCACTTCAGGCGACCTCAAAACATATCCCAAATCCAAATTTGCTTTTACTAACTCAGCAAATTCATAAACAGCCCCGGTTGATAAACTGTAATTATGATACAAATTGTCCCTGATATCAATGGTTCTTGGCAATTCATGCGTAATCGACCAAACATGTATCTTCTTCAAATCATACCGGGCCCCTATCTCATAAAGTAGTTTATTTAACTTTTTCTTCAAAATCACCAGGTATGATCCGGTATACGACCGATAATCAGGTATTAACGGCAGAATACCTGTTTCGGGATCATTGGCATTATCTGTATAATCAAATTGAAGTGCCGTTTTAAGCGTGAAATTATGTGCAAATAAATGTTCATAGGTAGTTTGGATAAACTGGTTATTTTGCCATAAACTCAAAGCTGGAATATCGGAACGGCCACCGCGCCTTACATCATATTCTTTTCTGACATCAATTTGCCCACCATATTTAAAGGTAACTGATTGATTTTCTGAAAATATGTATCGTGATTCAAATTTAAGCAAATGGTGATGTACTTCCTGATGCGGAGATGCAATCGAGAAGGAAAACTTATCCCCGGTAAAAAAAGGTTCCTCCCTGCTAAGGGCTTCTTCCAGATCGGAGGTATTGCCAATGTGCGAGCCCCTTAATATCCCTATGTTCGTATTGTACATACTGTAATAGAGTGTTGAGTTACAGTTTTTAAAGAGCTCCTTTTCCAGTTGAATCGCAAGATTGGCTTCCTGCTTACCCGTATTCGTGAGATAATAATCCGGACTTTTAGCGTCTCCTGAAAATTTAAGGGTGCCCATCACTCTCCAGGCAGCCCAATTGCCATGCCTGGCAAGGCTTGCATTTAGTGTTTGTCCGCGACCGTTTGTTTGAAAAATATAGTTCACAAAACCACTCAAAACGGGATCAATCGGAACGGGTGACGGTTCAACCAAAATAACGCCACCCAGTGAATTACTGGAATAAAGCAATGAACTGGCCCCTTTAACTACGGAGATATGATTGGCAACAAAAGGATCGATCTCCGGGGAATGATCATTTCCCCATTGCTGTCCGCTTTGGGCAATTCCATTGTTGAGAATAGTTACGCGGTTGCCATACATACCATGAATTACCGGCTTCGAAATACCCGAACCGGTTTTGAGAATGCTTACCCCCTGAATCTTTTCAATGATATCTGCCAGGTTTTTATTCCCTTCTAAATGAATTTCATCCATTTTTATGGTGTTGCTCACCTGTGCTGTATTGTTCTCTGATTTTCCATGAACAACCACTTCGTTCAGTAATTCCGCATGGTGATCAAGATATATATTTATGGTGGTGTCATTTTGCAAGGAAACCGTAACTTCTCTTGTTTCGCAGCCTATATGGGTAATACGCAGACGATGAACCCCACTGCATAAATTTTCAAGCAGAAAATTGCCCAAACTATCAGCAATTACGCCATCTTCAGTATTTATATTATAAACACCGGAATAGGACAGGGCAATACCTGTACTTCTGTCGGAGATGTGACCTTTTATGGAAAGATCACAATGCTGAGCCGACAGAAGGACAGGCAAAAGCAAACTGGCTAATACAAAACCGTATTTACTGAATGATAACATCAAATTCAACTTGAATATCCGTCTCACCACCTGCATTTGTTATGTCTCCTTGTGAAACGCCTGTGGCAAATTTATCAGGCTGGTGACGTAAAATAATGGTTAATGTCCCGGATGAAGCTTCTCCGGTTGTCAGGATGTTCTCTATTCCAACTGGATTTCCATCGGGGTCGGTATCATTATAATTTACCGTTATGTTTAAATTGGTGCTTTCATCAAAAAAGAATTGATGCTCCTGATTTTCATCCCTGATTTCATTAGTTGTAGTATCAGCAGGCGTTTCCTGCTCATTCAGCAGCTCAAGCTGACCTGTGTAAATAGTATTGGCATCCAGGGTATCGGTGCTGATTACGGGTGCATTTCCACCATCACCATCTAAATCCTGAAATTTTAAAACCTTCGGCGTGCCACCCTGGCTCGGAGTTAATGTGTATATTAAGGTTGTGATTACTTCCTCTTCATTTGGTATTACCGGATCGTCTTTTTTACATGAATTTAATACGCTTAAAATAACAGCCATAATGACGATAAAATATAGTTTGTTTTTCATTTTTTTCAATTTCAAAAAATTAATATATCTTTTTATAATATGATGCTTGATCCAATGCGGTATCTTGAAAATACCTACCTGCCAGCATTCAGATTTTTTACCTGGGAAAAGTGATGACCACAGGCAACTGCACCAAAACTACCATCTTGATATGGCACTCGGTGGACTAAATAAAACTAAGAAAATTATTTTGGAAATTGTTCGGAGGGGCCCTCAGCGAAAAATGAAAACCTGAATAGTTATGGGTTTTTGTAAATACTTTCCTTGTGAAAAATATATTATAACTTTCAATCTTAAAGTCAAATAATGCGGGTAAATGAATATTTGAAACAGCAAATTCGTAATCACGAACCTTACAGCTACTGTCTTCTTTTTCGGCAAAACTTTTAGCCCAATGATGATTTAAGTCAGCATGTATATGAATATTGCCATGGTAAAAAATAATGTGCAGATCCTGGTACGCCTTAGGGAGCGTAAATACCGCCAAAAGAATAAGTGAAAGATATATCTGACTTCGCTTCATTGAGCTGCGAAATTAATTAAATTGTACAACATGGTGCGTATATTTTTGTTCAGACGAATTTTAAAAGCAGGATGGCAAATAATTCACATCGAACTTGTACTTTTGTAAAAAAACAATGAAAAACTTTCTTCTTGTCCCCATGGTTGTCATCCTGCTTATTGCCGGATGCACGCATAAAAGATCCGAACAATCCAAACCCTACGTTGTGATGCTCTCCATGGATGGTTTTCGCTGGGATTATACCGATCATGTTTCCACACCCAATTTTGACAAAATTGCCATGAAAGGTGTAAAAGCTCAATCTTTAAAACCTTCTTTCCCCACAAAAACCTTCCCCAATCATTATAGCATAGCTACCGGCTTGTACCCTGATCATCACGGTATTGTTTTAAATACATTTTATGATCCGGCAACTGATCGTCAATATTCCATTTCCAATCGAGAAGCTGTGGAAGACGGTTCTTTTTATGGCGGAGAGCCCATTTGGGTGACGGCCGAAAAACAGGGGATGATCTCCGGTTCATATTTCTGGGTGGGCTCTGAAGCGGAAATAGCGGGCCACCGGCCAACATTCTGGAAAAAATACGATCATAATTTTCCATACGGCCAGCGTGTTGATTCAGTGATTGCATGGTTGCAAAAACCGGAGGAGATCAGGCCCCATTTGATACTTTGGTATTTGGATGAACCCGATCATTCAGGACATAAATTTGGTCCGGAAAGTATTGAAATCAGGAACAAAGTTGCCGAACTCGATTCAATTCTCGGGGTGTTTCTAACCAAAGTGGAAGCGTTGCCAAATGCTGATGAAATCAACATCATCATTACTTCTGATCACGGAATGGGAAGCATATCCAATGATCGGAGAGTGAATATCGGCGATTTGTTGCAGGCTGACTGGGCGGATAAAATGCTGGGATATAATCCAAATTTCAACATTAAATCAAAGCCTGAACATGCTGGTGACATTTATGAAGCGCTTAAAGATAAACAAGGATTAAAAGTTTGGTACAGTGATTCTTTGCCTGAGCGAC
>JAGQVE010000038.1 GCA_020438105.1 Bacteroidales bacterium
CCTATTTTGCAATACCTGATCTATCTGATTAAAAACCTCGGCAGAGATTAACAGCTGTGAATTGAATTTTTTATTCAGCTGTTCGATTCGAGATGCTATAATCACCACCCTGCCGGTGATGGAGTATTGTTTTCTCAACTCCGAACCTATGTTTCCGGTAATGGCCTCATCGTAATGAAGCCCTATGCCAATTCGGGTTTTTTGAATATTACCACTTTCTGTTTCTTCATTAACTTTTTTGACTATTTCAATTGAGGCTAGAGTCGCCCTTTGTGAACTATTAACGAGAGAAACCGGCGCTCCGAAAGTAGCCATAAATCCATCACCGAGAAATTGATTGATAACACCGTCATATTTCTGAACAATCTCGATCATAAATCCAAACAATTTATTGAGATATGATACAACCTCTTCCGGTCTGCTTTTTTCAACAAAAGGAGTAAAATCACGAATATCAAGAAACATAATACAAACCTGTTTTTTGATCCCAGCCAATTCGTTATGACTTTTAATCACATTTTCGGCAATTTTTGTTGAAATTTGTTGGCCAAATAAATCAATTACTTCGTTTTTTTGCTGGATATTCTCCCAGGAAATATTCATCTTTTTCCTAATTAGATCTGCTACAAAACCCGCCGCAATACCTGTTATTATCAATATTAAACCTTGACCGAGGTATTGCACTCCAATGGGTTTATTGAGTCCTGGATCAAAATTGAATTGATAATAAAAAGTAGAATAATAAACATTCACAAATATATATTCAGCTGCAGCAACAATTCCTGTAATAACAGAAAGATTAAATTTCAGACGAAGTGTCGAAAGCACAATAAAAATAAAATATGTGAGTGTAGCAGGAGCTTGAAGTATCATTGTTTGCTCAGAGAATTCAACGATAAAAACTAATAGAATTGTGAGAAGGGTTACCTCCGACAAACTAGTGAAATAGCCAAACACTTTTTCATTTAAAATAAGCCAATGGTACCTTTTGCTTACCAGATAGTGAATTCCCACCTCATAGAAAATGATAATCAATGTGAAAATTAAAATAGCATATAATGCCAGGTGCGTTCTAAATAACTGTAAATAATGATCTTGATAAAAAATGTAAATGACTAGTAAGACAACTGCTTCTGCAGCAAGCAGCCCAATCAGTACTAATGAACGTAATTTTTCACTGTTCGCGATTTCTTTTTGATATAAATGTTCGATGGAAATATGCGAATCCATGTTAAACTATTTTATAATATCACAAAGTTAGTTAATATTTACTAACTATAAAAATTTAATTAAGAAATATTCCATTAATTTATTTTATGAAATTACTTGGATTTTATTTCCATGTTTTTCAATTCTTACGCCACACCTTCCACCATACCCAGAAACCCGTGATTAGGATTAAAATCATGGTTAAACCAAAAATTGGAATGAACAGGATGTACAAATCCCCAAAAATGAATTGATAATATCGGGCAGTATGAAATTCGAGTGCAAGGTTCCACAATGACATCGGACTTTTTTCACGAATCTCACTTGGCATGGGTGGAAAAGGTTGTTGGTGATTTATAGGATTCACACCTGTTCCATAATCAAAATGATACATTTTTTTATTCCCGAGCATGATAAAACCAGCCGAAACATCATAACCAATAGGTGGGCCACCTGAATTGACGGATATACTTCTGTTGGGATGAAGAAAGTCTTTCAATAGATTTCTATCTGGATCCCACAAATATAACCCGCTGAAACTGCCTACCAGATAGGGTCCGTTTTGCATTTGCTCAAATACATTGATGCCCATTACACTCAAGGGAGGTTGCAAGTTAAATGGGATCAAAACATTGTTGAACTCATTATCCCAGAGATATATGCCCTGGTTGGTACCAATTACAAAACGCTCCTTTTCCTCATCGTAAAATATACGCCGTAACTTATCATACCATGGATTTGGAGAATCAAGCAGTGTAAAAGGAATTTTTCCAATTGAAGCATTGGCAATGGTGATGAGCAATGGAGGTCGCAAAAACATACCCGTGATGGTTGTGATCAATAAAAAGGCTACGACCCATATCCCAATTTTGTTATGCCATCTTAAGGAAAACAAATTAACGGATTTGATATTTTGGATGGGCTTCTCTTTCCGTTTTCTGCGTTTGATCCATTTTGGAAATAACCAGTAAATTAATCCGGTAAAAGTTAAAAAGATAAATGTCAGGCCAATTAAATCGACAAACAGTTTCCCGGCAAATCCACCAATCTCGCCACTATGAATCACCCAAAGGGTTTTGAATAATCCCTCTTTATTGTCATAATTTAGCGGCGGAGGAAGTATCACTTTCCGAAACTCAAATTTCGGTGGAGCATCCATTGAAACATATAAATACGAACGGGTAAGCACATACAAACTGTCATCTTTATCGAACATATCCACCACCTGTTCTCTCCCGAAAGGAGCATGAACAAACTTCCATTCCTTAATCCGGTTATCAAACCGGTACATTCCAAACAGCGTCCCGGCATATAAACTACCTAGCTTTGTCTGATGAATTTTAAAAATTTTTCGATTATCAATTCCATTCGGAAAGCCGGCATTATAATCAGAGAAATCTGTTAACATACTATCGGTGAGCCATACACCAATATTACCATAAACCAAAATACTATCAGGACTGATCCTGCATGCCGACTTAACAGCAGCATTATTCCAGTTTTTATATTGATAATCATCCAGTAAATATTGCCTTGACACATCCAAACCTGAAAACAATTCCCGATGGTTCATCACAATACCTGAAATGGAAAAGATGAGAATAAAAATGCTAAGTACGATGGAAGGCCATTTGTGAAATTTCCTTAATCTTTTTAATAATTTCCTCCTGCTCATTTCTTACTATAAAAGTTCGAACTGCGAATGATCTTTTTCTAGTTCTGTTTAAGAAAATAATTCCTGAATAAGCTCTCATTCTCCTTCTTTGTCCAGGCCTTAAATCCCTGTTCTTTTACTTTGTCGATGAGCGGTGCCGGTAAAAAAGGTGTGATCAATTCATAAATTCCGTCTTCCCAATGATGTAAATCTCCCATAACATCTCCAAGGGGATGGCCTCCCTGAGCTATGGTTTCGCGAGCATCAAATGATTTTGTGATTTTATCCTTGGAAAACCAGGCAGGAGTTTCACCGCCATATTCTCCACCCGATTCTACATCATCCAGCGTTTCCTGTCCAACAATACCACGCAGTTTATTAACTATTACATCCACCGGAACATCACCTACAGAGGCCGCCTGCTGAAGGGTGGTGACACGCGCAATCGTCCGGCGTAAAACCGGATTTTTTAATTTTTTGAATGCAGGAGCGATGTCGATCAAAACATCCTCCAATTCGGGGTATGCTTTTAATAATTCAGCTATTTTGGTTTTTGGGGTTATGATCAATTTGTTCATTGTTTTAGTTATTAATTTTTGGATGTGGTGACGCGATGTATCCCGTCTTTGAATCTATTTATCACCATATGACAAAATCCGCTGTTCTCCTTCCAGGGCTCGCTTTTTAGTCAGGTTTTGAGATACCTCTAGCGTTCCAAGATATTCTCCGATTTCGTTACGCATAGCAAAATATTCAATATGAATAAACTGTCCTTTCATCTGTATCCAAAAGGGAGCTGAGTCCTGACGACCACTTTTAAAGTCATCTACAATTTGATCAACAATGTTAACACTTGAGGGAGGATGACACATGCGCACATCCCGGTTCAGAATAGCCCGGTTACGTTGAAAAATCCGCTCGGCACCCTGTGAGAAATATTTTACTTTGTCATGTCTATCAACAAAAGTGATATCCACTGGAAGGGTATTGAGTAAAGCCAATAATTCCTCTGTGGTAAAACTGCCGCTTGGCAGCTGAACCTGAGATCCTTCGGTCTTCACCTGACTTAATAAATCAACTCCTTCGGGTTGCCACTCTACCTGGGGATCATAAAGACAATAACCTATATCATTGGTTTGCTTGGCAATATCGAGCCAGTCGGCATCAGTCAGTTTGTCCATCGACATGGGAAAAAGGATTTCCTCCTCTTTCATGATCATATCTGCAATTCCGGTTGTGGCCGGTTTCAAAACCATATCGCGGATAGCGACTGCTTCTTCCGGTGAAACTTTCTCATCAAAACCCAAAACTTCTATCGCTCCTTTCAACATATCCCGAACTTCATCGTGTTTACCCCACATCACTTTGGGAGGACCAGTAACGCCGATTTTCTCAAGATATGGGAAAAGCAAATTTTCTTTGCGTTGGTAATGTTTATCTACATCCATCAAAAGATTGAATTGTTGACGAAGTTTCAACCTAAGCGTATTTACCTGTTCTTCATTTTCAACTTTTTCAAGCTCTTCGAAAATTGTTTCACATTCTCTTATCACCTTTTCAAGCTCACGATTTTCATTTTTAAAAACATCAACCGGATGCCCTTCAGGAACCTCCTGAGCACCTGTTTGATCAATATGACCCTCCAGGGCTTCGGTGTGTAAATCACAAAACTTTAACACTTCTTCATCTGTCAAAGTGCCTTCTGAAATCAACGCTTGTTCTACCTCAACCACTTCTCCATAAGGGATCTTTGACATCAAACGGATAAGCTGCTCCCTGACCATATCCGGGGCTTCACCCTCATGGATTTGTAAGATCATATGTTTAAGCAGTTCTTTGCGTTTTTCAGAGTTGTTAATTAATTCGCTCATGTTTATATAACTTTTTATGTTTTAACTTGATTGATCTGAACTAAAACTGGGATTAGCAATTTAAAATAGATTCGAATCCACCAAATGCCTGATGGCCAGACATGGCCGGTGGAATATCATCTTCGGACCGGCATATCGCATCACCAATTTAATCTCATCCCTGCGATCAGGTTTGTAACAGTGTACCGGACATTTGGAACATACTGATTTTTCTTCTCCATAGCGGCAACGTTCAAGCCGGGCATTGCTATAAGATATGAGTGATTCACAATCTGGGCACAATCCATTTTCTACATAATGGTGCGCCCAGCAATACAGTACGACCATAGTATTCACCGTGTTTTTCTCCCGTGCGATCCGACTCTGTCCCATTATAATTTGAAATTTATCTTATTCACTTTTGATCATGGTTAAGAGCATCTTAAATTTTTCTGCTGCAATTACAGCATGGGGCACATTAGCAGGCATGATGATCGACTCACCTTCCAGCAAAATATGGGATTTTCCATTGATAACGATCTCTCCTTCACCATCCAAAACTTGAACAAGTGCATCGAAAGGTGCTGAATGTTCGCTCAATTGCTGACCTTTGTCGAAAGCAAATAATGAAACATTGCCTTTTTCTTTTTGAAGGATGCGTTTGCTTACAATTCCTTCGGATGAATATTCCACTTTGTCATTAAAGTTCATGATGGTCGAATGACCAAATTCTTTTGATTCCATATTTTACATTTTAAATTATTTATCTCATGATTATTAAATCACCAATCGAGTAATCTCCTTTCTCCTTCGAGTTTCCTGATCTCAGTTACATCCTGGCTTATCTCTACCACCCCTTTGTAATTCTGTTCTTCGTCACGAACAGCAAAATATTGGATCAGGATAAACATACCCTTCATTTGTATCCAGAAAGATGCTTCATCTTTTTCTCCTTTCCGGAAGGCCTCTACAATCCGATTGACAATATCAATGGATTCGGGTGGATGACAATTTTGAACTTTCCGGCCGATGATCGCCTTTGAACGAGGAAAATGTCTGTTTTCCGAATTGGAAAAATAACGTACTTCATCATTTTCATCCACATAAGTGATGTCGACAGGCATATGGTTAAAGATCCGGATAATATCATCTGCTTCAAGCATGCCAGTATCGAGATCAATCATTGACGCTTTTGTCGAATGATTTTGTTCAGCCTTAGTAAATTGGTTTTCAAGAACTATAGGTTGATCAATCCATGCATACCCCAATTCACTACTGAGTTGATGCATTAAGGCCCAATCTTTTTGAGGAATTTCTTCAACCGCTACCGGAAATAATATATTTTCTTCACGATAGATCAGGGGATAAACACTAAAAAATAACTCTCCGATTTGCTTATTGAATTGCTCCAATGGCATTTCATCCTCTTGCAGGGTTTGTTTTAATTCACGGATGCTTTTTCGTGCATCGTCATGAAGTGACCACATCACCTGCAGACACCGATAGTCCTGCCAAATATTTTCCAGATAGGGAAAGAGGATATTCTCTTTGCGGATATAGTGACGATCGAACATTTCAAGGTCTTGTATCTTTACCAATAGGTCGGATTTCAATTGATTGAGTTGTTCCTTATCAATGCCACTAATGTTGATCGTTTTCACAAATATTTTAATCTCTTTCATCCGCATTTCCATCTCATGGTTTTCATCCATTAAGGCTTTGATAAATGGAATATGATCATAAGATCCAGTCTGGTTTTCCTTTAAAGGTATATACATCAGGTTGATCACCTTACTAACTGCCTTTTTCAATTCCTCCATCGGTTGACCTGATTGTACCATGCCATCAACTATGTAGATGATATCTCTCGGGGTTACCTGATTCATTACCCGATCAAAACGGCTTACAAATTTTGGATTGTTTTGCCCTTGAAGCATTCCGAGGCCCAACTCTAACAGACTTTTACGTTTTACTTTTGAATTATTAATAAATTCGGCCATTTGTTAATTATTTACATCTAAGATTCGTTTCATAGGACTTTTTTCAATTTAAAATCACCAAGGGTCTTTTCCATTAGATATTGTTGAAAGTTTTCGGTGAACTGATGAGGGTAGTTACCAAAAAGACATGTATCAAAATAACAATCCTGACATGTAATTGTACATTGAAAACTTTGTAGTTCACCTTCTATTAATTTGAAAATTTCATATAAAGAAATTTCATTTGGTTGTCTTATTAACGTAAAGCCACCAGTAGGTCCTCTCAAAGAAGAAAGATAGTTATGCTTGACAAGAATCTGCAACACTTTCGAAAGATGATTCTGTGAAAATTTTGTTATCCTGGCAATTTTATTTGCATTAATTATTTGTTTTGAATTAGCTATCAGGGCCAAGCTATGAACAGCAATTGTAGTTGCTTCAGATATATTAATAAATGTACTCAAAATATAAACAAATATTTAGGTATTTAAATACGCAAATGTAAACAATAATTATTAATTGTAACAACTTACTTAATAAAAAAATTTGCTTGTAAACTTGGAAAATAGTATTCTATTTTAAAACTTAACGAACTAAATAATAAATATCTTCTAAATAAATTTATTACAAATAATTCCCCAGTCACAAACTAATAACGTCACTTAGGGCTTCAGAAAGATTTCATTAAATTTGGCACTTATTTTTGTAAAAAAGATGATAAATCTTCCCCATTAGTAATGGAGAAGATTTATAAACTAAGCTGTCAACAGTTTCTTCGTCTAATCAATGTATGTGCAATGAATGCCCGTTACCGTTCTCTATTATAGAATGAATTGCTTCAATTGTGTGGGTATAATCGACATAGGCTTCTACGTATTCGCGACCTTTTTCAGAAGAATCATTTTTAACTTTATCGAGTGCAATTACTTTTTCATATTTTTCTAGTATAACCTTTCCAATATGATTGTTTAATTTTCCCAGAAGGTCATCAATATTTTCATTTTCAATGGCTTCGTCACTAAGTAGAATAATTTTTTTAGTCGATCCAGCTGGTTTTAATCCAGTGTAGGGAGCCCCTTCTGTTTCGCGATGCAAACGTACAAGGGTTTCAAAAAAATGCTTTTCAACAATTGTGTAGATTTCTTGGTCACCATTTTTTAAAGAATATGTTTTATTAAATAATGGAATAATCTCTTTTTCTTGTTCTATTGTTATCCACTTTAATACCAAATTAACATTGTTTGTTTCAAGAGCTTCTATTGCATCCTTTATTAATGGCCCATCGTAGGAATCACAATGTCCAGATACTGGAGCCGACTTAACCATCAGTAATAACAATATTATTACATATGTTAAGGTTATCTTTCTAGCAAAAATATTACTCTTTGAAGTTTCTGTTCTCGATTGCGTTTCGATCAATTTCATGATAAAAAATTTTTAATGATTTATAAATTATTTTGGGATCAAAATTAATCTGAGAAAGATCATTAATCGACCTACTTTAGAATGTAGTACCCATCATATCAAAAAAATGTAATTTCTATAGTTATAATGAAAAAGAAATTAATCTATTAACCAGGATGGTGCTTTTTAAATCATGTGCTTATAGTTACTCGGAGTAGTACCTGTCAATTTTTTAAAAACCCTGTTAAATGCTGACTTTGTATTAAATCCACTTTCGTAGGCAATTCCTAAAAGAGAGTAGTTATCAAATTTAGGATTTCTAATCATAGATTTCACTTCCTCAATCCTATACTGATTAACAAATTCAAAGAAATTGACACCGAATTCTTCATTAATAACTCGAGAAAGATGGTGTGAGGGCATATTCAGTTTATTTGCTAATTCTGGCAATGAAAGATTAGCTTCTAAATAGGGTTTTTCAACGATCATAAAATCTTTTAATCTGCCTACATAATTTTCAAATTCATTATCACTTATTAATATTCCTGAATATTTCACCTTTCTTTCGGTCACATATTCTGTGTAGTGATTTGGATAATGAACAAAAATTTCTCTTTGCTTAATCCCGAAATAACCTATTAGTAAAATAAAAATGGATAAGGAAAGAGATAAACCGTGAGTACAAAAAATCCATGAAAACATTTGAAATACATGATGGACAATTGCAAATATCATCAATACTGTCCAAATAGCACCAAAAGTATAAATCAGCTTTCTTAACCAATTAAGATTAACATTCTCATAGGAAGAAAAATTATTGAAAATATTTATATCCAATTCATTAAGAAAAGCTATAGCCAAAACAAAATAAATTGGTCCAGATAAAACTGTTAATATTAGGAATACATTAAAGAGAAAAGGAGCTTCATGTTTACTTTCTTCATGGTTTAGCCTAATAAAATCAGATATTTCAGGAAAGTAGGAAGCAATAAAGATATATAAGTTAAAAAGGATAAATGGAATGAAATGCAAGAATATTTTTTTTTTGAATTGAAACTTTTGTACAACCAGAGCAGTAATGTATAAAAAGAGAAATGGACCATGAAGTAAAAGCAATGAAATAAAGCTACCGGAAAGAAGATGATAATAAGTAAATAGTTTATTGGAAAATAAGGCATATATACCAGTGTACAAGCCTAAATACATAAGCCAAAAGATCAGTATTTTATCATGTTTTGCCTTCTTTTTCTGCAAAATCATGAGTGCAAAAAATAAAGCATTAAATGCCGCAACAAAAAAAATGTAATTCATGATAATCTATTTCAAATCCCGTTCTTCAATTGATGATAGATTAGATAAGTCATATGATTAAGTGATTTTCTAAAACTATAAATTTTGATAATAAATTTCCCTTTTCTTGATTCTATTTTCAATATTACTTAATTGAAATTTTCGGTGCATATAAAAATGTATAAAAAGATTTATTGAGATTTATTCAAATCAATGAACATTCGCTGTATTAATTATCTCTATGATATTTTAAGGATTTTTTATCTCAGCTTTGGGCCCCTGATAAAACCACCAATTAAGGGTAAGACAAACCAAGTAGTAAACCGCAAATCCATACAATGCATATTCAGGTGTACCGTTAGCAATTTGCTGGCCAAATACCTTTGGAATAATGAATGCTCCATAAGCTGCAATGGCAGCTGTCCATCCCAAAACCGGCCCAGCCTGCTCCTTATTAAAAATGTAAGGGATACTTCTGAAGGTTGAACCGTTTCCTATACCTGTTGTCAAGAAAAGAATCATGAAACAAATAAAGAATGGCCACCAATATAACTCAGGAGTTTCACTGTTCCTTGCCTGTATTACAAAGTACGCAACTGCCAAAGTAGCCAATATTTGCGCTATAGTACTTACCGCTGTTACTTTTGCTCCACTATTTATTTTATCCGAAAACCAACCCCCAACCGGACGAATAAGTGCACCTATTACTGGCCCAAGGAAAACCCACATCAAAAAATTAGGAGCATTCGGATTTACAAATTCAGGGTTATTAGCATCTGTATAAACAAATATATCCTGGCTCAATTTTGGGAAAGCAGCTGAAAAACCGATGAATGATCCAAATGTCATAGTATAAATGATTGTCATGATCCAATTATGCTTATTGCTGAATATGGCAAACTGTTTATTCAGGTTAGCTTTTATTTCACCAGGAGTCGCAAATTTCATTAGCATAACCGTTAAAACAATCACAACCGGTAAAACAATCCACATATTGACTTTCAGACTGATTAAAAGATAAGCGCCAACTCCGGCAGCAATCAATCCAAGCACCACCATGTAAAGTGTCTTTAATATACCCTGAATGGTTGAAGGCAGTTTAGGTGTCCCCGTAATAACATTGTTCATTCCAAAAAATGCTGCCAAGGTTGCAAGGCTAAGAAGAGGAACCCATACCCATCCGGCATTCTGAAGGCCTGACAATGCTTCTCCAGTTACTTTGTTCCCATCAACCCCAATAGCGCCAAAAAGAAAAAATCCAATCACCCATGGAATCGTTTTTTGCATAACTCCTACACCAAGATTTCCTACTCCGGCATTTAAACCGAGTGAAGTACCTTGCATCCGTTTTGGGAAAAAGAAACTGATATTGCTCATGGAGGATGAAAAGTTTCCTCCTCCAAAGCCAGAAAGTGCTGCATAAATGGCGAAAGTAAAATATGGTGTGTTCACATCCTGAAGGGCAAAACCAACACCAATAGCAGGTATTAATAAGAGGGCCGTTGTAACAAAAATTACATTACGACCACCACCTAATGAAATAAGGAAGGAGTTAGGGATACGAAGTGTGGCACCTGCCAGTCCGGCAATGGCAGGTAATGTATAATACAGGCTGTTAATCTCCTTAAGTTGTTCAGCAACCTCGTCGGGGCTCATGGATGGATTAATCATTCCGAAATTAAAACCGAAATCTTTAAGCTTGGTGGCAATGATACTCCACATGATCCAGACAGCAAAAGCCAGGAGTAGTGCAGGTATAGATATCCATAAATTTTTTGTTGCTATTGGTTTACCGATGGTTTTCCAAAAATTTTCATCTTCTACATTCCAATCTGAAAGGTTAATTTTCAGCATAATATAAAATTTTTGTATTAAGAATTAATGTCACTTTCAATTTATACTCAAGGTACTTGCAAAAATTTATTCATCTGCAAATGATCCCTTTGGTTCACGTAGCATAGCCCAACAGAAAATAAAACTTGCCAAAGCTCCTCCGGATAAAATATAGAAGAAGGTTTTATCATCTACCAGCGAATATAGTACAAGATAAATCACAGCCCCGACATTACCATATGCACCAGCCATTCCAGCTATTTGTCCCGTTTGTTCCTTTTTGATCATCGGAATGATAGCGAATGTTGCGCCTTCTGCTCCCTGAACAAACATGGAGGTTGCAATGGTAATAATAACGGCGATTACGAGCCACCACATTCCATCAAAAAGGGGATCTAACCGCCTAATACCATCTTCACCTAATGGTCCATATTTTGCAATAACTGCCATAAAGAAAAATCCTACTGCAATGCCTAACATGTAGATTAGCATTGTTCTTTTCCGATTGTTCATTTTATCGGATAAGAGGCCTCCCAATGGTCGTGCAAAAAGGTTCACAAACGCAAACGAAGCAGCAATAATTCCGGCAAAGGTTGCCGTCATAATTAATTCACCGCCATTGTTGGTCAGGTTTCTGAACACATTCTCAAAAAACATAGGCAACATGGATACCACTGCCAATTCAGCACCAAAATTTGCAAAGTATGTGCTGTTCAATGCAGCCACATTTCCCCAACGGTATTTATCCTTCTCAGCAACACCGGCTTTAAGCACAGGCAGGTTAACTTGCAGAACTTTAAAAACATGCGCAACATAAACAAGGCTCAGAATACCATAAATACTATAAAGGATATTGGCAGGTAATATCTGAATGCCATTAACTTCTACATTCCCTATTTTCCAGGCAAGTACACCCATTGCTCCTACTAGGGGAAATGACCAAACAAGATACTGGATTAAATCACGGTATGAACTAACCGTCATGGGTTGGGTTTTTTTAGCTTTCTTGAAATGATATGCTTTGGTTGCTCCATCTTTGGGAACATCCCTTACCAGGAAATAATAAGCAATCCCATAACTTAACGAAACACCTGCATTAATGGCGAGGGCATATCTCCAGCCTTGTTCACCACCAAAAAAATGAATCGCTATCCAAGGCAAAGTCATGGCAGCCCAGGCCGACCCAAAGTTACCCCATCCGGCATAAAAACCCTCTGCCCTACCCACCATTTTTGGAGGAAACCATTGGGCAACCATTCTGATACCAATTACAAATCCGGCACCAATCGATCCCAGAATCAATCGTGAAATAAGAAGCTGGATAAATGTGTTACCAAATGCAAAAAGGAAAGCAGGTATAGACATAATGATCATTAATAAACTAAACACAATGCGAGGCCCATACCGGTCAATCAAGGCCCCTACAATTATTCTGGCAGGAATTGTGAGAGCTACATTGCAAATAGCCAAAACTTTTATGTGATCTTTGGTCAGCCATTGGATGTTTTCCAACATAGTAGTTGCCAAAGGCGCCATATTGAACCAAACATAAAACGTTACAAAAAATGCAATCCAGGTGTAATGTAACGTCCTTATCCTCTCTTGTTTAAAATCAATTAATTCGGGTAATGCCATAACCTAACGTTTTTTTAATGTTGCCAATAAAAATTAGTTATTCCTGGACCGCACTCCATTAAAAAGTTTACGGGACGTTCTGATCTTTTTAGGATCCCAGTTCCAGATAACCAATTGGTAACTTCGCCATAGGTATGCGAACGGATAAACAAGGAAATGCATAAACCGCGTTGACGGAATAATACCGATCAGTGTAAAAGCAGAAACCACATGAATCTTGACTGCCAGGGGCATGGAAGAAATTGCTGAGATATCTGGGGTAAATGTAAATATAGAACGAATATAGGGTGTTAAGGATGAGGCAAACCATGAAGAACCCCAGCGGAAGGAAACGGCTACCCACAATCCTGTTGCAATTTGCACAGTTAGTACCAAATAAACGACAATATCCATTTTATTTGCAACTTTTATCAATCGTGGATTTCGAACACGCCTGAGAATCAATACAAATAGTCCATAGCATGCAGTAATCCCAAAAGCAAGGGCAGATACTTCCAAAATAATCAATCTAATAGGGACACTGTTCCACAACATAACAGAACGCGGGAACAGAAATGCGATTAAGTGTCCAAAAAACAAAAAAAGTAAACCCCAGTGAAAAGGTCTGCTGCCATAGAATAGTTCTTTACTTTCAAGAAATTGTGAAGAAAGAGACGAAACCTTAAAACCGAAATTCAGGTACCTGAAAATGGTTCCAATCAGCACTACAAATAATGCTGCATATGGTAGTCCGATAAATAAAAACTGATTGGTCATAGCTATATTTTTTTTCGTTGATTACACAATGTATCACAAATAGTCTGTTTGGGAGAAGGAATTAAAAAATCTTGTTCCCCTTTGAAATATTGCTCCGGGATGACATATTCCTCAAGATCTTCCCCTTTGAAATCGCGTTTTAATAATTCAAGTAAAATCTCCAACAAACCTTTATAATGGTTTTCTGTATTGCTGAATTTTAAAATCATAAATTGTATCGCAGGTATAAGCACCACGAATCCAAGCTCATTCGCAAAATCCTGATCTTCTGTTGTTACGAGCAATTTTAGGATATTAGGCAGATGGTCGGCCAGTTCAGTCCCACAATCAATCCCTGCTTTCTGATGTTCCGCTTGCAGGTTGACTAAAAGTTGTGCTCTTTTATAATCATCCCCAAACAGGACATACCCGATATCGAGGTGACAAACTGCTTGTACATCGAAAGTTTTCAAGTAATATTCCTGCTGATCTTTAAAGGATAAGGCCTTATGATTTAAAAACAAATCTTTTATCTCTGTTTTTTTCTCAGGCAAAAGAAAGGCCATTGCATCTTCAAACTCCTCATAACGATTTGTCAAATGATGTTCAGGATAACTGAACATTTCGGCTAAGATTTTATAATATTCTTTCGTATTATTAATCATGTCTTGTTTCAAATCCGTTTCACAGTAAGTCTTTTCAAATTCATTCATTTAGTGATCTTATTAACCACTCTAATATATCTCTGATTAATTGTTCATTACAATTCTGATATGAATGCCCGTCCTGATATATTTTTGTTGTAATTTTCTGTCCTTCATTCTTCTTTATTCGCCGGTAAAGCGGTAATACATAATTTTCCAGACTTACAACACCATCATCGGTGCCACCAGCAAGAAATATGTCAACGTTTGCAAGTTTACCGGTCTGGTCAAGGATGCTAAAATAATTCCGGTTTTTTATCAATTCTTCTATTGGATCGTCATAAAGAAAATCAACCGGACCGTCAGGCTTTTTCAGGGTCTGAAAAAAATTCGAGTATCCTTTTCGCATTTGGGGATTGGCATTCATCAGGTCAGCTACAATCCCAAGATCACCTCCACTAATACTGATTACCCTTTTTATTTCGGGGTGGTAGAGAGCATAAAGCATTGACATATGGCCTCCATAGCTGTAACCGCCTAATATGATATTGGCCGTATCTATCTTATACTTTTTGACCATTTCTGCCGAAGCTAGGAATGTTAGTGCTGCACCAATATCTTCCTGAGAATTCATCAAACCTTGTTCACCTTCGCTTTCAAAGCATCCTCTGAAATCGAAACTAAATACATTGATATTGTTTTCAGATAATGTTTTGCCCAAATCCCAGATATCACCCGAATCCATAAAACCCTGAGTAAAAAGTAGAGTTTGAGCATTGGTTTCTTTAGCAGGATAGAAATAGCCTCTGATCATTGAATCATGACTATTATAATATAGGGTATCACAATTTGCTGATGATATAATAGTTGCGAAACAGCAATACGTAATAAATACACTTTTTAATACACAGTTCATAATGATTTATTTACTAATTTTTATAAACCTCTTTTGGGAGGTTCTTTAAATCCAAATCCGTGATTACCTTTTACATCCGCAGTACTCTCCAGCATTTCCATTGCTTCTTCCCTATGGGCTGCCGGGATAACAAAACGTTCATCAAACAGCGGAAGGGAGGTTAGCCTGAATATTTCATTTGCTGTTTCTTTATCCATTTTTACCTCACCCATTGGATCACTAATCTCTTTTTCAGGTAAATCACCTACTGTTTCATCTCTTCTGTGAAGACGCACAGCCATCAACTTTTTCAGCACCACTTCAATGGTTTTTTCATTTCCTGCACTGAATAAGTTGGCCAGGTATTTCATGGGTAAACGTGAATTTTCGATGGCTCCCCAAAGGGAATCACTGGTGGTTTCATAGGTGCCGTTTTCCACAAATGCCATGGTTGGCAATAATGGTGGGACATAAAACAAGTTGGGCAGTGTCCTGAACTCAGGATGTAAAGGCAAAGCCAGTCCCCATTCAATAATAAATTTATAAACCGGTGATTTCTGAGCTGCCTCAATTGTTGAATCAGCTATACCATTCTCTTTTGCAGCTTTGATAACTTCAGAATCATTCGGATCGAGGTAAATGGATTTTTGCTTCTCAACCAGTTCGGATTCCTCACATGATGCAAACTCTTTAATTTTATCGGCATCATAAAGCAAAACACCCAGATACCTAATCCGCCCTACACATGAATGCATGCACGCCGGTATCTGCCCGTTTTCAAGCCTGGGATAACAAAGCAGGCATTTCTCAGATTTTCCGGTATTCCAATTATAATAGCTTTTCTTATAAGGGCAAGCTGTAACACACATACGCCAAGCCCTGCATTTTTTCTGATTGATAAGTACCACTCCATCTTCCCCTCTTTTGTAAATGGCACCTGAAGGGCATGCTGCCACACAAGCCGGGTTAAGGCAATGGTTACAGATTCGAGGAAGGTAATGCATGGTCATCCTCTCCAGCTGAAACATAGCTTCCTGTTCAGCAGGTGAAAGGTCTTTAAAGTTCACATCATTCCTGGCATAATCGGTTGATCCCGACAGGTCATCATCCCAGTTAGGGCCTGATTTGGGAGTAATGTTTTCTCCAGTTATCAATGAAACAGGCCTTGCAACGGGTTGGTCATCACCTTCTTCAGCTTCAAACAAATGTTCATATTGATATGCCCATGGTTCATAATAGTCTTCCAACACAGGCATATTGGGATTGTGGAACATATTCTTCAACCCTTTAAATTTGCCTGCACCCTTTAATTGAATGGAATCTCCTTTCTTTTCCCATCCTCCTTTGTATATATCCTGATCTTCCCATTTACCTGGATATCCTGTACCCGGCTTGGTTTCAACATTGTTCCACCACATGTATTCCGCACCTTTTCTATCCGTCCAAATATTTTTGCAGGCGATGGAACAGGTATGACACCCGATACATTTATCTAAGTGAAATACCATTGAGATTTGTGATCTTATGTTCATTATATCCTATTATTAAAATTCTACTTTATGCATTTTCTGAACCAACACAAATGTGTCGCGATTTACTCCTACAGGTCCCCAATAATTAAAATGGTAGGTAAATTGACCATATCCACCGACCATCAGGTTGGGTTTAAGATGAACCCTGGTAATGCTGTTGTTCATCCCTGACCTCTTGCCTCCTCTAACCTGTGTTTTAGGAGTAGAATAAGTACGTTCCACGGCGTGGTATATAAAACATACACCTTTCGGAATTCTGGCACTTACGCAGGCCCTGGTCGAATAAACACCATTATCATTGAAAACTTCCACCCAGTCGTTATCCTTAATGCCCAGTTCTGCAGCATCTTCTTCACTCAGCCAACAAGGCTCCATTCCCCTTGACAGGGTCAGCATGCGAAGTGTATCTCCATAAGTGGAGTGAATATGCCATTTGCCGTGTGGTGTAAGTACATTTAACATTTTAGCTTGCCCTGTAGCAACAGTTTTCCGCAACTCACCGTAGGCCTCAGGTTTTGGTGATGGTTTATAGGTTGGCAGATGCTCTCCAAATTTAATGTACCCTTCATGATCAAGGTAAAAATGTTGTCGTCCTGTTAACGTTCGCCAGGGAACCAATCGTTCAACATTGTATGTATAGGCAGAATAAGCTCTTCCATCCGTCAACAAACCGGACCAAACCGGAGAATTAAGATACCGGTGAGGTTTCGCTTGCAGATCTTTGTAGTTCATTCTTATATTTTTATTGCCTTCAGAAAGGTCGCACAATGTTAATCCTGTTTTTTTCTCAGCGACCTGATAAGCACGGTGTGCAAGTTCGCCATTAGTCAGACTTGATAGATGCAACACTGCATTGGCAGCTTCCTCATCCTCATAAATGGATGGATATTCTTTGCCTTCAAAAACACTAACATGATTTCTATCATCCAGCATTTGCTCATAAAAATCACTACAATCATAACTGTTTCCATGCGCTCCAAGACCATTTTTAACATTGGGCCCCAGCCGTATGAACTTATCGAAAACTTTGGTATAATCCCGTTCTACAACAACAAGTCCATGCATGGTTTTACCAGGAACAGGCTCACATTCACCTTTACTCCAATCCTTAATGTCCGGCTGTGCAATTTCGCCCGCACTATCATGAGCAATAGGTGTGTTCACGATATCTTTCACCGGCCTATTATAATGTGTCTTCGCCAATTCACTGGTAACCCTAGCAATTTCCCTGAATATTACCCAATCACTTTTTGATTCCCAAACCGGGTTAATGGCCTGAGCAAGAGGATGGATGAATGAATGCATGTCTGTACTATTTAGGTCGGTTTTTTCGTACCAGGATGCTGCAGGAAGAATAATGTCTGAATACAATGCAGAGGTATCCATCCGGAAATTGAGGTTTACAATAAGATCCATTTTCCCTTTAGGACTCTCACTGTTGTACTGAATATCTTTTACAAACTGATCTGCAACTTCATCAGCAATGGTATTGGAATGGGTACCTAGGTAGTGTTTCAAGAAATACTCATGTCCCTTAGCACTACCCCCGATAGCATTGCCTCTCCAGATGTACCAAACCCGAGGGAAGCTGTTTTCAACATCAGGATCTGCCACCGCATGAAGCAGTTCCTTGTTCTTCAGCTTTTCAACTACATATTTTTTTATTTCTTCATCATTTGTGGCACCAGCTTTTTCAGCATCTTTGATAACATCCAGGTTGCTTTTATTGTATTGAGGATAAAATGGCATCCAGCCATTCCTAACAGCCTTGACTGCCATATCAGCAGAATGCATCCCAGATAATTCGTTTTCAGGAACTGTATTATAATCGGCCTGGTTTCCATCGTAACGCCACTGGTCGGAATTGATATAATGCCAGATAGGTGTTTGCTGCAATCGAGGAGGGCCCTGCCAGTCTTTTCCTGACATGATGGTTCCCCATGAATCTGAAGGAGCCAGTTTTTCCTGTCCAACATAATGGTTCATTCCACCTCCGTTAACGCCAATACAACCTGTAAGCATCAATGCCATGGTACCCGCTCGGTAGATCAGGTTATTATGATACCAGTGGTTAATACCGGCACCAATAATTATGGAACATTTACCCTTTGTGGTTTCAGCAGTGCGGCTCCACTCCCTGGCAAACTGGATAACTGTTTTTGGCCCGATGCCTGTAAAGATTTCTTGCCAGGCAGGTGTGTATGCCGAATCTTTCTGATCGAAAGTGTTTGGATAATCACCACCTAAACCCCGGTCAACACCATATTGAGCCATGATCAGATCATAAACGGTAGTAACTTTTATTTCTCCATCAATTGTTTTAATGCTTTTAACCGGAACTCCTCTTGGTGATTTGAGTTCCTTTCCAAACTCAACAAACTCAACATTTAAGATTTCATCATTTTTTTCAATCAGGCTTAACAAAGGATCATATGAATCTCCAGTTTCTGCATCTTCAAATTTCATATTCCAATTGCCGTCTTTGCCATCCCACCTGTGTCCTGAGCTTCCACCAGGACATACCAAATCTCCGCTTTTTGCATCAATATTTAAAAACTTCCAATCTCCTTGCTTTATATCCTTATATTTATTTATTTTACTGGCTCTCAGCATTCTACCTGGAACCATTTTCCCGTCTTGTTCAACTATTTCGATAAGAAATGGACTATCGGTATACCTTTTGGCATAATCAATAAAATACGAGACCTGCTTCTCATAATGGTACTCTTTTAAAATCACATGAACTACTGCCATCCAAAAAGCTCCATCCTGTCCTGCATGAACCGGCACCCATTTATCAGCATATTTGGCTACCATATTAAAATCAGGTGAGAATACAACTGTTTTAGTCCCGTTATGCCTGGCTTCAGAAAAGAAATGAACATCGGGTGTGCGAGTCATACCCAAATTTGCACCCATGCATGCAATAAATTTCGAATTATACCAGTCTGCACTTTCAGCCACGTCGGTTTGTTCGCCCCAAATCTCAGGGAAAGAGTTGGGCAGATCGCAATACCAATCATAAAAACTTAAATTAACACCCCCCATCAATTGAAGAAATCGTGATCCAGCGGCATAACTCAACATCGACATGGCAGGAATGGGAGAAAAACCAACTAGACGATCAGGGCCATATTTTTTTACTGTAAAAATATTTGAAACGGCAATGATCTCTAATACCTCATCCCAGGTAACCCTTCTGAGCCCGCCCTTTCCTCTTGCGTTTTGATAACGTTTACGTAAGTCTGGATTTGATTGGATATTTTCCCATGCTTTTAAGGAATCACCTGTTTTGGCTTTTTCATCATTAAAAATGTCCAACAAAGCACCCCGGATCATCGGATATTTAACCCGGATAGGACTGTATAGATACCATGAAAAAGATATTCCACGCTGACAACCTCGAGGTTCATATGGCGGTAAAGATTTTTCCAACAATGGATAATCCAATGCCTGGGTTTCCCACACAACTATTCCATCTTTCACATGAATATTCCAGCTACATCCACCGGTGCAATTCACACCATGGGTGCTGCGTACCACTTTGTCATGCTGGTGCCTGTTCCTGTAAAACTCTTCCCATTGACGGGTTTTGGGTGAAATCAAATCTTTGATCCAACTCATATTGTTATGATTTTTTAATTTGAAACTGGGGTTTGTCTTAAATAGATTTCATCTCGTACTGATCCTCGTTTGCGCTTGAAATAAAATGTATAAGTGAAAATTAAAATTCCCGAACTAATAATCAATCCAAGAATAACAAACAGAAGGTTATAATCCCGGGTATGCTGATAGTACCGGTTTTGACTAACACTTTTGAGATATGCTGTCAGGTTGATAACTTCTTCTTCAGTGAGTGGATGTTCGATATAAGCATCCTTCATAGCCGGAAAAGGTGGGCTTTTTAAAATAGCTGCTATACCAGCACTTCCCATCATTTCGTATGCAGTTGTAAGTTCCTTTGCTAGCGTTCCGGCAGTAAACTCCTTATCATCCTTTACTTTATGGCAATTTCCACAAGCTAAACCACCACCAGACAGAATTGATTTACCTGAAAACAATTTTGCTCCCAGATCAATATTTTTTTGCGATGTGCCGTCAAGTAAATCAGCAACCAGAGTAGGGTCCTGATCAAGTGCACCTCCTGCACTTACTTCTTCAATATAGTTCAGCACGGCCTCTATTTCGGTATCATTCATTCCTGCATCAGGCATTAACAAGCGGTTATATTCTTCATAAATTGCCTTGGCTTGAGAATCTCCCGATTTTATCATTGTTTGCGAAGATCGGATAAATGTGATCAACCAGTTTCGCTCTTTTGATACCGTTCTATCCTTCAAATCAGGTCCAACCATCCGCCCTTTACCAATGGTATGGCAGGCTGCACACTTTTGTTGAAATATGCTCTGGCCATCTTGTGAAAGGATGGGACTGCTTATCAAAAGCATAATAATTAAAATCTCGAATTTCATTTTTTGATACTTATGTGAAATTTTCAAATTCATCATTATTCAACTATCCACTAATTTTTAGATAAGATTCAGATAATTTAATTTTCATCCGCACAAATATACAAGAATTCTGGTATTTATTTACCATAATTCTGAATTTAGAATGGTTCTAAATAATAAAAACTTGAATTTATTAATTTAATACTACAATAAATCACTTCCAACCTAATTTAAAATGAGAAGTCTGTTTACATATTGTTTACAAATACTAATTTTTGAACACATATAATCCTCTTTCTCTGTTTATTATAATATTTATGATCATGCCTTTTAAGCATAGGGTCCTGGGTTCGAATCCCAGCGGGATCACGAAAGAATGAAAACCCGTTCCAGAGGAACGGGTTTTTTTATTTCATAGGTGAGCCTGACTCGTCAGAGCGAGCATATGAAATAAAAAAACCACGTCATGAAATGACCGGTTTTCATTTTGACTGAGGAGACTATTGGGATCATGAAATAATCCTTTTCAATCACTACAAAATGTCCCTACTTTCTAATTACAAAATTGCGTTTACCAATATCTTAAAAGCTTCAAAATTGATCTGTTTTGAAATATAAAAGCCCTTAATTTATTATTTTCGCAAATCAAAATAATCACCATGGATCAAAAGGAAATCATTGAAAGACTTAAGGCCGGAAACAAACGATTTGTAAAAGATATGCGTGAAGGAAAAAGGAGCGGCAAATCACGTCGTGCTGAAATCGTTGACGGACAAAATCCGTTTGCAATTGTGCTGGGTTGCGCCGATAGCAGGATTGTTCCAGAACTAGCCTTCGACGCGGGCCTGGGCGATTTATTTGTTGTGCGTGTTGCAGGCAATATAGCCAATAGTTCAAGTATTGCAAGCATCGAATTTGCGGTGGCTAATCTGGGTGTTGAGGCAATCATCGTTTTAGGACATCAAAACTGTGGCGCAGTGACTGCAGCCGTTGCTGGAGGAGATTATGGTAAGCATTTGAACCATCTTGTTGCACATATCAAGCCGGCAATCGAAAGCTGCGAAAAATCAGCTCCGGTGAATGAGGTGGCCCAAAAAAATGCAAAATTAACAGTTGAAGCACTTTTAAAAAAATCAAAAATTATAAGGGACGCACTTAAAAATAAAAAACTAACTATTTTACCTGCCTATTATCATCTAAATTCAGGCGAGGTGGAATGGTTGATGCCATAACAATGATATCTATCATCTTAATTTAAAAAATCAATTTTCAATCAGCTATATTAAATATATTTGCACCTGGCTAATAAAACATTGACAACTCTTAATGTGGGGATTTTGTCTATGTTTTATGAATGAAATTTATTTTCAAAAACTAAATTTTTACACTTATGAGAAAACTTTACTTATTAATTTGCTTTGTAGGTTTAACTGCATTTACTTTTGGTCAAACCTATTTGCTAGAAGATTTTAGTGATAGTGAAATGCCACCATCTGGTTGGACCATTGACAATCTGGCCTCACAATGGTCAATAAACAGTGGTAATTCCGCAGGTGGAATAGCACCAGAAGCTATGTTCACTTATACAAGCGGTGTTTATACATCAAGATTGATTTCCCCGGAAATTGATCTTTCTGGGATGGATTTAGTCTCGCTAAATTTCAGACATTTTTACGATTATTATTCAAATCCTGCACCCATTTTTGGTGTTGCTACCCGTTCAGGTGGTGGACAGTGGAACTCTATTTGGGAGGTTACACCTACCGGAAATGTTGGGCCGGAATCTATTTCATTTGACATAAATAATGACGATGTAGGGGCTACTGATTTTCAAATTTGTTTCTATTTGGATGGAAATATGTATAATTTGGATTATTGGTATATAGATGATATATGGTTATATAATCAATTGAATCTTGATGCAGGACTGCAAATCATTACCACTCCAAACTTTATTCTTGAGCCTACACAAATTACAGGAACACTTCAAAATTTTGGTGAAACAGAAATTACAAGCATTGAAGTAAGTTGGCAGGTTGATGAAGGAGATATAACAACTACGACTTTTGATGGCATTAGTCTTGAGTTTTTAGATACTTACGATTTTACGTGTGATGGGATACTGGAATTCCCCATTGGCGCGTATAATCTTTCCGTTTGGATTGAATCTGTTAACGGCACTTCAGACGAAGATCCTGGTAATGACATGAAAAACAAAGCCCTTACTGTTCCCAGTTATAGTTCATCACACCGACCATGTCTGGAAGAATTCACCAGTTCAACCTGTGCTCCCTGTGCCTCTTTTAATACAAGTTTTGTACCCTGGTGTCAAACTCATGAAGATGAAATTACTTTGGTTAAATATCAAATGAACTGGCCTGGTGTTGGTGATCCTTATTATACCGAAGAGGGAGGTGTCAGAAGAAATTGGTATGGTGTATCATGGGTGCCATGGACAAACCTGGATGGTGCATATACAGATAATAACATGGGAACCATTCAAACCTGGTTTGATGAATCCCTTGCCAAAGATGCATATGTTAATCTCATTGGAACAAACACATCGGTTTCCGGCGAAGGTACTGTTATGGATATTGATGTCACATTGTTATCCTTTGCTAATTTAGAAGATGTTTTAATTCAAATTGTAGTATTTGAATACATTACTACCCAAAACGTGATGACAAATGGTGAAACTTCATTTGAACATGTGATGATGAAAATGGTACCGAATGCTTACGGAACCATTACCAACCTTGAAGATCGTGTTCCTTATACCATTTCTGAATCAGTAGATTTGGCAGGAACCAATGTAGAAGAATGGGATGATCTTGGTGTAGCAGTTATCGTTCAGGATCAAAGTTCAAAATACATTTGGCAATCAGGATATATGGTAGTTGATGCAACATTTGCAAATGACGCTTCTCTGACTGCTATTACTGTTGACGGAGAACCTCTGGATGGATTCTCACCTGATGTATTTGACTATACGATTACCCTGCCTTCAACTGCTGTTGAAGTACCAATGGTTGAAGCAACAGTAACAGATCCTAATGGATTGGCTATCGTAGTTCCGGCTATTGAACTTCCGGGTGCAACCACTGTTGATGTATTTGCAGAGGATTTAGCTACAAAAAATACCTACACTATTAATTTTGATCTCGGAACCGGATTTGAAAATGAAACTTTCACTGCAATGAATGTTTACCCAAATCCATCGAGTGGTGTAGTTTATATTTCAGGTGCTGATAATGCGCAAGTAACTGTGTTTAATACTTCAGGTGCTGTTGTAGCTGAATACCAAAATTTCAACTCAGGCAAAATTGATTTAAGCAATATGAATGAGGGAATTTATTTCCTGAATATTGTGATCGATAATAAAACAACAATTAATAAAAAGATCTCTGTTTTGAAATAACATTTGTTTGAAAACATCAAAAAAACGGTTGCTCAAAAGGCAACCGTTTTTTTATTCGCTTAAAAGCTTTTTATGAATTTCCAGGACCTGGGGAATAACCAACTTTAAGCCATCATTTTCAATTACAAAGTCCGCCTTTTCGATCTTTTTTTCCTGTGGCCACTGGTTTTCCATTCTGCTCAAAATGGCCTCTCTGCTCGACTTATCTCTTTCAATCACCCGGGCAATTGCGGTCTCCACCGGGCAGGTTACCACAATTACTTTATCAAATTCTTTATTAAATCCGCTTTCGAAAAGTATGGCTGATTCATGAACAATGTATGTATTATTCGAATGTCTTGAAATCCATTTGCGCAGATCACGTTTTACCAGGGGGTGAATAATCCTGTTTAAAAATCTGAGTGCTTCCGGATCATTAAATACAATTGCAGCCAGACTCTTCCTGTCGATTTGCCCATCTGATAATATGGTTTCACCAAATCCGTTTACCAGACGTCGGATTACTTCCCTATCCTGCAAAAACTTCCTGGCTTCATCATCAGCACGATATACAGGAGCACCCAAAATTTCAAAGATTTGGGCAACAGTACTTTTTCCACTCCCTAAGTTTCCGGTAATGGCTACTCTAATCATCACTCAAAACAAAAAATTCAACGATTGCGGGTTCTATCTTAATGATCTCGGTAAAACTGGGTTTTTCTATAATTTCGACAGGAACCTGTGATACGGAGCTTTCATGCGGTATGTTAATTCCAGCCCTGAACATTTCAGGTTTAATGCGGCTGTAATCCTTTAATGGCACCAAATAAGTGATCTTCACCATTTCCGGGAAGGTTTTTACCGTTACATTTTTATCAATTGGCTGAAGTACAATATCTACGGTTGCCTCGGTAAATTTTTCAGCATTGATGGTTAATTCCACGAGATCAGGGAAAAAATTAAGTCCTGCCGAATTATCCGGAACTTCAATGTCACTCATTATTTTTACAGGCCCGTCAATATTATTAACTTGCTTATTCACCGTTTTAACGAATGAAATTTTATCCAGCATATTTTTTGAACCTGTTACTAGAACAGAATCAGGAACAGATGAAACACTATCTGCCAACCTATAAAGTCCCTGAAACGATAGTGAGACATCAGGAATTACCGGTACTTTTTTACCCGCAATGGCTTCAAATTTGAAAAATAGATTTTCCGGATTTACTGAAACAAGCTCTTCGGTAAAATTATTTTGATCCACTATTTCCTGCGAAATTCGGGAGGTGTTGAAGCTTGCACTAAAGTTATCACCCCTTTTCTCCAGATTCAGGTTTTTTAAATCAATTTCAATGGGTTTTCTTCGGGTAAGATATTTAAGCGTGATCATCTCAAAACCACCCGAAGCTACCCTGAAGGTGAGCACACTATCAGGATGATTCACTAACATTAATCCATCCGGGAGATTTGTGTAATCAATTGGATAATCAAGTGTTGACACCGACTCTTTGGAAAGTGCAATTAAAAACCATAAAAAAATGGAAATAAAAAGGCAAATCAGAAATACATATAATTTATGACGAAAACGTTCATCTTTCGGCCTGATAACTTTTTGAAGTTGCCCGATGATGGTGGTTTCGTATTTCATAAATTAATCTAGGTGCCGGGGTAACGGGCTTTTATTTATTTTCACCAATTTGTGAACCGCCGTCCATTGAAACGGCTGATCGTTCAATTTTCAACCTGTTTTGACCTTCAACTTCGATGGTAAATGTTTTTTCCTGAACCTCAATTATTTTTCCGTGGATACCTCCGATGGTGATAATCTTATCACCTTTTTTTAAGGCTTCCCGAAATTTCTTTTGGTCCTTTGATTTTTTCATTTGAGGCCTTATAAAAAACAGGTAAAACACCAATACAATAAGCACTAATGGTAAAAAACTCATTATTCCTCCACCCTCCTGTCCTTCTGCAGGCTGCATGAATAGTAAAATCTCTGGTAATTTCATATTTAATGTTATAAATGATTTTTTAATTAATTAAGGCTTGATCACTTTGCCTTTAATTTTTAAAATTGTTTGATTGGGCTGGCAATTACTTACAATTGTTACAGCCTTATTTTGAATCCCGGTGCGGCCGGCACTATCGAAAGTAACCTTGATCAATCCGGTTTCCCCTGGTTTAATAGGATCATGAGGATAATCGGGCACGGTACATCCACAACTGCTATGTACCTGTGAAATCAAAAGATCAGAATTACCCGAATTTTTAAACTTAAAATTGTAAGTTACTTTTTCTCCCTGGATAATTTTCCCGAAATCATGTTCCATTTTATCAAAGGACATCCGCGGTAAATCATTATTTTTTTCACCGCTGGCTGATACAGGATTATTCACTACATCAGACGGAATTTTACCTGAATCGCTACCACAAGAGGTAAAGAATGGGACCAAAACAATCAAAAAATAAACTATGTTTTTCATAATATTAATCGGTTGGCAAAAATAGACAATTTAATGAAATCCGAATCTCCCCCAGACACCGAAAATTCATAAATCTAATTCACACGAAGCTACTGAACGAAAAACGACAGCTCTTGTTAAAGATTTCAGTGTGATCATTTAAAATGGAGAATAATGACATTTTTTAAGTTCATGCAACATTTATTCGGTAAATTTGATCGGTTATTTATAATAAAACAACTTTAATCGCATTATTTAATATTGGTAAAGCAAAGGAACCTTTCAAATCAAATATCAAGTAGATGAAGAAACAAATTTACATCGCAATTGGCATAGTCATCGTTATTATCATTTCCCTCTGGTACTTTTTGGGTGGTGATACTCAATCATCAGAAACCATTGAAGTGGAAGCTAAAAAGGGTGAATTTAAAATTGCAGTAACTACCTCAGGTGAACTGGAAGCCAAAAGTTCCGAAAAGATCTATGGCCCTGATAATCTCAGAAATGTCAGGATATGGCAGGTAAAAATTGACGACATCGTTCCGGATGGAACAGTAGTAGATTCAGGAGATTTTGTGGCAACCCTGGATCGCACGGAATTAGCCAACCGAATGAAAGACCAGGAACTTGAGCTTGAGCAACTCGAAACCCAATACACCAAAACCAAACTCGATACATCTCTTGAATTACGCAGTTTACGCGACGAACTGATCAATCTTCAGTATGCACTTGAAGAAAAAAAAATAGAACTTGAGCAATCGAAATATGAGCCGCCTGCAACTATCAGGCAGGTTGAGATTGACCTTGAAAGGGCCCAGCGGAACTATGATCAGGCCGTTAAAAACTACCAGTTGAAATTTGAAAAAGCCGAAGCCAATATGCAGGATGTTGCTGCCCAAAGAACCAAGGCACAGCGCAAGTACGACGAGATGGCCGATGTTTTAAGCCAGTTCACCATTTTCGCACCCAAATCGGGAATGGTTATTTATCGTAGGGGTTGGGACGGCAAAAAACAAGGCATAGGCTCGCAGGTAAGCACCTGGGACAATGTGGTGGCTACTTTGCCTGATCTCACTAAAATGATTTCGAAAACTTATGTGAATGAAATCGACATTAGTAAAGTAAAGGTTGGCCAGCAGGTTGAAATCGGCATTGATGCTTTCCCCGAAAAGAAATTTACCGGTGAAGTTACCGAGGTGGCAAATATTGGTGAGCAAATGAAAAATACCAATGCCAAGGTATTTGAAGTACTGATTGAAGTGAATGAGTTTGACTCGGTGATGCGGCCTGCAATGACTACCAAAAACATCATTATTACCGATATCATCAGCGATGCTTTATCTGTTCCGATTGAATGTATCCACACCGGGGATTCAGTCACCTATGTTGTTACTGGAAGCCGCAGGCAGCAAGTCATCGTAGGAAAAAGCAATGAAAATGAAATTATTGTTCTGGCCGGAATTGAGGAGGGGGATGATGTGTTCATTCTGCCACCTGAAGGCTATGAGGAGTATCGTTTATCCACACTGGATGATGAAGTAATTGCCAGGTTTGAGCAGGAGAACCCACGAGCAGAAGAAGTTGATTCAGCAGCTCAGCAGCCCGAAACGCAAGGTAAAGGTATGAAACCGGGTTTTGAAAAAGGTAAACGTCCTCCACAAGGAGGGAAAATGGGCGGTCGAAAAAAACCAACAAACTAAAAACGTTCCCGTGGAAAGATATCTTCAAATTATAAACATCGCCCTTGAAGCGGTATTCGCTAACCGTTTTCGTTCGATACTCACTGCCCTCGGAATTATTTTTGGAGTTGCCGCTGTTATCGCCATGATGGCCATCGGAAACGGTGCCCAAAAGGAGATCCTCGACCAAATGAAGCTTATTGGTGTTAACAACATTATCATCACTCCGGTAATTGATAACCAGGGAACATCAAGTTCGGATGATGACGAAGGTAAGAGCCAAACTAAAAAATTCTCGCCCGGTTTAACTCTGAGCGACGCCCTCGGAATTAAAGAAATACTTCCAACGGTAGATAAAGTAAGCCCCGAAGTAATTTATGAAACGCATATTATCAAGGACGGCATCAGAAGCTCAGCAACACTCAACGGAGTTACACCCGACTTTTTTGATGTTTTTAACCTGACTATTGCCAAGGGTACTATGTTTACGGAAGACCAGATGATGAAAGGAAACTCCGTTTGTATTATCGGCCCGAAAATCGCGTCCAAATTTTTTCCCAATGAGGATCCCATTGGCAGTTATATCAAGTGTGGCAGCCTTTGGCTTAAGGTTGTTGGAGTATTGGAAGGACTGAACATCTCGGGTACAAACACTGATGAACTAGGCATTAGTAATTACAATGTAAACATCTACGCTCCCATTCAAACAATATTATTGAGATATAAAGACAGGGCCGCTGTTACAGCCGCAGCTATCCACGGAAGCGGCGAAGAATCAATATTTATTTTTGATGGGGGTATGTCCTCTTTCAGTTCTTCATCCAGTGGTTCTGATGATGCCAATTATCACCAAATTGATAAGATTGTTGTTCAGGTTAAAGAGAGCTCACAATTGGTTGGAACTGAAAAGGTAATTAAAGAAATGCTCATGCGAAGGCATCAGAATGTGGAGGACTTCAGTACAAAAATTCCGGAATTGATTTTAAAAAGCGAACAGCGCACCAAGGATCTTTTCAGGGCTGTACTGGTTGCTATTGCCAGCATTTCACTTATTGTTGGAGGCATTGGCATCATGAATATTATGCTCGCTTCGGTGATGGAAAGAATACGAGAGATTGGAGTAAGGATGGCTACCGGAGCCAGAAAAAAAGACATTGTTGTGCAGTACCTTTCAGAAGCTACCCTGATCAGTATAACCGGAGGATTGATCGGAATTATCCTTGGAATTGCATTATCCAAGATCATCATGATGTTTTTTGAAATTACGACGATTGTCTCCCCTATTTCCATTTTTGTCTCTTTTGGGGTATCCGTAGCAGTGGGAATCATATTTGGATACATGCCCGCCAAAAGAGCCTCAGAGCAGGATCCGGTGGAATCACTCAGGCACGACTAACGTTTTATGAAGTATTGAAAAGATTAGCAATATGACCATTATTAAAACCATGCAACGAAATTTACACCAGCTTTTGATAATAATTACCGTTATACTTTTAAGTTTAACAACTAATACATCAACCGCTCAGGATGAGCTCCGGCAATTGACCATTGATGATGCACTCGAAATTGCCAAACAACAATCACCTGATGCGCTGATCGCGAAACACAGATTTCGGTCAAGTTATTGGCAATACCGCCGCTACAGAGCTTATTATTTGCCGGCATTAACGCTTTATGGCACCTTGCCAGATTTTGACCGCTCCATCCGTACGATTTCGACAGTAGAAGGTGAAGTTTTTTCACCGCTCACTACCAATGGCGTTTACGGAGGATTATCACTTAACCAAAGGATTGGATTTACAGGCGGCACATTATCACTCAATTCTAATATTTCAAGAATTGATAACATTTATGAAAATCCTGACACAACTTTTACACAATATAGTTCCAGCTTATTGAACATCACCTATACCCAACCCATTTTTCAATACAACTCCTATAAATGGGAAAGAAAAATTGAACCAATGCTTTATAGCGAAGCCAAGAAAAAATATGTTGAAGATATGGAGCAGGTTTCATTAACCACAACTAACTATTTCTTCAATTTACTTCGTGCGCAGATTCAGGAAAAAATAGCGTTAATCAATCAAGCCAATTACGATACCCTCTATAAAATTGCGGTAGGTCGGTACAATCTTGGGAAGATTGCAGAAAATGACCTGTTGCAGCTTGAATTGCAATACCTGCGTTCAAACTCTGCAGTTAAAGAAGCCGAACTGGATGTCGATGATCAGCTTTTTCGTTTTAAGTCCTTCCTCAGGATTCAGGACGATGTGGATATAGAATTGATCATACCTGACGATTTCAAACAATTTTTTGTAAATGCAAATAAAGCGGTAGAAGAAGCACGATATAATAACTCAGAAGCCCTGGGTTTTAGCCGTCGGCTGATTGAAGCAGAAAGAGAAGTAGCTCAGGCCAAATTGGATGGTCGTTTTGATGCCCAACTTTTTGCTGTATATGGTATTACCAATAATGCTGACATGATCCAGGATTTGAATGACAATCCGCTTGATCAGCAGCAATTGCGATTAGGGATCACTTTGCCCATCCTCGACTGGGGTGTGGCTAAAGGCCAGATCAAAATGGCTGAATCGAACCAGGAGTTGGTTCGCACTTCCGTTGAACAGGAACAAATTGATTTTGACCAATCGGTATTTTTAAGTGTTGCACAGTTTAACATGCAGTTTGACCAGGTACAAATTGCTGCCAAAGCCGACACGGTGGCACAAAAAGGATATGAAATTACCAAGGCCCGGTATCTTATCGGGAAAATCAGTATCACCGACCTTAACATTGCCCAATCTGAGGCAAATAGTTCAAAAGGGAATTATATAAACGCGTTGTGGACCTATTGGCGGTATTATTATGTTGTTCGCAGGCTTACCCTTTTCGATTTTGAGTTAAACCGTCCTATAACAGTTGATTACAAAGACCTGCTTTAAAATATGACCCTCCGTTTCAGGGATGAAAAAAATATTTTTCAAATTTCAGAAAAAGCCGAAACCAATATTCTAAAAAATTGTTTGATAGGGATTATTTTGGTTTTGTTTTAAAGTAAAAATTATAGTATATTTACTTGCTTTAAACAATTAAAGAATTAAACTAAGTTCAACCGCCATGGACACAATTTTTAAACATTAGATGTAGGTGGTGCTAAGCTTCACAGAATCTTTGCCCAACGATTCAATCAAAACCATCTTAATTCGTTAATAAAATCCCTTAAATGGGGCTTCCAGCAAGGAGGTCAAACAATATTACTATTAAATTTTCTGAGGAAAAATGAAAACAGTGATTCCAGTAGGTGCCCAAAAAGAGGGATATATTAAAAATATTACTGGGGCAAGCCTTTTTTTATTAGTATTCAACGCTATATGGGCATCAAAATGAAAAATAAAACAGTATCAAATAAATCAAGTGGTGGAATATTTTCAGCAATATCTGAATTGCTGCAATTGATCATAATAATTCCCGGTGCTTATCTGCTGAAAAAAATGAGGATGAATCAATTCAACAAGTTCCCCATTAGCAGAAAAACGTTATATCGAATTGGAGTTTTTCCTATCATTGACCACTACTACGATCCGCTCTTTATTCCTGATCAGGTAAAGCATGATCTGGGTACCGACAGAGATTTACCAGGAATTGATCTCAATGAAAATCAGCAGTTGGAAATATTAAAAGGGCTCAATTTCAGCGATGAACTCGTAAAAATGCCATTTGATAAAACCGCTGACTTAAAATATTACTTTAATAATAGTGTCTTTCTTTCGGGCGACTCAGAGATTTCATATGGGATGATCCGCCACTTTAAAAGCCGTAAAATAATTGAAATTGGTAGTGGGTTATCTACCCTGATGACTTTAAACGCCATTCAAAAAAACAAAGAAGAAGATGCTAACTACAATTGCGAAATGATCTGTGTGGAACCCTTTGAGCATAAATGGCTGGACAAATTGGACATCAAGCTTGTTCGTTCCATGGTGGAAGATGTTGATATTTCGCTGTTTGACAAACTGGAAAAAAATGATATCCTGTTTATTGATTCCTCTCATATGATCAAACCCCAGGGGGATGTTCTCTTTTTATTTTTACATGTGTTACCGAAACTCAAACCCGGGGTGTTGGTGCATATTCATGATATTTTTACTCCCCGCGATTACCTGGCTGATTGGGTGCTGGTAAAAAACAGGATGTGGAATGAGCAATATCTGCTGGAGGCATTTTTGAGCCATAATCACGATTTTAAAATCATCAGCGCAGTTAATTTTCTGCGTCATCATCATTTGGAAGCGCTTTCGGCTTGCTGTCCGGTAATGAAAAAACAAATTGAATCAGGTGCAGACAGGGAGCCCGGCTCATTTTGGATTCAGAAAGTTTAGCTGAGTTCGGCAATAAACAGGTTTTTTTGGTCAGATTTCCGACAGGCCTTTATCTTGATCAGTTCCTCATTTTCATAATAACTTATCACAACTTCATCTGTTTGTATTGCTTCTGTTAAGAAGTTAATATGGTAATTGAAAAATTTTCTCTCCGGGTAAACTGAAGCGAGGGTATCGGCAATCCAATCGGCGTATTTAGCATTTGTTACATGACTATTTAAATCGATCTCAGTTGCTTTAACCGTTCGATGCTCAGCAATAATTCCTTCTTTTTCAAAAAGCACTTTATCAGCATTATTTTCCAAAGCAAGTTGTAAATCTGTTTTCATCATTGCATGCTGCACAAGATCCGGCTTTTGTGGACGGTGTGTATCCATATCGATCAGCATCCATGAGGAAGTAACCCGACCAATGATCTCCTCCCGCTCATTTCGGATCAGGTAATCCCTGAAAGCCCAAAACCCATCCGTTCCCCTGGGCCAGGTTTCAATGCTGATCTGATCATTCCATTTCGGGAAAACATCCATAACAATCCGCTGGCGCAACAATACCCAAAACTGATTAACTTCCCGGGCATGATTATAACCAAATCCCAATCTATCAGCATGGCGCCAGGCTGTTTCCTGCAAATACCTGGAAATGGCTGCAAAGCTCATTTGACCATTTTGGTCGGTATCATGCCAAAATACATTATAATATTCAGTTTGATGCGAATCTGAATTCATGGTGTTTATAACCGTTCCAAATTAGCCTCAAAGATAGGATTATTGACTTATTTGGTTTATTTTTATACTATCATTTCTGCTAATAAATCTCATTCGATTAATGATGGAATCAATCAAAGGCACCCAAACTGAAAAAAACCTGCTGAAAGCTTTTGCAGGAGAATCGCAGGCACATATGCGCTATGACTATTTTGCAAAACAAGCTAAAAAGGAAGGCCTGGAACAAATAGCTGCCATATTTGAAGAAACAGCCCTCAATGAGCGATCACACGCAAAACAGTTTTTTCGGTTTTTAGAAGGTGGCATGGTTGAAATTACAGCCTCCTACCCCGCCGGGATTATTGGCAACACTTTGGAAAATTTGCAGGCAGCTGCAGATGGTGAAAATGAAGAATGGACCGAACTTTATCCTCATTTTGCCGATGTTGCGGAAGCAGAAGGATTTAAAAAGATTGCAAGCATATTCAGATTAATCGCCAAAATTGAAAAGGCACACGAAAATCGTTATCGTAAACTTTATCAAAACCTTGAATCGGGCCAGGTTTTTGAGCGGGATGGAAAGGTAGTATGGAAATGCAGGGTATGCGGATATCTGCACGAAGGCAAAAAGCCACCGTTGAACTGTCCTGCTTGTAATCATCCGCAGGCCTATTTTGAATTAGAAACTTTTAATTATTAGAAATAACCAATTTAAATTGTCGAATTATGGGAAACAGAAAAATTGCTATCCCGGAAAAAAACCACAAACTGGCAAATCATTTCGCACAATGCCAGCAAATCAGTATTTATAAAATTGATGGTGGTAAAATAACAGGCAAAAAGGAAATTCAGGCTACCCAGGAATCCATGCAACAATTTCCTGCCTTAATTTATAATAATGGTGTGGATGTGGTGCTAGCCGCCGGCATCGAAGACAACACTTTTAACGCCCTTACCGGACTCGGAATAACAGTGCTGGCCGGCACAACCAAAGCGCCTGCCGACAAACTGATCAACGATTACATCAAGGGGAAACTAAAAACGAAATTCAATACCTGAAATCAGGTAATGAATTAAATCTAATTTAAAATACATCTAAAATTTTGGTCTTATTACCATTGAAGGTATATTCTTCGCCTTGTTTTTTACCTTCCATGGCCTTATATACAGGTACGATACCAGAAATGGCAAAATAAACCTGACCTTCCACTTCAAACTTTCCCAAACCGGTGCTTATAAAAAGCCTTTGTGATTCAGTTATTACAACAGCACCAAACGTTACTTCATTAAAAGGTTTCAATGGATCAATTTTATCCAAAGCTTCAATTTGCTCATTCATCTTTGCAAGTTGCTGACCGTACATATCCCTTTTGCGAAGCAATTGTGAACGAAAAGCATCATACCTGTCGCGGGGCGGACCGTAATCATTTGCTGCCTTTTGCGCCTCGCTCATTGCCACTCTCAGTTCGTCGGCTTTAGCATCAAGAATATCGTGGCAGGTTCCTATAATTTTTTGCTTTAACTGAAGATTGTTCATCATTTCTTTTTTACAAAATTAATATATCCTACCGTCATTTGTGAAGATAGGAATCCCGTTATTTATTGTTTAGCAAAAATTAATACTTAAGCTTCAAAACAAATTAATTTTAAATCCTTTAGCGAGATTAATTGATGAATAAACCCGGATAAAAATGAAATTTTATATCTTTGCCGGCAAATTGAAAAGTAATATTAACTAACAAATAAAAAACTTAAAAATGGGCGTATTAGTTGGAAGAAAAGCTCCTTTATTTGAAGCTGATGCAGTTGTCAACGGAGGAGAGTTCACTGAGAAATTTTCGTTGGAACAATACATTGGTAAAAAGTATGTAATTTTCTTTTTCTACCCACTGGATTTTACCTTCGTTTGTCCTACTGAGATTCTTGCATTCCAGAAAAAACTCGAAGAATTTGATAAACGCGATGTGGCAGTGGTTGGCTGTTCCATCGATTCCAAATTTTCACACTGGGCATGGCTCAATACTGAATTAAAAGATGGTGGTATCAAAGGTGTTAAATTTCCTTTGGTTTCTGACTTATCAAAAACTATCGCTGAAAACTTTGATGTTTTAGCCGGCGAATATGATTATGATGAAGAGAACGACCTCTCAATGTTTGATGGTGAACCAGTAGCTTACCGCGGTTTGTTCCTCATCGACAAACAAGGTGTTGTTCGTCATCAGGTAGTTAATGACCTGCCGCTGGGTCGCAGTGTTGATGAAGCACTCAGGATGGTGGATGCGCTTCAGTATTTTGAAGAGCATGGCGAAGTTTGCCCCGCCGACTGGAAACCAGGTGATGACGCTATGGAGCCTACCGCAAATGGCGTAGCCAATTACCTGTCGAACCATTAATGATATACTTTAATTGACGAAAGGCAGCCTCCGGGTTGCCTTTTTTATTTAATAACCCTACCCAATCTTTTTATTACTTTTGAAACAGACAGGGAATTAAAAAATCACCCCCATGGAACAATCACTGAAAGATAAAAAGTTGATGCGCTGGCTGGTTTTATTTCTGATCGCATTTGTTCAGGCTGCCAATTACTATTTCTATGATGTTTTTTCACCTTTGAAACGCCATCTGGAGGAAAGCTTCCATTTTACAAATACCGATTTTGGCTTGTTCATTTCAGTATATTCTGTTCCCAATGTTTTCCTGTTAATGTGTATTTGGGGAGGAATTATTCTTGACCGGCTGGGTATACGCCGAACAGGCTTTCTCTTTGTAATATTGATGACCGGCGGTGCTTTTATTACTGCATACGGAGCAAGCCAGTATTACATCAATGGCGGGCCCGGATATGCAATCATGAATTCCTTTTTACCCAAATATTCGCCTGAATTAAAAATGATGCTTTTAGGTAGGTTTTTGTTTGGCCTGGGAGCCGAAACATCTATCGTAGTGGTTAGCAAAACCATCGTAAAATGGTTTAAAGGAAAGGAACTTGCCCTGGCATTTGGGCTAAAAATCGGGATAGCACGTTCCGGATCATGGGCGGCCTTTGCATTTTCACCGCTTATCGCAGAACAAACAGGAGTATGGGTGAATGCCATTTGGGTATCGGTGATTTTACTGACAATTGGTTTATTGTTTTTCACCATATATTCTTTTATCGATTTAAAAGTCGACAGGCAGGTTCAGCAAGGTGGACTGCTAAGTGAGGCTGATATATTCAGGTTTAATGACATACTCAGGTTATTTTCAAACAAGAGTTTTATTTTTGTCACCTTGCTGTGCATGACTTTTTATTCGGCGGTATTTCCATTTCAATCTTTTTCTGCCGATTTCTTTTTGAATAAATACAACTTTTCCGAAACTTTAAGTGGGAATATTGCATCACTCATGCCCGTGGGTACCGCCATTTTTACACCGCTTTTTGGCTTTTTTGTCGATCGGAAAGGGAGAAGTGCAACGCTCATGATTTATGGATCCTTACTACTTGTTTTGGTTCATTTGGCATTTGGGCTTACACATATTTCGCCAATTGTTTTAATGATTTTACTTGGAATCGCATTTTCACTTGTTCCTGCTGCCATGTGGCCATCGGTTGCAAAAATTGTTGCTGAAAAAAGAATTGGAAGCGCTTATGGAACCATGTTTGCCATTCAAAACCTCGGATTGTGGGCATTTCCGCTGCTGGTAGGGATCATCCTCGATAAAACGAATCCAGAGATAACACCCGAAATGGTTTCGGCTGGTATGGCAAATTGGAATTATACATGGGCAAATCTCATGTTTGCAGGATTGGGTATTTTAGGATTAATTTTCGCATTGTTGCTTAAAAAGGACGATAAAACATCAGGCTACGGACTGGAAATGCCCTCGAAAAAAGGATAAGTATGTATTTAACCCGCAATCCCAAATTTGTAAAATTACTTTATCCGGATATGATCTGGAATATTCGCGTAAATGAGAAGGTGATTTTTCTGACTTTTGATGATGGCCCTGATCCCAAGGCAACTCTGGATGCCCTCAATTTACTTGCAAAATACCAGGCAAGAGCTACTTTTTTTTGTGTGGGTGAAAAAGCTCAGAAGTATCCTGAAATTATTCAGCAAATTCTTAAAGCGGGTCATATTATTGGCAACCATAGCCATAAACATTTAAATGGGAGAAAAACAGCCAGCGAGATATATATCTCCGATATATTGAATGCAGCGGAAGTACTAAACACCAGGCTTTTCCGGCCCCCATATGGCCGGATCACAAGCAAACAAGTAAAAGCAATAAAATTGGATTTCAAAATAATCATGTGGACAGTGTTGCCTGGTGATTTTGATCAATCTATCTCCCGCGAAACCGTATTGAACCGGTGTATTAAGAATACCAAATCCGGCGACATTATCGTTTTGCATGACAATCCTAAGTTCTACGATACAATGATTTATGCACTCGAGGGAACTTTGGATCATTTTTCAAAGGCAGGATTTAAATTTGCAGCTTTGGAAGACAAATATCTATAACTATTTTTAGCAACTTTGCCGATTAAAAAAAATAAAGGGTGAAAAAACTCCGTATCATATTTAAAGTTGTAATTGTAGCACTGGCGCTGGCTTTTTTAAGCCGGTGTGCCAACCCAGTGAGTCCGTCCGGAGGCCCAAAAGATACAAAGGCACCCAATTTTGTAAAAGCTGAACCACCTCTATTTACGTGCAATTTTGATAAAAAACGCATCCGGGTTTATTTTGATGAATTTGTGACTTTAAAAGATGTATCTCAGCAATTGATTATTTCGCCACCCATGAATGAATCACCAAAGATCACAAGCCGTGGCAAGTCAATTCAGATCGACTTTGAAGAGCCATTAAAGGACAGCACCACATATACCTTGTTTTTTGGTGATGCCATTGTTGATATCACTGAAAATAATCCGGCTTCAAATTTCCTGTATGTATTTTCCACGGGTGATGTACTCGATTCGTTGACACTGAAAGGAAAAGTTTTGGATGCTTTTAACAATGATCCACTGCCGAATGTGAGCCTGCTGCTTTACCTTGATAACAATGACACCATTCCTTATGATTCGCTTCCGTATTTTGTGAAACCGTATTTTATGACCCGATCACTTAGCAGTGGCGACTTCACTTTTAATAATTTACCTGATAAACCTTTTAAATTGTTTGCCCTTGAAGATTTAAACGGAACACTAACCTTTGATCAGCCAGCTGAACGAATAGCCTTTGTGGATTCATTGGTAAAACCGTATTACATAACACCAGCAAAGGTTGACTCCATCCCCAATGACACCTTGATTCGCCAGGCCGATTCAATTGTACATGATTCATTAATAAATAAGCAACTCAAGGATAAACTAGACGAATTAATAAACCATGATGAACATCCACTGATTGAATTAAAGCTATTCCAGGAGACCGATTCCATTCAAAAATTTTTGAAGGCCTCACTGATTAAACCTCAAAATATCGCTTTCATTTTTAAAAATAAAGTGATTGATCCATCCATTGAACTGATCGATAAGGTGATCGAAAATAAATGGTTTATCAGGGAAGATGGTGTAGTTGGGGATACCATCTTTTACTGGCTCACTCAAGTTCCATCTGATTCATTAACTTTTGTAATTGCCGATAATGGTAAAATTTTGGATACCACCCGGATTTCAATTGTACCCGCCGAAAAAAGCAGGAGGCAGAAAAAAGAGGAAGAAACAAAAGTGCCAAAAATGAAGCCTGAATTCATGCGGACAAGTCCTGTTCCGGGTCAGCCTTTTTTCGTTAAATTTCCTTATCCGATTAAATCATTTAACCCAACACCTTTTAT
>JAGQVE010000039.1 GCA_020438105.1 Bacteroidales bacterium
CAAGGGTTCGGCTGTTCGCCGATTAAAGTGGCACGCGAGCTGGGTTCAGAACGTCGCGAGACAGTTCGGTCCCTATCTGTTGTGGGCGTTAGAAGTTTGAGGGCACCTGACCGTAGTACGAGAGGACCCGGTTGGACATACCTCTAGTGTACCTGTTGTAGCGCCAGCTGCACCGCAGGGTAGCTATGTATGGATGAGATAAGTGCTGAAAGCATCTAAGCACGAAACTCAGCCCAAGATGAGACTTCTTTTAAGGGTCGTTCAAGACCAGGACGTTGATAGGCTGCAGGTGTAAAGGTGGTAACATCAAAGCCAAGCAGTACTAATTACCCGTAAGCTTTTTATATGCTTCTTTTGATACTTAAAGTTTGTTTGTATTTTCTTTCTAATATATGTCATTTATTTAAAGAAATTTCATCCTACCATTATAGGATGGTACTTGCAGGCTACTTGCCTGAAGTATAAAGATCTTTGGTGACTATGGCGGTGGGGTCCACCTCTTCCCATTCCGAACAGAGAAGTTAAGCCCACCAGCGCCGATGATACTGCCGAAAGGTGGAAAAGTAGGTCGTCGCCATCCTTTATAACCCTGACGTTAATCGTCAGGGTTTTTTTTTGCCCATTTATATTTACTTTTGGCGAAAATTCGTTAGCAATCAATGAACAGATTTTTCCCTTTTATTTTTATAGTTACTCTTTTCTTATCAATCGCATCCATTGCATTATCTCAGGATTCAGCAAATATTGAGCTCGATTCAGCAAAAGTTTATTACTTCTATAATAATTTCGAAACCAGGGGAAAGGACTTTTTAAGCCTTATTGACACCAATATTACCAACGTTCAAAAGTATGATCCCATTGATCAACCTGGACTTTATTATGCAAATCTTGGAAACCAGGGGCTGGCTCATACAAGCCTTGTATATCATCCAGACATTTCAAGCGGCTATAATTTTGGAATGGATGCATACAAAAAATACCTCTTTTATAATGATAGTATAAAATACTATTGGGTAGGAAGGCCATATACTCACGTAATGTTTATTCAGGGAAGCAAGAAGGAACAAAATCTCCATATAGATCACTCTCAAAATGTATCTAGTTGGTTTAATGTAGGATTGCGATTCAGATACATCAATTCCCCGGGGTATTACAAAAATCAGGAAGGTGATGATAAAAATTTTGTTTTTAAAACCCGTTTCCAAACCAGGAATTACCGTTATATGGTATTGGCAAATTATATACACAACAAACTGAAAATAGAAGAAAATGGTGGGATTAAATATGATTCAGTTTTTCAGGAAAATGTAATTACAGATCGTAGAGGTATAGCAGTTAACTTGTCTACGGCATCCAATTATATAAAAGAAAATAGTTATTACGTAAAACAACTATTTAAATTGTCGAACCGGGCAAGGTTCCAATCGGAGGATACCACAGTATACAGCAGTTTCCTGGATAAATTAAACCCTGGAAACGTATCTCACTCTATTCAACTCATGGATCAAACCTATATTTACAGGCAATCAAGCCAGGATAATAATGGGTTTTATCAAATTACAAATGACTCAGCAAATGGAACATACGATTCAACTCATATTTTCAAAATTGAAAATCAATTGGCCTGGACTAACTCCGATAATGCAAAAAACCATTTTTTAACTTTCAATTTTCTGCTTCGATATTTATATATTGAGCAAACCATTGATTCCACAAAATCGATATATAACCAGTTAATTCCCACAGGAGAAGTTAATTTTAAAATATCTGATTTACTGAGACTTCATTTCTTTGGTGATTTTGTTACAGGAAATAGCAATGCTGGAGATTTTAATCTATTGGCAAATCTTCAACTAACTACTAAATTTGGCAACTTATATTATACCTTCAATACTGCAAACCGCGAAACACCCAAATTTTTCAGCTTTTATGAATCAAATCATTTTAGCTGGAATAATATTTATAAAAAGCAGTATTTCATCATTAACAAGGCAGGAATTAGTTACAAATCCTTCAATGCAGGAGTCCGTTTTATTGCCATTGATAATTTTGTATATTTTGATGAAAATGCGTATCCGGCCCAATTGGATGAAAATCTTCAAATATTGCAAATTAATGCGCGTAAACTTTTTAAAATCGGAAATTGGAGTTTTGATCCGGAAGTAATTTATCAGAAAACATCAAATACCGGTGTAATAAGATTCCCGGAATGGATTGGGAAAGTTGACTTATATTATACAAAGGAACTTTTCAAACAGGCGGCTATTTTGCAAACAGGAGTTAACATGTTATATAATACACCATATGATGCTTATTCCTATATGCCAGCTACCAGGGCTTTTTATATTCAAAATGAAAAAGAAATTGGAGATTACTTTTATACCAACCTTTTTCTCAACTTGCAAATAAAAAGAGCCCGGTTATTTATTAAATATTATAACCTGGGCTCTGCATTTGGCAATTATAATTATTTCATGGTGCCTTCTTACCCAATGAAAGATGGTGGAATCAGATTTGGGGTTTCATGGATGTTTTATGATTGATCCTTCTTATCCCCCCCTATTTTGCTACGCTGATTCCAGGTAGTAGTTAAAACCGGAATTATAAAGATTCTCATAAAAGAAACTTCCCTTCGACTCAGCTGCGTCAAACTGAGCAACTAGTTCGCGGGGAATGTTTTTATAATACCCGGTAATTCCATCATTGAATCCGATTTTCAGCTCAAGTGAGTCCTTATCATATTCAATAAAACAAATAATTTTGGAATTTACATACCTTCTGTTAGCCCGTTGCTTAAATGTAAAGCTCATATTTATATGAATTACGTAAGTTATTATACCTTAATTAAGGCAATTTATTCATAATTCATATTAAATTGGGCATAGTAACCAATCCTCATTTAGGATCAGGTAATCATTCCTGATTAGGAATTTGTTCGGTATACGGAAAATGAAAAAATTGGTTTAAAATCTTTTGAAATTGCTCTTAATTTCATAAAAAACCTCCACTGCCATTGGCAATGGAGGTATGAATTGTGCTTTGGTGTCTTTCCTTATTTTGGTTTATTTAACCTTAAAATTCAATTATACTCAATACAGTGAAAAATGGGATTTCAAATATACATAAAAAAGTAATTTTAGATTAAAATTTTAACAGATGGAAATAATCCGAAAATTTCAGTCTGCAGTTTCGAATAAGATTTCTAATTTTAAAAATTCTGCGTTCTCACAAAATATGTTTTCAATTTAATGTAAAACTTTTTACAGTATAGATGAATCTAGCCGGCAAAATAAATGGATTTTTTATTCGGTTTTTCCCGTCAACCTTTACAATTTCAGTAATTCTTACTTTTTTGACTTTTGTGCTGGCTGCTATCTTTACGGATCCTGTTAATATCGAAACCTCAGCCAATTCCATATATTCAGATATTATTTCTGATCCACTTTCTAAGTCAAAAAATCACTTTGCTCAATTAACCGGCTTTTGGTACCAGGGCATGTGGAATACCGGCATGCTTGCATTTACAGTACAAATGATGCTGATTTTGGTTTTGGGCTATGTAATGGCCGCAACTTCCGGTTTTCAAAATATCATCCGTAAAGTACTTGCTTACTGCAGTAATACAGCAAAATCAGCTTTTCTCGTTGCGTTGATCACCCTTCTTGTTAGTTTTTTCAACTGGGGATTAGGATTAATTTTCGGGGCACTCTTTGCACGAAAAGTTGCTGAATATGCCCAAACAAATAAAATTAGTCTGAATTATCCACTGATTGGCGCTGCAGGATATTCAGGATTGATGGTATGGCATGGTGGAATTTCAGGTTCTGCACCCCTCAAAGTTGCTGAAGCCGGGCATCTGAAAGCACTTACCGGGTTGGATTTGGCTCCCATCAACTTTAATCAAACCATTTTCTCAGGAATGAACCTCACGGTAAGTTTACTCCTAATTTTATTTATTCCATTACTCCTGTATTTTCTTGGTAAAAAAAATCCCGGACAAAGGCTGCTGCAACTGGAGGATCAAAAATCTATCGGAGAGCAAAGCGCTGATACCCCTGCTACAGGTGCTGAAAAAATCGATCGATTGAGATGGATGAGTCTGATCATAGGAATGTTGATTATAACGATTGCCATTATAAAAGCAATCAAAACTGGAAACGCCGGTGTTATTGATCCAAATTATCTCAATTTTATCCTGTTTGGATTGGCACTTGTTTTCAGTGCAAATATCAATGCATTCCTGGGCAATGTTAAAAATGCCATGGGCGCCGCTAGTGGCATTCTCATTCAGTTTCCTTTGTATTTTGGGATCATGGGCATTATGAAATATAGCGGCCTTGTTGAAATATTCTCTGGATTTTTAATGGATATATCAAACGTTACTACTTTCCCTATATTCACATTTATGAGTGCCGCACTTGTAAATATTTTTATTCCCAACGGAGGGGGGCAATGGGCTGTGCAGGGACCTATTATCATTGAAGCTGCCCAAAATCTCGGAATACCGCTGGGCAAAGCCATTATGGCCCTGGCCTATGGTGATCAGGTGACCAATATGTTGCAACCATTCTGGGCTCTACCGCTGCTAGGGATCACAGGCTTGAAAGCAAAGGATATCATTCCATTTACATTGTTCTTAATGCTCATTGGTATGGCTATATTTATTACAGGATTGTTGTTGTTTTAAGTCACAAAAAGATAAAATAATTTGTGTCTCAACCTCTATATGTTTAAATTTGAATACCTGTTGCTTCAAAAAACCGATTGAAAAAATATGAAAACACTGGTCCTTATTTTTTTCTTCATGCCTGCAGCCATCGTGGCACAGTGGGGGAATCCCCTGGGTATTTTAGGAGTTGAGGTGAATGGAAATTCAGCCATTCTCAAGAATGATTCTGCATGGCGAAATTGCGGTGCTAACTATGAAATGGTAATCTATCAGCTTGAGGGCGATACCCTGGGTTGGTATCAAAAGGGTATTGGCCTTTTAAATTGTGACTGTCTGTTCAACTTATCGGTAACACTTGATTCTTTGGTTCCGGGTGATTATTTTGTAAAGACCTCTTTTGAGGATTCTTATTCCGGTGACACAATTTATATCGGACTGATCACATTTACAATACTAGAACAAAACGCATTCCTTAGTTTTGTCAAAACGGATGAGTATCAAAGCCCATGCGGTATTGTTGGTACGAATGAGCAAAAGCAAATAGATAATTCAATAAGCTTTAGCCCAAATCCAGCGAACGACTATATAAGCATTCATGCACCTGATTTTTCAGATAAAGCTAATTATCAGATTTATAATTCCAGCGGCTTAAGGTTAATGGAAGGGGAAATCAAGTTAAGTAAAACCTATATTGACATCAGTTCCCTGCCAAGGGGAGTTTATTTCGTACGGCTTCAAAATCAAAATACGGTGGAAGTGATGAAGATGTTGAAAGAGTAAGAGTTATGCCAAGGCATCCCTTCGAGAGTACATAATAATTGAAAGGTAAACGGGGAAAGGTAAAGGGGAGTATTGGAATGATGGGAACTATTAATAGGCCCAAGCATGAACATAAAAAAATAAATGGTTATGAAAAATCTCATCATTTTATTGTTTGCACTCCTGACGATAAACGTTGTAAAATCACAGGGCTGCCTGCCCCAAGGTATAACCTTTACCTCCCAGGAACAGATCGATAATTTCCAGGTAAATTATCCGGGCTGTACCGAGATCAAGGGGGATGTAATAATTTCTGATTACTTTCCCGAAAATATTACAAATCTGAATGGATTGGGTGTTTTAAATTCTATAAGGGGTGATCTTAAAATAATTGTAAATCCTGTTCTGACAAGCCTTGCAGGGCTTGAAGGACTGACTTCAATCGACAGTACTCTCACGATATCGAATAACATCGGTCTTATAACCCTTACTGGATTGGAAGGATTGACCTCAATTGGAGGTGATCTTACATTAATTGACAATGACGCCTTGACAAATCTTTCAGGGTTGGCTGGATTGACTTCAATCGGAAGAAATATTTATCTATCGGATAATAATGCACTAACCAGCCTTACAGGGCTAGAGGGACTGACCTCAATCGACGGTAATCTTAATATATCGAATCACATCGGTCTAATAAACCTTACTGGATTGGAGGGATTGACCTCAATCGGAGGTAAACTTAATATAACCTCTAATGATTTTCTGATCAGTCTCACTGGCTTGGATGGATTAAGTTTCATTGCTGATCTTTATTTACATGATAATTCCGACCTGACCAGTCTTGCGGGTTTGGAGGGATTGACTTCCATCGGTGGTCATTTTTCAATAGTAAGTAATGATGCCCTGACCAGTCTTTCAGGGTTGGAGGGATTGACCTCTATTGGAGATGGACTTGGAATAGTTAATAATAAATCCTTGACCAGCATTACTGGACTGGGGGCACTAACGTCAATCGGTGGTGGGCTTTGGATAACTTCAAATGATGGAATGACCAATCTTTCAGGACTGGATAGTATTAAGGCCAATTCGATAACAGATCTGACAATATATTTTAACTCAAATCTTAAAGAATGTGAAATTTACAGTATATGCCAGTATCTGACAGCACCGAATGGAAATATCAATATTCATGACAATGCTCCGGGTTGCAATAGTCAGGAAGCTATAAGCCAATCATGTAATGCCGGGGTCGGAGAAAATATTTTTGCTACTAATTATGAAATATCTCCCAATCCGGCAAATGAAAAAATAACCATTTCTTCATCTTCGATATCAAGTAATTCCTGGCTTTCAATCTTCAATGTCAATGCAGTTAAAGCAATGGAAGTGCACCTCACCGATTCCGAAACCCAAATCAACATTAGTGCCCTTCCACAAGGAGTTTATTTCTTAAGGCTACAGAATGAAAAAATTGTGGAAGTGATGAAGATGGTGAAAGAGTAAGAGTTAGTACCAAAATACAAAGGTTAGACGGGGCAAAGGTATGCGTGAATATTGGAACGATAGGATCCACTCCCTCATCCATGCTCCATGCTCTTTGCCCCATGCTTTTTCTTATCATTCATCAAAAGCATCGAACTTAATTCCCTGTGCCAGGGGCAGTTCTTTGCTAAAATTGATGGTATTGGTTTGCCGGCGCATATAGGCTTTCCAGGCATCTGAACCCGATTCGCGACCGCCGCCAGTATCTTTTTCACCGCCGAAAGCACCACCGATTTCAGCTCCGTTTGTAGCAATGTTAACATTGGCAATACCACAATCCGATCCTTCATGCGACAGGAATTGCTCGGTTTCATAAATATTTTTTGAAAAGATGGCTGATGACAATCCCTGGGGAACGCCATTATGCATTTCTATCGCTTCATCCAAAGTTGAGTATTTCATCAAATAAAGAATTGGTGCAAAAGTCTCCTCCTGAACAATGTGGTAATGGTTTTCAGCTTCGGCAATACAAGGGATAACATAGGTTCCCGATTCATAACCTTCACCCTCAAGCACCTGTCCACCATAGGCAATGTTTCCACCTTCTTTTACTACTTGCTCCTGGGCATATTTGAAGGCTTCCACCGCTGATTTATCCACCAACGGCCCGACCACTGTTTTCTCATCCAATGAATGTCCTATGCTTAGTTGCTTGTAGGCTGTTATTAACTTTTCTTTAAACTTATCATAAATACAATCGTGAATAAATAACCTGCGAGTTGAAGTACATCTTTGACCAGCAGTAGCTACGGCGCCAAACAGACTTGCCCTCAGGGCCATATTTAAATTACCATATTGCGAAACTATAATAGCATTATTTCCACCCAATTCCAGGATCGTTTTACCAAGTCTTTCGCCCACCAGTCTGGCAACCCTTCTTCCCACTGCAACTGATCCGGTAACTGAAATCAGTGGAACTCTTTTATCTTTCAGGAAATCGTCACCAACATATTTTGAACTGGCCACAATCAGGTTGATCACACCTTCCGGGACTTCATTCCGAACCAAAACATCCTTCATAATATTATGAACGGCAACAGCACATAAAGGTGTTTTTGAAGATGGTTTCCAAACAACTACATCGCCTGCAATCAAGGCAATCATGGTATTCCAGGCCCAGACAGCCACCGGGAAGTTAAAAGATGTAATCACGCCAACTACTCCAAGCGGATGATATTGTTCATACATCCGGTGACGCTCCCGCTCCGAATGCATGGTCAATCCATATAATTGCCTTGACTGCCCCACCGCAAAATCAGCAATATCTATCATCTCCTGGACTTCACCCAGACCTTCCTGATAAACTTTTCCCATTTCATACGAAACCAGTTTTCCGAGGGGTTCTTTGTATTTCCTGAGTTCTTCACCCATTTGCCTCACGATTTCGCCTCTTTTTGGAGCAGGAACCATTCGCCAAACTTTAAAGGCTTCCTGTGCTTTGGCCATGATTTTTTCATAATCATCCCAGTTACCCTGCTTTACACTTCCTATCAACCTGCCATCAGTTGGCGAATACGATTCCAGCAATTCACCAGAAGTATCGAGCCAATTTGCCCCGGTTGATGCACCATTGTTTACTTCATTCAAACCTAAGTTCTTCAGCATTTCGCTGATTCCAAATTTTTCCATTTTTATGTAAAGTGTTAAATATAAATTGATTTGTTTTTACACAACAGCAAACATTTGGGATTGTTTGCCACTTATTTATTAATAGGCTGCAAATGTAGAATAATCCAATTAGCCAGGTAAGAAAATGACTCGCTAATCAAATAAAAAAATCTGTTAATTTTTGCAGATAAATTGTCTTTGTCACGTGCATCGTTAGGAAAAAAATGCACTCCGACTTCTACATTTGAAGGAAGGATCTTTTGATAGGTAAACCATGTTCGCCGGCTATGAAGCCCGGAAGTGATAATATTTACCGAATGAAGATCATTTACATTCACATGATCCCGGAAGCTTTTAGCTGAGGCGAGTGTTTGGTTATGTTCCACAGGTTCGAATGCCACGATGGTAGTTCTGTTTTTTGGCACTCCAAGTTGATGAATGTAATCAGCCATTTCTTCAGCTTGTGAGTGAAAACCTGTAGTTTCCAGCGATAAATCGATACATTTTCTAACAATGTCACTCTTAAGTTCAATTTCATTTCCGTTTATTGAAATAGCCGAAACGAAAAGATTTCGGTCACCTCTTTTAGTCCAGAAATCGTTATTATACCGAATAAAAATAGATTTTACATTTTGATTTTTTGCAATAAACAGAAAGTGATATGATTTTGGTTGATCTCCTGCAAAGCCTCCACCAAGACATTCTCCATTTACTATAACATTAAAATGAGGGCCAAATCCATCCACTTCAGTACCTGAAAATTTTAAATCAAGTTGCATGGAGTCGGTGAGGTTAAGATTAACGCTTTCAGGTATTTTAATTTCGAGTGAACCATTTGTCCATAGCGCTATCCCACGATCATAACGTCTCACATTATGGTTTCGGCCCATTTCTGATTCACTTAATGGAATTTTATCGGGATAATCAAACCCTGTGAGATAAAAATGAGAATCATTTTTTACGAGGTTACCCGTAATTGCCTGTTCTATTTCTCTTGCCGATATCCATGACTCAATGATAATATTATCACTATCAACTGTTTTTTGATACGAAAGAAATGAAGGCATAAAAATAAGCATGGCGATCACCATACTAAAAACAATCACACCAGCTGTCACAAACCATTTCATGCCCCTTTTCATACACTATTTTCGAGTATTGACCATCCTTCTGAATTCAATGAAAGCCGCTTCCATATGTTGATCCATTTTTATATGAAACTGATCAAATGCTTCCACCAACCGCTTGCCCTCAGGAGTTAAGCTTGATTTACCGCCATCTTTACCTCCCCGTTCTTTATCTAAAATTGCAAATCCAACCATCTCTTCTATTTTCTTCAGATCACCCCAGGTCCGCCGATACGTGATGCCCAGCGCTTTTGTGGCTGCCACCAGCGATCCGTGCTCCTCAATGGCTTTGAGTATCTGCCATTTCCCATCGCCCAGGATCCCCTTATCATCCGCAGTTGAGAGCCAAATCTTGTAATTGAATTTAATTTCCTCTGATAATAATTTGGAGCCCATAATTTTTCATTTTTTACAAAAGTAGCAAAGCTTATCCAAAATTTTAACCCGGTTTCATACTTTAAAATTCGACGGCTGCCTAACAATAGCACGTAAAAAAGCTGTATTATTGCAAGGGATTGGTTTCTGTATGCCAATCCAAAAGATCATCATGAAAACGTTACACCTTATTTCAAAATTTATTTTTGGAGTTTTAATACTTTCAGCAGCATTATCCTGTAATTCGAAGCAGGATAAAAGTACCTTGATTGTATTTCATGCCGGCAGCTTGAGTAAGCCTTTGCAGGAAATGGTAACACAATTCGAACACAAAAACCCTGGCTCCCAAATTTTACTGGAAGCTGCGGGTAGCAGAGAATGTGCCAGAAAAATTACAGAACTTCATAAACCCTGTGATATCATGGCTTCGTCGGATTATACAGTTATTCAGGAGATGCTTATTCCGGAATACACAAACTGGTTTATTGATTTTGCCACCAACGAAATGTGTATTGCTTATACGGAAAATTCAAAGGCAGCTTCCGTGATCAATGCTGAAAACTGGGTTAAGATTTTACTTGCTGATTCGGTAACTTTTGGTCGTTCAAATCCTGATCTTGATCCCTGCGGATATCGCACCATTATGCTGTTTGAACTGGCAGAATTATATCTCAATGAAGCTAACCTTTACTCCGGTTTTCTGAGCAAGGATATCAATTACATTAGGCCCAAAGAAGTGGATCTCCTTGCATTGCTTGAATCAAATGTGATCGATTATATTTTTATTTACAAATCTGTCGCTATTCAGCATCATTTAAAGGTACTCGATTTGCCTGATGAAATAAATTTGGGCAATCCCGAATTCACTGATTTTTATAAAAATGCAAGTGTTGAAATCACTGGAAAAGTTCCAGGCTCAACCGCACATAAAACCGGTGAGCCCATGATTTATGCTTTTACGATTTTAAAGGATGCTCCAAACACGGAATTAGCCGAACAATTTGCAACTTTTATGCTCAACCCCGAACAAGGCCAAAAGATCATGGAACAAAACGGGCAGCAAAGTATGGCCAGGGTTCCTGACGAATACCGGAAATACATACCAAACAAAATATTTAAAGAATTATCAAAAACTGACAGGTAATGAAAAAACTTTCAATCATTTTATCCTTAACCATGTTTATCATGGCTTCATGTCAGCAAAATGCTGAGAAAACTGCTATAGCTGAACAAACCCAGTTTCCACCGGCTGATACCACAGATGCCACCAATTATTTTTACGACAACGCCGAAACCCACGAGCTACCTTTGAATGAAATAAGTATTGGTGGTGAAGTTTCAAATCCGGGTGTAGTTGATTTGAGTGGTTTACCGTTGCATACCATCATTGTTAAGGAGGCAGTATTAGCTGAAGATGGTAATAAGTTCGTTGGCGCTTATCGTTACGACGGCTACTCTTTGCTCGATATTTTAAACAATTTTATCTTGCATAAAGCTAACCAGGATGAATTTGAGCCAATTATTGATTTGTATGTTGAGATTGAAAATGAAGCAAACGAAAAGGTAGTGGTGAGCTGGGGAGAAATTTATTACCCAAATCACTTGCATGAAGTTATTATTGCCAAACAGGTAATGCGCATAGTTCCTTCCAAAACCAACGACCTGTGGCCACTTCCCGAAAAAAGCAAACTTGTAATTGGTTCGGATCTGATCACAGAAAGAAATATTTTGGCGCCTTCAAAAATCACCATCAAATCTTACCCCCGATCTTTTGAAACAATCAAAGGGAAGAAACCTCTTTTTTCAGAAAAGGTTGACTTTTTTAAAAATGATGAGCTACAATTTTCATTGGATCAGGATCCTGAAAACATGCAGGAAATGCATTATGAAAGCATTTTCTATGGCAGAGGACGGGGCATTCACAGCACCACACCATTTACCGGCACACGTTTGATGGATCATCTGAAAACATTTACTAGTATCACAACAGATAATATTCAAAAAGGCCTCGTGCTCATAGTTGCCGACGATGGATACCGGGTAGTTTATACTTTTAGCGAAATCATGAACCGAAACGATCAATCGGAAGTATTGCTGATCTATCATGGAGATGGCAATGGAGGTTTGTTCAGGTTATATCCTGCCGGCGACTTCTTTTCCGACAGAGCCATTAAATCAATTGCAGGTATCTATCTCGATGCGGAAAATTAATGCTGAAAAGCGGTAATAATATCAGCATTTTTTATATCCTCATTGTTTTTGCCGGGGGATTCGCGTTGATGTTTATCATAGCTCCGCTTTTAAATCTTTTCCTGCAAAGCACCTCCAGCTCACTTTTTGAAACGCTTTCGGATAAAGAAGTTCAAAATAGTATAGGACTAACCATTGGAATTTCATTTGCCGGAACATTATTTTTTGCAATTCTTGCAATTCCTCTTGCCTTGCTTTTGGCCCGAAAGGATTTTTTTGGTAAAAAGTTAATTACGGCCCTGATCGATCTTCCTATAGTGATACCCCATTCTGCTGCGGGAATTGCGTTGCTCGGTTTTATTTCACGAGATTCCTTATTGGGCAAAACAGCAGGATTTTTTGGATTTGATCTAATCGGACATCCTGTTGGGATAGCCCTGGCCATGGCTTTTGTGAGTGTTCCGTTTTTGATCAATGCTGCCCGGGATGGCTTTTTAAGTGTTCCAAAACGTTATGAATTTGCAGCCCAAAATTTAGGAGCTTCACCGGGCAGGGTGTTTTTATCCATCTCCCTTCCCCTTGCATGGCGACATATTGTATCGGGCCTGGTGATGATGTTCGGAAGAGGAATGAGTGAATTTGGTGCTGTCATTATCATTGCTTATCACCCCATGATTACCCCGGTGCTGATCTATGAGCGCTTTACCCAATTTGGATTAAAATATGCCCAACCGGTTTCTGTTATTTTCATAGCAATTTGCCTGTTGTTTTTTGTTCTTTTCAGGATGCTCACCCTAAAACCTTTCAAGTCGAATGATTAAAATCGAAAATGTATCGGCAAAGGTGGGCTCATTCGAACTGAAGCAAATTAACCTTAAAATTGAAAAAGGCGAATATTTCGTGTTACTTGGCCCAAGCGGAGCAGGAAAGTCCATTTTATTTGAAGTGCTTGCAGGAATTTACCCTGTCCAAAATGGTTCTGTTATAATTGATGACACAAATATAACCCGAGCCGCAGTTAATAAAAGAGGTCTTGGGCTGGTTTTCCAGGACAACACATTGTTTCCAAATTTGTCGGTTGAAAAAAATATCGGCTATTCACTCAGAAGTAGAAAACTCCAGGCGAATATTTTACATAAAAAAATCAACGAAATAACTTCATCACTGAATATCAACCACCTTCTTAATCGCGAAGTTTCAACCTTATCAGGTGGTGAAATACAACGTGTTTCCCTTGCCCGGGCCATGATCTCACAGCCTCAATACCTGCTTTTGGATGAGCCTCTCTCTTCGATTGATATTCAACTTCGGGGAGAGTTAATGAATTTGCTAAAAAAAATTAATCAAACCGGAATAACCATCATACATATCACCCATGACCTGGAGGAGGCAATTCGGTTGGCTGATCGAATTGCATTTATGGAAAACGGTGAAATAATACAGATCGGTAAACCCAATGAAATTTTTTCGGAACCAAAAAATGAATTCGTAGCACGCTTTCTTAATTTCTCCAATATTTTTGTCTTTGATAAAGTAAATGACGCAGAAATAATTTTAAATGAGAAAGTTTCCCTATCGGTTAATTTATTTGACCAACATGCGCAACAGGTAGTAATTCCAAATGAATCCATTCATTTATCTGGAATTAAAACCGAATCCGATAATTGTTTTGAAGGAGTGATCAAGTCCATTGTGGATTTTCCGGAATCATATGAACTTACTGTAGATATTGGCATTCCAATAGTTTACCATGCTCATAAAAATGGCACTGTTTTTATCAAAGGTGAAAAACAGTGGCTTTCGATTGAAAGTGAAAAGCTGATCTTGATCCGGGAAAAATGAAATAGATAAAAATTAAAAAGGCCTCAAATTGAGGCCTTTTAATTTTCAAAATATTAGCTTAATCTGCAAACATCGGGAACTCTCCCATCATTTCATTCACCTGCTTTTTCACTTTTTCAATCAGATCTTCATTGTCGATATCAGATATAACCTGATCAATAAAGTCAACAATAACAGGCATGTGTTCTTCTTTTAATCCACGAGTGGTTACTGCTGGGGTTCCAACCCTTAACCCGGATGTTTGGAAGGGTGACCGGCTATCGAATGGAACCATGTTTTTATTCACGGTAATGTCGGCCAAAACAAGGGTATTCTCCACTTTCCTGCCGGTGATTTCCGGGAATTTATTTCGCAGGTCGATGAGCATGAGGTGGTTGTCAGTTCCATCTGAAATAACGTTATAGCCTTTATCAACAAAAGCCTGCGACATCACCTCTGCATTTTTCTTAACCTGTTTCATGTAGTTTTTATACTCTTTCGTTAACGCTTCACCAAAAGCAACGGCTTTGGCAGCAATTACGTGCTCCAATGGTCCGCCCTGTATGCCCGGAAATACACCTGAGTCAAATAAGGATGACATGGAACGGATCACTCCCTTTGGTGTTGTTTTACCAAAAGGATTATCAAAATCACGTCCCATCATGATGATTCCACCCCGCGGTCCGCGCAGGGTTTTATGGGTTGTTGAGGTTACCACATGACAATACTTCAACGGATCGTTTAAAAGTCCAACAGCGATCAATCCGGCAGGATGAGCAATATCAGCCATCAGAAATGCGCCAATTTTATCAGCAATCTCACGCATTCGTTTATAATCCCAATCGCGGGAATAGGCTGAGGCACCTGCCAAAATCAATTTCGGCTTTTCACGCAGGGCTGTTTCTTCCATTTTATCATAATCAACACGTCCGGTTTCTTCATCTACTTCGTATGCAATGGGCTGATACAGAATTCCTGATGAATTTACCGCCGAACCGTGCGAAAGATGACCTCCATGTGAAAGGTCCAGTCCCATAAATTTATCACCGGGATTAAGCAAAGTGAGAAATACAGCCATATTGGCCTGAGCTCCTGAGTGTGGCTGAACATTGGCCCACTCAGCACCAAACAACTCTTTTAACCTGTCGATGGCCAGTTGCTCGGTTTCATCCACATGCTGGCAACCGCCATAATATCTTTTACCCGGGTATCCCTCGGCGTATTTGTTTGTCATTACCGAACCCATGGCCTCCAGTACCTGATTGCTCACAAAGTTTTCCGATGCAATCAACTCTATTCCAAAGCGCTGTCTGTCGGCTTCTTTTTTCAGGATTTCAAAAACTAAATCGTCTCTTTTCATTGAAGTATGTTTTTGTGGCTATATATATGATAATTTTGTCATTTTCTGAGGCTAAGCAAAATTATAAAATTTATTTTGCCCGCCATTCCGAATGAAATATTTTTGCAAAATTCCTGTTAAAGGAATCAACAGGAAATTACGAACTAAACGACGATATGATCAACTTTGAGAAGTTTACACTGGATAATGGGTTGAGGGTGATTGTTCACAAGGATAAATCTACTCAAATTGTGGCGATGAACCTGCTTTATGATGTTGGTGCTCGGGATGAGGATCCGGACCGTACAGGATTTGCCCATTTATTTGAGCACCTGATGTTTGGGGGCTCGGTAAATATCCCCAAATACGATACACCGCTGGAAGAAGCCGGAGGCGAAAACAATGCATTTACCAATAACGATATTACCAATTACTACCTTACCATTCCCAGGCAAAACCTGGAGCTGGCTTTTTGGCTCGAATCAGACCGGATGCTCGATCTGGCATTTTCTGCAAAAAGCCTGGAAGTACAACGAAATGTGGTGATTGAAGAGTTTAAGCAATCTTATTTAAATCAGCCTTATGGTGATGTATGGCTACTGTTGAGACCCATGGCTTACAAGGTTCATCCTTATCTGTGGGCAACAATCGGTAAAGACATATCACACATTGAAAAAGCCACCATGCAGGATGTAAAGGATTTTTACAAAAAGTATTATAATCCGAATAATGCCATTTTAACGGTAGCGGGTGATGTGAGTACCGATGAGATCCACCGGCTTTCAGAAAAGTGGTTTGGGCCCATTGAGCCCGGAATGATCCTAAACCGGAATTTGCCCAAAGAGCCCAGGCAAACTGAAGTGCGCAGTTTAAAAGTGGAACGCGATGTTCCGTTTGATGCCCTCTATAAAACATATCACATGTGTGCCCGCAACCACGATGCTTATCACACCACCGATCTAATCTCTGATATTCTTTCCAATGGCGATTCATCTCGCCTTTTCAACAGGCTGGTAAAAGAAAAAAACATTTTCAGCGATATTCATGCCTATATTTCAGGCGACCGTGATGAAGGGTTATTTGTTTTTTCTGGCAAACTGGTGAAAGGTGTTCGGATGGAAGATGCCGAAAAAGCAATCAATACCGAAATTGATATAATTAAAAACGATTTGGTAGCACAAGATGAACTTGAAAAGGTTAAAAACAAAATAGAATCTACCCTTGAGTTTTCTGAAATAAGTGTTTTAAATAAAGCGATGAACCTCTCCTACTCCGAATTACTGGGCGATGCAGACCTTATCAACCAGGAAAAGGACCTTTATGCTGCCGTTACCAGGGAATCGGTTCGTGAAACGGCAAACGAGATATTCAGGGAGGACAATTCATCAACGCTTTATTATTTCTCAAATTAATTTATGACACAGCTTAACAGACATATACAACCCAATATCAATTTAGTTGACCGGATAAGTCTTGACAAACCCGAAGTTCAAACGCTTGACAATGACATTCCTGTTTACCTTATTAATACTTCTGAACAGGATCTGGTAAAAATTGAATTTATTTTCACCGCAGGCAGTTGGTTCGAACCCAAAAAATTGGTAGCCAGCTTTACCAACCGAATGCTGAAGGAAGGGACTTCTTCCATGAGCTCTGCTAAAATTGCCGACCTTATTGATTATTATGGAGCCCATCTGGAAACCAATTCGGATAAAGATATGGGCTATGTTGCACTTTATTCGCTCAACAAGCACCTGCATAAAACACTCCCGGTGCTGGCCGAAATCATTCGTGATCCGGTTTTTGACCAAAAAGAACTGGAAACACTCAGGCAAAACCGCCGGCAAAATTTTTTGGTTAACAATGAAAAAGTGAGATACCTGGCCCGGAGAAAATTCAATGAACTCATCTTTGGTGAAGGGCATCCTTACGGCAAGGTTTTTAATGAAAGTGATTTCGATCAAATTTCGCAAGATGACCTGGTTAGCTTTCACAAAAACAGATACAACGCCGGTAATTGCAAAGTCATTGTTTCGGGGAAAATACCTGCGGGATTTGTACATTTATTAAATGATCTTTTCACTGGTTTCAACGGACAAGCCCCTGATCATCAGGGAACAATTCCGCGGCAAACCGAACTAGAGGATAAAAAAACCCATTTCGTTAAGAAAAATGCCGTGCAAAGTGCCATACGAATGGGGAAAGTATTGTTCAATAAAACCCATCCTGATTATGTTAAACTGAAAGTAATGAATACCATTCTGGGCGGCTACTTCGGTTCCAGGCTCATGTCAAACATTCGGGAAGACAAAGGTTATACTTATGGAATCGGGTCGGCGATAGTTTCATTGCATCACAGCGGATACTTTTTTATTACCTCTGAGGTTGGCAGTGATGTAACGCAGGAAGCCGTTCATGAAATCTATTATGAAATTGACCAGCTGAGGCAGCATAAGGTTTCAGCACAGGAACTTGATCTTGTAAAGAACTATATGTTAGGCTCCTTTTTGCGCAGTGTGGATGGATCATTTGCACAAGCTGATAATTTTAAAAGCCTGCTCGAATACGGATTGGATTTTACCTATTTTGACAATTATATTGAGGTTGTAAAGGCCATTAGCCGTGAAGAAATATTAACATTGGCACAACAGTATCTCGATCCTGAATCTTTATCATTGCTTACGGTTGGAAAGTAGGACTTAATTTCTCTCATGAGAAAATCAAAACACATAATTGCGCTAATCATCCTTTTTTGGTTTGTAATGATAATTCAAATCAAAGCACAGGTGAATGCCGGGGATGACATTACCATTTCAGGTGGATTACCCGTTCTATTAAAAGGCCAGTATACAGGTTATGTTGGAATTCCGGTAACTGCAGAAGATGATTATTTTGTAGGCCCTTTTCCCATCGGTTTTGATTTTGAGTTTTACGGTTCTAATCACACCAACTTTGCCATTGGCCCCAATGGATTAGTCAGCTTTAACCTACCCGAAATTCTTGATATTGTTCACTGGACCAATGTTAGTATTCCAACCAGTACGTTTGAATTAACCATACTCGGACCTTACCAGGATTTATTCAAAAGGCCTACTGCACCTCACAACGATTACATCTACTACAAAACGGTGGGAACAGCACCTGACAGAAAGCTCATAGTAGGGTGGTGCGAGGCACCAATGTTTAGTTGTGAATCATCCTTTGTTACCACTCAAATTGTACTGAACGAAACAGATCACTCCATCGAAAATCATGTGATCAGTAAACCGGCTTGTGAGGCTAACCTGGGCAACAGGGCAACGCAGGGAGTAAACAGGGATGATGTTGCGGGAACAGCTGTGCCAGGAAGAAATAACAGCTCATGGACTGCTGAAAATGAGAGCTGGCGATATGAAACAGATGGTCCAGACAATTACACTGTTTCCCAAATTGATTTTAAACCCGAAGTAATCATCCCTCCCGGCCATATTTCATATCGCTGGTTTAAGGACAGGTATCCAGGTGGCGAAGAAGTGAGCACCGCCAGGCAATTTTTAGTTGCTCCTACTGAGACCACTACTTATTATTGCGAAATTACCCTGTGTGGCGGCTTAAAATATGTTGACGATGTAATTGTTCAGGTAGTTCCTGTTCCAAATGCTTTTAACCCCAATAGTTTGGTGGAAGAAAACCGAACATTCAGGGTTTTTGCCAATCCACCCGAACGAGTAGTAAATTACAAGTTCATTATTTTCGACCGTTGGGGTAAAAAGGTATTTGAATCAACCGATATTCTGGAAGGTTGGGACGGCAGCGAAAACGGTAAGGATTGCAACGGAGATGTTTATATTTGGGTAGTTTATTACAATGCCGGCGAAGGCGAAGTCACCAATAAGGGAACGGTTACACTTGTAAGATAATCTGAATGAAAAATAAAAAACCCCCGAAATTCGGGGGTTTTTTGTGATTTCTATATCCAAAATTAATTTGGTAAAATATCTGGATTTGCTCCTTTTTGAGGAGTGGGTTTAGTAATTTTTAGTTTGGCTTTAACCATATCCATTACGTCATCAGATGGGGTTGCATACAGCAAAAGCCCTTCGGTACTGTTAAAAATATAGGTATAGCCATTTTCTTTGGCAACCTCTTCTACTGCTTTACGCGCTTCTTCGATTATGGGGGAGGTGAGCTCCAACTCTTTATTTTGAAGGTCTTGTGTAGCAGTTTGCTCAAATTCCGACATACGATCCCGAAGATCATTGATCTCATCTTCTTTCATCTGTTGAATCAATGGGGTCATAGTTCCTAATTTCTGCTGGTAGTCCATAAATTTATTTTCAAGCTCCGTTTGCATGGCTGCATATTGCTCCTGGATAGCCTTATTATAATCTTCGAAAACTTTTTTTACTGAATCAAGTCCGGGCATCATGGAGTAAAGTGTAGCGAAGTCAACATGACCTAACTTCATTTTTGATTGTGCCTGTGTTTCTGTAGAAATCAATAAAACAGTTGCTAAAATAAATAGTCCAATAATTTTCTTCATATCGTTTGAAAATAAAGTTTATACGTGTTAAAATTGAGGTGCAAATGTAGATAAATAATTCGTTTATAATACAGAATCAAATCATTATTTTCGATCCTTGCTTTGTACCGGACCGGGTGAACTTCTGCCTGGTCCGCGGGGAGGAGCTGTTCCTTTATTAGTTGCAGGTTGCGATGGCGTATACTCCTGTTTTACCCGATCTTCACGTCTGACAGTACCCAACTCAGCTCCTACCTTGTCGAGCACATCGTCGCTGATGTCGAAACGGGCATTTACATATAAAATGGTAAGGCTTCCCGCCCTGTCGAAAACGAAAGCATAGTTTTCATCAACGGCAATTTCCTCAATTGCGTTAAATATTTTTTCCTGGATCGGTTTAACAAGTTCTTCTCTTTTAAGAAACAGGTCACCACCTGGGCCAAACCGTTGATTTTGCAGATCTTTTACTTCCTGTTCCTTTTTTCTGATTTCTTCCTTTTTCTTTTCCTTAACATCATCCGGCATAAGCACTGCTTCTGCCTGGAAGTTTTTATACATTTGGTTGATTTCAGCAAATTTTTCTTCAATTTCTTCCTGATATTCTGCAGCCAGATCATCCAATTGAATTTGTGCATCCTTGTATTCAGGAATATTATCCAGAATATATTGGGTATCCACATATGCATACTTTTGAGTGAAGCCGGTGCTCATGAGCAACAATACCACAAAGGATGTAAGCAAGAGCTTTTTCATAAACAGGGAATTTATATTTCTTTTATTCAACGAATTAGCCTTTTAAATAACGATGTTTATTTCAATTTCTTTTCTCTGATTCCAATTAATCGATAGATTGGTTAATGGAGAAGTGGAACTGTCCGCGGTTAGCATCCGGTAATCCGGGCACCTGGTTGAACCCATAACCCCAGTCGAGGCCCAAAATACCAAACATAGGCAGGAACACCCTCACTCCAAATCCAGCGGATTTATATACACTGAACGGGTTATAGTCAACAAATTTAGCCCATGAATTTCCGGCTTCGAGGAAGGTAGCCACAAAAATGGTTGCATTCGGATTAAGAGATAAGGGATAACGCAATTCAAGTGTGTATTTCGAATATATGGTTGCTCCGGTGTTGCTTGATCTATAATAATTCGGAGTTAAGGTCTCATTCCCATATCCACGCATACCTATGATTTCGCGGCCATCCAGGTTGTTATATCCTGATAAGCCATCACCGCCCAGGTAAAACCGTTCAAAAGGTGTAACACCAATCTGTGGATTATAATCACCTAAAAATCCCATTTTTGCCCTTGCCATTACCACCAGGTTTTCAACCACGGGTGTAAAAAAGGCCGATTGTATTCCCCATTTATGATACTCAATCCATTTATATTTTTCATTTTCGGTGAGCGTAGCATAATTCCTGTCGGAAAACGAAGAGTATGGAGGTGTAATATCCAAAGAAACACTCATCAGCGATCCGGTTCTTGGGTAAATAGGCTGGTCGATGGAGTTTCTGGATAAAGTGATATTCCAACTGAAGTTATTATAGTAACCGGTTCCTGTACCGAAGGAGAATATACTGGTGTAATTTTTCAGATCATATCGCTGGAAATTAGCGGCAACGTATAGCTGGAAATAATCGTCGGGCCAGGTAAGCCTTTTTCCTAAACCAATGGTTACCCCGTTGATCACAAATGATTGCCGGTCGGGGCTGTCCTTGGGCAATCCATTCGAAAACAATGAATGGTAATAACTAACACTTAATGCATTGGGTTTTTTACCACCCAGCCAGGGCTCGGTAAATGAGGCACTATAACTGATATAACCTGATCCGTATGACTGAACACGCAAGCTCAACTTTTGACCATCACCGGTGGGAACGGGGCGCCATTCCTTGCCATTCAAAAGATTTTTTAAAGAGAAGTTATTAAAGGAAACCCCAAGGGTTCCGATAACCCGGCCATAACCCCAGCCCCCTGAAAGCTCAATTTGGTCGGAGGATGTTTCTTCCACTTCATAGGTTATATCAACGGTTCCTTCAGCCGGATTGGGCTCCGGAACTGGATTGATCGTTTCCGGATTGAAATAACGCAACTGTGCCAACTCACGGGTAGTACGAATAATATCCGAACGCGAGAACAACTGTCCGGGCCGGGTTCTGAGTTCGCGGATCACAACATGGTCGTGCGTACGGGTATTTCCTTTCACCTTCACCCGCTTGATGGTGGCTTGTTTGCCTTCGTAAAGCCTGATCTCTATATCGATACTGTCGTTTTCCACGGCAACCTCCACCGGATTTGCCTGGAAAAACAAATATCCATCGTTCATGTAGAGTGAACTTACATCATCTTCAGACATGTTGAAAGTAAGGTTCGAATTGAGCAATTCCCAATTGTAAACATCCCCTTTTTGAATCCTTAACACCCTGTTCAATGCAGCATCGGTATATTTGGTATTTCCCACCCAGCTTATATTCCTGAAATAATATTTACTCCCTTCGGTGAGATAAAGATCAATATTCACTGAATTGTCCTCCGGATTCCTGTAAACAGAATCTTTTACGAAGCTGGCATCGCGGTAGCCATGCTCATTGTATTTAGAAATAATATTAACCAGGTCATTTTTGTATTCATCCGGTATATATTTGGATGATTTGAATATCCGCATCCGCATGTTCCGGTTAACATAATCGCGGGAATCTTCCACCATTTTCGAAAACCGAAAAGTGACTGCATCTTTTGAAATATCAAAAATGAAATTCTCAATTTTATAAAACGGCTGAAACGCCCCTTTCTCCTTGGTTTCTTTCATGAACTTCTTCACCCTTGAATCATCAAAAGCTTCGTTGCCATATATATTGATCGCCCCGATTTTAACCTTTTCATTTTTGGTGATCTCAATCAATAATCGCACATGGTTGATCCTTAAACTATCATCCACTTGTTTGATATTCACTTCTGCATCCAGAAAGCCTTTATCAGTATAATAACTTTTGATCTTGTTTTTGGTTCGGATCAGCATATTGTCGGTTACCACATCGCCGCTGGCCAGTTTAATTTCATCGCGTATATTATCTGCTTCCGATTTTTTAATCCCTGCAAAAGAGAAGGTCGACATGCGTGGCCGTTCCGCCAAATCAATATTCAAAAAGATCAGGTCGTTCTGGATACGGGTAGCAGTTATCTTCACATTTTCAAACAATCCCTGTTTCCACAAATTTTGAATGGCTCGGGTAATTGCATCGCCCGGAATCTGAATGATATCACCCACCGAAAGACCTGACAACATCACCAGGGCATTATTATCCAGGTATTTCACCCCGGAAACCGTGATGCCACCAATTTCATATTTTTTTGGCTTGGCATAATCAATATCACCGGGATTAATATTTTGACCCTGTAAAACCATTCCCAGCAAAGCAAAGGTGATTACCAATATATTTCTAAACCTCTTTAACATCATTTTACAATCTGTTCACTCGTTTTTCCAAATCTGCGTTCTCTTTTCTGAAAGTCTATAATCGCCTCATATAAGTCTTCCTTCCTGAAGTCGGGCCAAAACTTGGGTGTGAAATAAAGTTCTGCATAAGCAATTTGCCAGAGCAGGAAATTGCTAATCCTGTATTCGCCACTGGTTCTGATGAGTAACTCGGGATCAGGAATACCTTTGGTAGTAAGATATTCAGATATTAAATTTTCATTCACCTGATCAGGATCGAGTTTACCTTGCTTCGCATCTTTTGTCATCTCCTGTATGGCCCGGGTTATTTCCCAGCGAGAGCTGTAACTCAGGGCAAGTATCATCGACATTCGATCATGATGGGCCGTTTCTTTAATTGCATCCTGCAACTCATCCAAGGTAACTTTTGGCAGGTTTTCGAGATTACCCACAGCCAAAAGGCGAATATTATTATCGTGCAGTGTTTTGGTCTCTTTATGTATGGTTTGCACCAGCAATTTCATAAGTGCAGTAACTTCAGCCCTCGGACGGCTCCAGTTTTCGGTGGAGAAGGCATAAAGCGTAAGATATTTCACCCCCAGTTCGGCAGCAGCTTCAGCCGTTTCACGCACAGAAGTCACGCCATGGCGGTGACCAAAAACACGAGGTCTTGATCTTTGCCTGGCCCAGCGTCCATTGCCATCCATGATAATGGCAATATGTTCCGGTAAGCGCTCTGTATCGATTTTATCTTTTAAACTCATATCTGCTTATGCTGCCTTAATTATCCTCAAAATCCGAACATCTGTTTTTATTTCTCAGGTCGATGTAATAGGTTAGCGTTATGCCGGCAAACGAATACCAATCGGTGGTACTTGAATTCCCTCTTTGCATCCAGGGATCATGGTTCCGGTTGGGATCGGAATATTCCTGGTTCTCATATTCAGAATCGGCTGGGTCAAGGTTAGCCTCCAGGTAATACGTGGTGCTTACATCGTCGAGATAGTCGAAAAAGGTTTTTCGCATTCCCCACTCCAGGGAGGCTGCAATGCGTTGCGAAAAACTATATTTTACGCCAATGCCAAAAGGAATGCTTAAAACAAAATTACTGTAATTATCCCGTGTAACATCTTCTCCCGACAATTTCGTAAGTTCTGAAGTATTGTTTTGCCCTTCCGTTCCATAATCCTTCAAATCCTTGTTATCCAACTGTGGATTGTGGTACAACAAGGCCACTCCACTGAAAATATATGGGGTTACATAACTTTTCATGCTTCCGTTAAAGTAGGGTAAAAAATGGAATTCGAAGTTTAAGCCGAGTTCGGTAATATCATTTTTAAAAGAAAGATTTCTCTCGGGCAGGAAACCGCTGCGGTCGTCGTCGCCATTAAGGCTCCCCTGGTAAAGGTTAAGCTTGGCGGCCCACCTCGAACTGATGTTGTACCTCGCCAGTAACCCATAGGCAGCGCTGGTCTGCAGGAACGGAATATTGGGGTTGAGATCGCCCATGTAATACGAACCTCCTCCAAAAATCCCGACTTCAAGCTGCGACCTGCCTGTAAGGGCAAATGTCAACAATAAAACCAACAGAATAAGTTTTCTCATAATTTGCCGCAAAAATAGCTTTTTTCTTTATATCGAACCACCTGCCGGTTCACTCCTTTCCGGAATAAAACAGCGATGGATATCTTTGTTAATTCCGGATATCGAGCCCCCACAACAGTTTATCCCGAATGGTCTTAAAATAGCTGTCTTCTTCAAGCCTTACCAGGTTGATTTTAAAATCTTCGCGATTGATCATTAATTCCATTGTAGAATCCACCAGCACCGACCGGGAATCGAGGTTAACATAAAATTCTTTGACTCTCCCCACAACTTTTATCCTGATTTGAGAACTGTCAGGGATAACGATAGGCCTTACTGTTAAATTGTGCGTGGCAATGGGGGTGATCACAAAATTCTGCGAACCGGGCAGTATGATAGGGCCTCCGTTGCTCAGCGAATATGCCGTTGACCCGGTGGGCGTACTCACGATCAGTCCGTCGGCCCAGTACGAATTGAGGAATTCATCATCCACATAGGCCTCTATCTTAAGCATCGATTGGGGCGATTTCCGGTAAACGCTCAGCTCATTCATGGCATAGTTCATTTCACCAAAAAGGTGCTCCCCGGTTTCCAGCCTCAGCAGGGTCCGTTTGTCGAGCTTGAATTTTTTATCCATTAAAGCATGAATAGCCGGGATGATGCGGTCGCGGGCAATGGACGACAAAAAGCCCATGCGGCCCAGGTTGATCCCCAAAATCGGGATGCCCGACTCGCGCACCAGCGAAATGGTATCGAGCAGGGTGCCGTCGCCACCGATGGAAAACAGAAAATCGGCTTTTCCCTCCAGCTCTTCATGGGTTTTAAAAAAACCGGTGCCCTCCGGAATACGTATCTGTGCTTTTACCTTTTCATAAAAAGGGCCATAAAACAATATCCCGCAGTTTTTCGATTGCAGTTCATCAATGATCGATTGAATATAAAAAAGACTTTCCTCCGGAATCGTTTTACTGAAGATTGCTATGTTCATGGGTTGTTGCACTAAACTTAACACACTGCTTTCATGTGCAAGATTACAAAATAAAGCTGTAAATCAGATGCATTTAACAAATATTATGAGAAAGGGAATTTGCATAGGTGTATCACATTTTCAACCCCTCTGCGAACCTCTGTGTAATTGTTTGCTTTCGGTGATGAAATTTATCTACACCGTTGGCCACCAAGAAATCAGAAACTTATAAAATGATTATGAAAAAGAGAAAGTAATCAGACCGGTAACAACAGAATTCAAATCGACGGCATAAAACTGATAAAGAAGCCCGACTCACCCATTTTATTAAAGGAATACTCCAGGCGGAGTACAAAATCGTAATAGGTTACAAAATCGAGTCCGACGCCGTAGCCGGTGAGGATGTCGTTGGCCAGCGGATTGGTATTGATATTTCGGTTGTCGACCACATAACCCAAATCGGCGTACACGTTCATATAAAAAGCATAAAACAGTTTGTTGAACTTTTCGGTCGAAATAAACGGAAAAGTCATCTCCCGCATTTTTATTAACTCAAATTTGAGGTTGTTCTTTAAAACAGCAAAATGTTGTCCGTCGACCACATAATATTCGTAACCACGCACATAATCGCGGCCGTAACCCAGCCCCTGCAAAAAGTAATAGGGCTGCGACCAGAAAGGTGATATTTTGCCTGACAGCCCTGAAGCCCAATAAAACCGCCCGCTGATCTGATTGTATTTACGCAGGCCTGTTTTGATATAAAGGTCGTTTACGCCATCATCAAATACCCCGATTCCATTTTTCACCACATCAAAATCAACATAATACCCGTTGAGCGGATATTGTTTAAAATCGCGGTAGTCGGTGCGGAAGTGGTAATAGAGGGTGAAATACTGGTTGCGGTTTAAATTGCCGTATGAAAAATCCGGGTTGAGGATGAGCACCGAATCGGCTACCCGCAGATCGCTATATCCCAGGTTTACCCGGTGAAAATTGTGAATATTCTTCCGGTAATACAATTCGGTATAGCCAAAATATTTTCGTTGGGGCCGGTACTCCTCGCTTTTAAAATAAACCTCCTTATTATCTTCGGAGTTGTAAGCTATTTCATGATTTTGCGAAAAACCACCGGCAAAGCCGATCCCAAGGGTTTGCTTTTTATTGATATATGGAATCTGGTAGCTGATATTATAGTTTTCATCATACCCGAACCGGGTGTACACCACCACCTTTTCGCGCCGTCCGCGGAAATTGTTCCAGGTGAGAAACATCCCGTAATTCAAACGGTTCCAGTCTTTCTTTTTAAGCCATTCATTAAAATTGCGGTCGGCAAATTCAAAAATGGGCACCGGCCATATGTACCAACGTTCGATAAATGTAAAGGAAACGTCGGCAGTTAGAGGTTCTCCTTCGATAAATAAGATGTCGCTGGTAACAAAGTTGAACAGGGAAGTATTTACAAGGTTTTTGCGGCTTTGCTCGGTTTGCTCCCGCAATTCAGGCAATGAGAGGGTATCACCGGCATGGAAAACAATTTCGCGCTGAATAATGCGTTCGCGGGTAATGTTATTTCCCGAAAATGAAAGTGAATGAATAATGACCAGGGTATCTTTGTTATTGCCGGCTGCCCCCTCCTGCCCTAACAAAACTGAAGGAGCCAGTGAGAGTAAAATATATAGTATGCTTGTGCAGGATATTTTCAGTTTCAGCGTCATTTTAAACATTCAGGTATCGCATCAGAGAATCATACCTGTCGCGTAGGTCGTCATACATTTTTTCGTCCTCCGTATACGTTGCCTTCACGATATAGTTATAACGGTTAAAGGATTGCATCAGCGCCTGTATCTCCATAGTATTCAACTTGATAGTTACATCCATTTTAGTTGAATCGCTGTTGGTGGTAACAAAGAGGTTCATGATTTTTGAATCCTGTGACTCAACCAATCTTGCAATTTCAGAAAGTACAAAATCATTTTGATTGATCTCCAGCACAATGATTGCTCCCAGATTGTTTACAGCAAGTATCTCGGATATCCTTTTCATCATATCGCCCTGCTGAATGCAGCCAAGGTATTTTTCATTTTCATCGAGCACAGGCAACATGGTGAGTCCGGTTAAACTCATCATTTTCATGATATCAAAAATGTGTTGCCCCTCATAAACAAAATCACGCTTAAAAGTAAATTTGAGCTGCTTAAGCGGTTTATCAGGATCTTCCAGGGTATACACATCCGATTCAGTGACCGACCCCATCAGATTCCGCCCATCTACGACCGGGATATCATGAAGCCGGTGTTCATCCAGATGATATAAAATATCGGCACCGCTCTCCGTAAGTTTAACAGGCTCTATATTTGTTGTGATAAAATGTTTTGCAATCATGAATTTAACTTTCTTTTTCTAATTCTCCTTTTAACGTAAAAATTGACGCTAAAGTCTGAAATCTTTTTCAGTTTTTTCCCAATAATCGTCGGTGAGTATATTCAGGTAGTTTTCATACCTCGATAGACTCACGTTCCCGTTTTCGATGGCGGTGATCACCGCACAGCCCGGCTCATGCACATGGGTGCAGTTATTAAACCGGCACTGATGCATGTATTTTCGCATCTCAGGAAACCGCTCAGCTATTTCATCCCGCGAAAAATCGGTGAGTCCAAACTCCTTGATACCCGGCGTATCGATGATGGAACCGCCAAAGGACAATCCGAACATTTCGGCAAAGGTGGTGGTGTGCATGCCCTTGTTGTGGGTGTATGAAATTTCGCGGGTTTTTAAGTTGAGACGGGGCTCAATGGCATTTACCATCGCCGATTTCCCAACGCCCGAATGACCCGTGATCAATGTTTTTTTATTTTTCAAAATCGCTTTCACCCTATCCAGGTTTTCTGCTTTTTTTACCGAGGTGGCAATAACGGTATAGCCTGCATCCGAATATATTTTTTCAAGTTTATTCAGTTGTTCTGTTTGCTTGTCTTTATGCAAATCGGTTTTATTAAAAATGATCACACCGGGAATGTGATACGCCTCGGCGGTGACCAAAATCCGGTCGATAAAACCGGTGGAAGTGCGGGGCTGAATAAATGTTGCGATGATACAAACCTGGTCGATATTGGCAGCAATGATATGCGATACCTTCGAGAGCTTAGTCGATTTGCGGATGATGTAATTATTGCGGGGAAAGATGGTTTGGATAAGTCCGGTGTTTTCGCTGTCGATCAACTCAAAGCCAACAACATCACCCACCGCAACCGGATTAGTCGATTTTATTCCTTTGATCCGGAAATTGCCTTTGAGCTTACATTGAAATGTTTCACCCTTCTCCGTTAAAACACTCAGCCAGCTTCCTGTTGATTTGATCACCGTTCCTTCCATACTCCCTAATCTACAAAAAACGATAGTGCTTACGAACGGGTTTTTTCACATCCCATTTGCAACTCAACCCTTTTTTAAAAGTAACAAAATCACCCGGTCTGATGGAAACCGTTTCTTGTGCTGTTTTCACTTCAACTTCACCTTCCAGGATGAGGCATTGCTCTTCACTATCATAAAACCAGTCAAAGTTTGAAACCTCCTTTTCCCAGATGGGCCAGCTTTTTACGGCCAATTCCTCCAGCTCGGCCTTACTCAGTTTTTGAATTTGAATTTGCTGCTCCATTTCTGATTTTTGATTTTGGTAAAATTACAAGTTTTCCACAAACTTCGGTTTTTGATCAGATTGATTGCTTAGTTTTGTAGTGCTAAATTTGAAAAATAATGAACTCACCGCAAAAACTTCCATTCAACGAATTTGTGAAAATTTACTCCAAAGTCCCGCGCTTATGTGTCGACCTGCTTATTAATAATGATGATGGATTTTTACTTACCCTCCGTGCGATTGAACCCGGCAAAGGGCAATGGCATTTCCCCGGAGGAACGGTTTTGATGGGGGAGTCAATTGAAGATGCCATTGTTCGCATTGCGAAGGAGGAGACCTCATTAGAGGTAGATAATCCGCAGCATATTGGCATTTTGGAGTTCAATGAACATAAAAACCCGTTTTTTCATACCATCAGCCTCGTTTTTGAAGTAGATATTATTTCAGGAACACCAAAAGGCAGTGAGCAGGGTAAGCAATTTCAGTTTTTTGAAGACCCTCCTGAAAACATGATCGAGGAGCAAAAGATCTTTATGGAAGATTTTTTATAAAACAGCGGAATCCCTTTTTCCTAACCTTCTTTGCCACTAAAACACCAAAGCACGAAATTGCACGGAGGCATTGGTGTTTAATGATTCAACTATAGTGGGGTTTAGTGTTTTTGAGTTTTCGTGGCTATTATTTTTTTGCCACCAATGCACTAAAACACGAAATTGCACGAAGGGATTGGTGTTTGATTAATTCTTTTTTGTGGGGTTTGGTGGTTTAGTGATTTAGTGGCTTTTTTTCTTTTTGCCACAAAGGCACTTAAGCACGAAATTGCACGAAGACATTGGTGTTTAATGATTCTCTTTTTAGCGGGGTTTGGTGGCTTAGTGATTTAGTGGCTATTTTTCTTTTCGCCACAAAGGCACTAAAACACGAAATTGCACGAAGACATTGGTGTTTGATTATTTCTTTTTTGTGGGGTTTGGTGGTTTAGTGATTTAGTGGCTATTTTTCTTTTCGCCACAAAGGCACTTAAGCACGAAATTGCACGAAGGCATTTGTGTTTAATAATTCTCTTTTAGTGGGATTTAGAGATTTCGTGTTTTCGTGGCATTCTTCCCAAGAAACCTGACAATAAGATATTACTGAACCGATTCCAGGAACTGATCAAGCAGATTCAAAACCTCTTCTTTACCTTTATTTGTGGCGGAAGAAGTAACAATGGATAGTGGCGGCTCCTCCCATGATTCAAGCAGTGTATCCCGATAAGATTTAAGATTTCGGCTCAACTCTTTTTGATTGGGCTTATCCGATTTGGTAAAAAGTAATACAAAGGGCAAACCGCTCTCTCCAAACCATTCAATCAGTTCAAGGTCATTGGCCAGCGGTTTATGCCTCGAATCGATAAGGATAAAGGTATTGACCAGGTTTTCACGATTCGCAAAATAGTCAAAGATCATTTTCTCCCAGGCTTCCCGGTTCTTTTTGGAAGTTTTGGCAAACCCGTATCCCGGCAAATCCACCAGATACCAACTTTCATTGATCAGGAAATGGTTGATCAGGGTAGTTTTGCCAGGTGTACCTGAAATTTTGGCCAGTCCTTTCCGGCCTGTGAGCATATTGATAAGCGAGGATTTTCCAACATTCGACCGGCCAATAAAAGCAAACTCAGGTAGTTTAGCTTCGGGGCACAGGCGGTGATTCGGACTGCTTTTTACAAACTTCGCTTCGGTGATTTCCATGTTAAATACTTAAGATTCGCTACCGGGTTTGGTCTCCTTTTTAAACGTAGAAATATGCCGGTCTTTTTTGTAATCGTAAATATCCCCAATGGTCACCATGATGGCCGTTTCTTCCACATCACCAAAGCGATCATTAACCGAAGTACCAAAAACCCTCATCGACCCAGACAGGTTCATATAAGCATTAACAAGCGGAGGAATTTGCTCACCCAGCCGGCGCACCTTTTGCACAAGAATGCGGTAATCCTCATCGTAATTCGCACCTGAAAAGATACTTTCCAGCACCTTTGTACGTGTTTGTATTTGCAGCGGATTGCGCGCCCACACCAGTTTGTCTTTGTCAGGGAAATATTTTTGCATAAAAAACAAGATCATATCCCTTGCAAAAGAGTCGTAACTGGGATACATCGTGATCTTCCCGAAGAAATATTTGGCTCCCGGATTTAAGATGGTGATCGCTCCCAGGCCGTCCCATAAATTATCCAATGAGTACATTCCTTTGCGAAGATTGACAGTGGGCTGGTAAATAGGTTGAACAAAAGAGCGGCCCAGCTCAAATGTTTCGGGCCATAACTCCCTGATATATTTAGCCGAAAATTCAAAAAGATGACTTGTGGGGGTATGGGGCTGCCCGTTTTCGTCGTTCAGCACATCCTTGCCAACGATAAACCGGTATCCGCCAACGATCTCTTCATCTTCCGGGTTCCAAACAATCAGTTGCTTGAAAGGCACTTTAGCCGTGTCATACTCATCAATATCACAGCATTTACCGGTCCCTCCGCTGGCATCACGAAAAGTGACTTCGCGCAAACGGCCCAGCTCCCGCATAAGATTTGGAGCCTGATCATGGGTAAAAATATAAATTTGGTTGTGCCCGTTGTTGGTGTCGCGCACAAATAATTTATCCGTAAGTTCTTTTTTCAACAGGGTCCGATCGACCGGTGGAATAATGGTTTCCATATAGATAGCTTCTTTTTTATCAGTTTAATATTCTTTCGCAGGATCAAAGGGCTCGCTTAATCCGTCACCCATTGCATAAACATACGCTTTCATCTTTTGAGCCCATTCCGCAAAATTATAACGTTTGTCAAACGTATCGTACGGAACAGGTTTTCCAAAGGTAATGTGAATAGTTTTATTTTTTTGCTTGAACATCTCATCGGGCAGGTATAGCATTTCAATGTTTGCTCCAATTTTCAGCCTTTTCCTGAGATTGGCGAGGTTATAAAAGAAATTTGAGTTGTGCCCATCAACAAAGCAGGGAATGATATCGCGTTTGTATTTTTTAGCTTTTGAAATAAAGGTAGTTTTCCATTCCAGGTCTTTGATCACCCCGTTTTGCTTGCGTGAAACAAGTCCTGCAGGGAAATAAAGCATCAGCTTATCCGATTCGAAAGTATTGTGAATTACCTGGAGATTTTCGGTATTGCTGCCATGCTTATTGATAGGAATAAAAAGCGGTTGCAAATTGGGCAGGAACATGAGCAAATCATTCACAGGAAATACAATGTCTTCGCGTATTTTACCCACTTCATTCATCAGTGCCACACCATCAAGCCCCCCCAATGGATGATTGGCAGCAATGATATATCGACCGGTTGGAAGAATATTTTCAGTTCCGCTTACCTTTAAAATGACACCAAACTCAGTAATTAGTTTTTGAACGAAAGGCAGACCAATCAACTCCTTATTGCTAAACAAAAAATCGTTTATCTCCTTTTCATGGATCACCCTTCGCAAATATGCAAAAACAAATCCGGGGATCCATTTTGCTGTTCCAGGACTTTTATCCCGAAACACCTGCTCGATGTTGATGGTGCGTTCTGTAATTTGAAAATCGTCCATATTTGCTGCCTGAGAATTGCAAAATTACTGAATAATCCATAAACGTTTATTGAATGATTTATTCCGTATGTAATTTATACAATTCCCAATCAAGCCCCGGAGGGACGACATAATTATAAAAATCAATATAAATCCATAGAAAGCCCCGGAGGGACGACATAATTATAGAAATCAATAAAATTCCATAGAAAGCCCCGGAGGGGTGACATTTTATTGGCCGGGAAAAATAAATATTACGGCAGCTATTGTTTCACAAACTTCACAAAATAAACCTTCTCCGAAACAATTAACTTTAATACATAAACGCCACTGAGCAGGGAATTCAATTCTATTTGAAATACATTTTCCTTTTTTATCTCAGCAGAAACCATTACTTCACCTTCCAAATTAACGAGGGAATAAAAAGCTGTTTCTTGTGTTTTGTCAAAATGTATTTGTATAAAATCATGCGCCGGATTAGGATAAATTGAAAAGGGCAAAACCAAATCCTCAGCCACTCCCGGTCCCGGCGATACCTCAAGAACTGCCACAACCGAGGTATCGATATTACATTCATTGGAAACAATGCACCTGTAATTTCCAATATCATCCGGCCCCACACCATAAATAGTATAGGTGTGAAAAACAGCACCAGGAATATCCACCCCATCCTTTTGCCACTGGTAATTTATGGGCAGCGCTCCCACCACCGACTGGTTAAAAATAACCGTATCACCATCATAAGCACTGATGTCCTCCGGCCCGGAAACCACCATCGCTTTGGGTTTGACACTTAACATAATGTCGTTGCTTTTGGCCCATCCTGCTCCGTTGAAAACTTCGCAATGGTAAATACCGCCCTCATAAATCCCAGGGGATTCAATGATAAATGTGGGGTCGGTTTCACCTTGTATGGGCATATCGGTTTTATACCATTGGTATTGGAGGCTGTCGCCGATGGCATCCACGAAAAACTCATGCGTTTGTCCTTCACAAAGCGCTGTATCTCCAATTTGATTTTTGATGAAAGGGGCCAAATATCCGATCTGATCGGTTTTAAAAATTACACCAGTTTCCCCAGTACAGAATGCCTTGCTACCGTAAATACTCATATCGTAAATATCTTTTTGCAACAAAAAGTTTTGCTCCACCCAGGTAATTCCTCCGTCTTTAGTATGATATGCATTTCCATTTCTACCGCAAGCCCATCCATGTTGTTGATCTTCGAATTCGATGGAAATAACAGACTGACTGTAGGAAACTTCCCATTGAACATTCCAGGTGTTTCCACCATCTGTTGTACTTAATATCACCCGATTTCCGGCTATCCAGCCAAAATCTTCATCAACAAAACAAACATCCATCAGGTGAAAATCCGTTCCTGCTTCTATTTGTTCCCATGTCTCCCCAAAATCATCAGTTCTAAAAATTACACCATTATTTCCCACACAGCAAGCCTCACTACTTGATAACAATTCCACATCATTGAGGTTAGCAAATGCGGGTATTGATGTATTTGTCCAGGTAATTCCACCATTATTGGTACTAAAAGCGATTCCCTGTCCGACAATCATTCCCTTCTGACCATCAAAGGAGATGGCATTTAAGTGCTGAAATGTTCCGATTGAAGTTGTTTCCCATGTTGCGCCTTCATCATTCGAAAAAGCAGCAAACCCATTGTTACCTACAATCCAAACGGCTGTATTTGTTCTAAAGATTACATCATTTATATTTTCGTCTGTACCTGAGGCCTGGAATGTCCATGACGTTCCTCCATCAGAACTCGAATAAATTAATCCGTTATCTCCAACAGTAAAAATTTTGTCCTCATCAACTATAAAAACCGCATTAAAATTATCTGATGGGCCACCTTGGGCTATTTGCCAGTTTTCTCCCAAATCGAAGGAACTATTAATTGACTGATCCCCAACAACACAAATGAAATCATCAATGGGGTAAGTAACCCTTGAAGGTCCGTTAAGTGCTGGATAGCTCTCTATTTTCTCCAGGCTTAAACCACCATTCTCAGCTTTATAACAATCGGAACCGATATAAACAAACCCGCTTAATTCATTATAAAACCGGGCAGCCCAAACATTACCGGCAGGCACATCACTAATGGAATCCCAGGTGGCTCCACCATCTGTGGTTCTGTAAAAGAGGCTTTCATCACCCGTAACCCATCCATTCAAATCATCCAAAAAATAGATATCGTTCACATCCTTGTAATACCCAAAATCTATTACTTGCTCCCAATCCTCACCACCATTTGTTGAATGTAAAAGCATATACCTGTTCCCTGCCCAAATAGTTTGATCATCCAATGCAAAGATTTCATTAAACCAACTGAATGAAGTATGGAAATCGGACCATGTTACGCCACCATCTTCAGTTCTATAAAAACGACCATCATTGCCTCCTGCAAATCCAATATCCTCATCCAGGAAATAAATCGAATAGAACCAACTAGACTGATTATGACCTAAAATCCGCTCCCAGTTATTACCACCATCTTCCGTTTTTAGCACCTCTTCTCCGCATATATAACCTATTTGCGAATCAACAAACCAAACACCAGAAATATCATCATTCAACAAGGTATTAACCTGATTCCAGGTTTGAGCACCATCTAAGGTGTAGATCAATACCCCTTCATCTCCACAAGCCCAGCCCTCTTGCGTATTGATAAAATGGACATCGTTGAAATCAACCAGTGGTGGCATAGGATTGACTTGTTGCCAGATAGTTTCTGCTTTGAGGGTACTTAAACTGAGAAACAAATAAAGAAGGATAAATATCTTTTTCATGATTTTAGGTTATTTAGTTTTTTATAAAACGTGCAGAATTCAATGAATCTTCGGTTTTAATTCGCATCATGTAAAATCCCTTTTCCAGGTTTTGAATATTCATATTCACTTGATCGAGGCTTACTTTATATTCATGTAAAACCGGCTGACCAACAGCATCAAAAACTGTAATATCGTAGGGTCCTGAAATTCCAGTTATTTCAACTTTGATTTTATCAGAAGCCGGATTAGGATAAACTTTCAAGGATATAGAAATAGTTTGGGGCTCCCTAACTTCCTGGAATAATTCATTGTTGTTTTCAAACAAATCCCGGATATAAGCGGCTCTTTCCTTTAAAAGCAAAGCCGACGACCATGGATCACCATCATAAGCCCTTGCCCAGGGATAGGCAAAATCAAATTCGAAACTTTCGCCGGAAGCAAGGTCGAAGGGGCCGATAGAGCCCAAACCTCGCCGATCATTGGGATTTGCTCCTGATTCTTCATCACTCCAGTAAAAACCATTTTGATTGTATCCACCATTGGGCCATAAGCCATAAGTTCCATAGTTCACAGGATCGGTATCACGAGGGAACATGTAACGACATTCAGGACCAACTGAACCAATAGATGGGTGGCCATATGCACCATATTGAAGTTTAACACCATCAATCCATATGCTTTGCATATATGAATAATAATGCGGTGCAATTCCCGGATCAGAAGAAAATGATGCCCCTCCGCCATTAAAATAAATAAAGGAACTCATACCAAATCGCTCGTTATCTACAATACCATCCCCGAATCCCAGGCCATTGACCGCTTCGGAACAAATCAGATTCCCAAGGTTATCATATTTGGGATTGTCAATTTCATCCGGTTCGATGAAGGGTCCGCCCAACAACATAATTCCCTGTGCCGGTGGATTGGCGCCGTATGCAAGCGAATCATTCTCATTTCCGTCAATAGCTTCACCATTATAAGTAAAGTACATTCCGTTTCGTACATCGCACTCTATCCGGTCGTCCCAACCGTAACCGAGATAGGTATCCGTGAACAAACCCAGGTAAACATCGTGGTAGTTGGTATCCGATCGATTGATGATTTTATAATTAAAAAATATAGTATTCCACAAGGCCGAATCGGCCGGTTCATCATAAGCATAGGCCATAGCATGGATCTCAATTCCCAAAGGTAATCCTTCGGTTTCAGAATGAATTTCCCTTGTATCATTTAACACAAAAAATACAGACTGATCTCCTTTTATGCGGGGAGCATCACCCTGCATGGGTTCATAAATTCCATTTCCATTTTGGTCGAAGAAGGGGGCAATTTGTTCTGATTCACCATTTTCAACATCGCCGTTTCCGGGCCAGGTAAATATATCTTCTAATGGTTCATAACCGGGTTGCCACCAGTTGGCCTGGTGAAATTCAATGTCGCTGCGATTCAGTTTCCAGACATGGAACCAGCGAATATCAAACAACGAATCATAATTATTGGAAACCGGTCCGTGCCAGTAATCTTCACCAACCTG
>JAGQVE010000003.1:0-119271 GCA_020438105.1 Bacteroidales bacterium
AGGGTTTTATTGACGAAATGAAATCGATGGTCTCCGATTCTTAATTATTTGAATCACGGTATTCGCTGAGTTTACGCTTTAATTCATCAATGGTATCCCTCAATTCTTTGATTCTGAATTCACGCCCCACAAACAAACTGTTGAACCTTTCAAGTTCTTCATTTTTATTTTCAAGCTCTGCAGTACGATCCTGCACTAATTTTTCGAGGTTTTTTCGGTAAATCTCAAGCTCTTCATGATTTTTTTCAATTTCATTTTTGGCTTTCAGGATTTGCTCCTCAGCCTCTACAAGTTTGCTTATGTCGGTATGTGTCCCAATCATCCTGATTGGCTCACCTTTTTTTGAATAGGTGATGATTTTTCCCCGGTCAAGGATCCACTTATATTTGCCATCCTTACATTTAATCCTATGCTTGTTGATGTAAATAGGTGTTAAGCCTTTTAAATATTTCTCAACCTCAGCTGTTGTGGGAGCTATGTCATCAGGATGAACCCTGTTTTCCCATTCATACAAATTATCAGAAATTTCATCAACTTCATACCCCAGCATTTTTTTCCACTGGGGAGAATAATAAACTTTATCGGTTTTTATATTCCAATCCCAAACTCCATCTCCGGCGCCTTCAAGTGCAAATTTCCACCGTGCCTCACTTTCCTGTAATGCCTTCATAATTTTGTATTGTTCTGTGTTATCAATCGCTGATATCAGTCCGGCAGGTTTACCATTAATAGTAATTGTAGTCCCCTGAATGTATACCCATCTTTCTTCTTTATTTTTAGTAAAAACCTTTGTTTCATAGCTACTTACAGTTTTCTTACCCTCTTGCCGGCTTAAACCTATTTCTTTGATTTTTTCCCAATGTTCTGGTGCTGCAAAATCCCAAAAGTTCATTTTTAGAAGCTCTTCTTCGGAATAACCCGATGATTTTTGAAATGCCGCATTGGTATAGATCCAATGATCATTTTGGTAAATTCCAATTCCCGTAGCAGTTGACTCGGAAAGGTTTCTGAATTTTTCTTCACTTTCTTTCAATTCCGAAACTGCATTTATTCGTTCGGTTATTTCTCTTTGCGCCCCGATGGTTCCGGTAATTTCTCCCTGCTCATTATAAACGCACATATATTCTCCCTCAATCCACATTTCTGACCCATCTTTCTTCTTTTCGGCAGTAGTTAACCGAAGATGTCCCTTATCAAACAATTGTCTTCTTCCTGATCGACCTGTTTCCGGATTGTGTTCAAAAATACTGGCCACAGGTTTTCCCAGTAACTCATTGATGGTGTAGCCATATTGATCAGCAAATGCCTGATTTACCGAAGAAATTATCTGGTGTTTTTCGGCATAATCGAGCACAACTTCCTTATTTGATTGATCATTCCATAGTTGCGGTGTTTCAAGAAAAGTGAAATAAAGCCCTTCCATGGATTGTTTAAAGAAAAAGTCAAAATAGGTTTCGATTTGCTTTACCGTGTCTTCAACGTGCTTGAGTTGTGTATTGTCATGAACACTAACCACCATGTTTTGGCCATCGTTGTGCAGGTTTATCGTTGCATTAAACCATTTTTCCACGCCATTAAGTTCAAGGTTGTATTCTATAGTTTCAGCTATTCCTGAAACTTTAACATTTTTTGCAGCCTTTAAATAAAGATTCACAACATGTTCGGGCAGAATATCATGGATTTTTTTGCCAAGAAAAAGCTGCTGAGGTTTGTATAATAATTCATCCGATTTACAAAAACAATCCACGAAACTATGATCCCTGTCAAGTATAAAAACCGGCGAAACCATAGAAGACAGTACTGTTTCATGCTTTTGGCTATGGATAAGAAGCTTCTCTTTGTCATTTTTATGCTCCGAAATATCTTCAGCAAAAGTTCCAAAGAAGCCTTTTTCGTCAGAAAATACATGGATTCGGATCCATTTATTAAATAGGGGGCAAAAATTTTCGAAACTGATATTTCCTCCCTCCATTGCTATTTCACCCAGCTGATCAATGCATTTGTCTTCGGGTTCGCACACCTGAGGGAAAAGTTGGGACCGTTTTTTCCCTACGATATCCTGTGCTTTAAGCCCGCTTAAGAGTTCAAATGCTGCATTGATCCTGAGGAACTTGAAGTCGACCGGAGCACCGGTTTCATTAAGGATAATTTCATGGTAGGCAAAAGCAACAGGAGCATGATCCAAAAAGTCAATTGAAGTTCCACTGGCTGTCATGATGTAATTGTAAAATTTGGTCAATTACCAACACAACGTCACTTTCTAAACTCCTTCCTTTACCCGATTCTACCCGAAAACTTAATAATTGATTGAAATTACTTAATTGCAGGTTGGTAATGAAAATTAGCGGAATAAAGTTAAAAATAAAAAATTAATAATCAATCAAATAGCCTATTAATTTTTTATGGTAGCCATGATTTCACGGATTCAAGCTGCAATACCGGCGGAAAAAGCCAATTAAAAGCATTTATTTTAACCTTTAGTGAATCGCCTTTTTAAACAATCCGAATTTTGGTGTTCCCGAGAATTTTCCGGATGAATTTTAAAATGCATTACTCAGCAAAAACTGAAATTACCAAAGACCTTGAAATTGAGTATCTGCTCCCGAATTATCCCTTCTCAGTGAAATACCTTTCAGAAAAGGGGAATAAATGTATTGCCTGCGGGGAACCTATTTGGGGAAACTTGAGGAGGCTGCATCGGAGAAGGGATTTGATAATAGTCAAAAAAACATATTCATTTCTGAATTGATAATATTGTCGAAACAGGAATTTATACTATCTTTACATTATTAATGATTATTGTATCGTAAAGCAGTAATCCAAAAAATACAAAACATGAAAAAATTCGAACTTTTAGCTATTGTCCTTTTCTTTGCATTTACCGCAAATGCTCAGTGGCAATTTATCCCCCGCTCCCAATACAATAATTCAAATTATGAATGTACTAACGCAACCTATAACGGTTGTATTGCTTCGGGATCAGTATTCTATGTTACAATGACTGCAGCTTGCTCTAATCCGGGTATGATGGGCCAATTTGTTGACTTAGAAATTGAAAGAACCTACAATGGAGGACAAAACTGGATAGGAGCAGGTGGATGGAATTTAGGCTATACAGGAGAAGTTTTTGAAATCAATTATGTTACTCCTGATTTTGGATATTTAAGGACTATTGAAGAATACAGTTATAGGTTCTATCGGTTCCAAAGTGAGATGAATAACGTTCAGGAATGCAACTTCAATAGTTCTGAAATGATTTTGAGTGCAACCATGTTTAGTTATGATGAGATAATTGCAGTTACCGAAACAGGAGCCATTTTGCATTTGGAAGGTAATAATATGGTCCAGATATCCCAATTGCCATTTCAATTAAAAGATGCCTATGTTAACCCAATTTTTACATACACCAGCAATTATTCATTGTTTCTTGGATGTAAAGCATATATTGACAACAACTACAAGAATGATCTAATTTTAAAATCAGAGGATCAGGGTTTTACCTGGGATACGATTTTTATTTCATCCACACAGTCAATTTCTGATATAAAGTTTTCAAATGACAGCCTTGGTTTTGCTATTGGTGATTTTGGCCTGATAATGAAAACTACCGATGCCGGGGAAAATTGGAGTACTATTAATAGTAACACTACTTATCCCTTGTTTTCTATTGATTTTATGAATGATCAGCAATGGATATGTTCAGGGGTTGACGGAATTGTAATGTATAGTGAGGATGAAGGTGAAAGCTGGACACAACTTTATACGCCGACTATAATTCCAATCCGAAAAATATTATTCCCCGATAAAGATCAAATGGTGATGGCTTTGACTGTAGGCTACAATTTTTACAAAACTACCCTCGATGTTTTAACAGGAATAGACCAAAATAATGTAATTTCCAATATACAGATATCACCTAATCCTGCTGAAAACTTTATTGAAATAACACTCAAAAATTCTGAAACAATATCTCATGTACAAATCCTTAACATGGCTGGAAAATCACTCATTGATCAAAAGGCTGTGAGTAGTCAGGTTCGTGCTGATTTGAGCATGTTGCCAGATGGAATTTACATCGTAAAGGTCATAACAAAAAACAATCAATTTGCGGGCAAACTGGTTGTTGACAGATAAATTACTAATATAATTATTACCCGATCCAGCCCTTCACGTCATCGATTGTAGGCATTGATACGTCCAGTTTCAGTTTTTTCCTCAAACCGCCCAAATCATTGAATAACTTATTGGGGTTGGCAGCTTTTAATTCTTCAACAGTTTTGAAACCGGCTTTGCGAATAGCCGGGATCCAGCCTTCGGGAATCCCAAGGGCCATAAAATCGGAATCAGAAGCAACTTCAGCTTTTTTCTCAGGCCGCATTTGCGGGAAAAAGATCACATCCTGAATAGATGGCGAATTGGTCATCATCATGGCCAGGCGGTCGATGCCGATACCCAAACCTGCTGTTGGTGGCATACCGAATTCAAGCGCCCGAAGGAAATCTTCATCCAAAACCATCGATTCTTCATCGCCGCGTTTACCAAGCTCCAGTTGCTCCTCAAAACGTTTACGCTGATCTATCGGGTCGTTTAGTTCGGAAAAGGCATTACAAAGCTCTTTTCCATTGGCAATGGCTTCAAAACGCTCAACCAGTCCGGGTTTGCTGCGGTGCTTTTTGGCCAGCGGCGACATCTCCACAGGATAATCGGTGATAAAGGTGGGTTGAATGAGGTTGGGCTCCACAGTTTCTCCAAATATCTCGTCGATCAGCTTACCGCGTCCCATAGAGGCATCCACTTCCACGCCTACTTGTTTGGCAACATCCACCAGCTGCGCCTCGTTCATTTCGGAAATATCAATGGTAGTGTATTCTTTAATGGCATCGTACATAGTAATCCGTTTCCATGGGCTTTTGAAATCTATTTCATGTTCACCCACCTTTACTTTGGTTGTTCCATGAAGGTTAATGGCGATTTTCTCCACCATTTCTTCCACCAGCTTCATCATCCAGTCGTAATCTTTGTAAGCTACGTAAAGCTCAATTTGTGTAAACTCAGGATTATGAAAGCGATCCATACCTTCATTGCGGAAGTCTTTTGAAAATTCATAAACGCCATCATAGCCACCCACTATCAGCCGTTTGAGATAGAGCTCATTTGCAATGCGCAAATAAAGTGTCATATCCAGCGTGTTGTGATGGGTCTTAAAAGGCCTTGCTGCAGCACCGCCATACAAGGGTTGAAGGATGGGAGTTTCAACTTCCAGATAACCTTTGGCGTTGAGGTACTCGCGCATGGTGTTCATGATCTGGGTCCTTTTCAGGAATGTATCTTTAACCTTCGGATTAACGATCAAATCAAGATAGCGCTGACGATAACGTTGTTCAGGATCAGTAAAAGCATCCCAAACTTTATCCTCTTTTTCTTTGACATTGGGCAGCACTTTCAGCGATTTGCTTAACAGTTTAAATTCCTTAACATGAATGGTGGTTTCGCCCATTTGGGTGGTAAATACATATCCTTTTACCCCAATGATATCGCCAATATCCATCAGCTTTTTGAAAACCGTATTATACATGGTTTTATCCTCATCCGGACAAATGTCATCCCTTTTCAAATAAAGCTGTATGCGCCCTGTAGCGTCTTGTATTTCGGTAAAAGCAGCCGCACCCATGATCCTGCGTTGCATGATCCTTCCGGCAATGTTCACCTCCTGGAAAAGAGAATTGTCATTTGGGAATTTTTCGTGAATTTCCTTCGTTGTTGCATTAACTTCAAATAATTCAGCAGGGTAGGGCTCTACACCTATTTTGCGTAATTCCTGAAGCGCGTTTCTTCTCAATAATTCCTGTTCACTATATTCCGGCATGGTAAAATGTATTTAATGTTTTCAATTATCAGCCAGTGGATTGGCTACCTGTTTACTGTTTAAAAATAAGCCTGCAAAGATAGAAATAAGATGATAGCTCAACCTTAATCTAAATTGAAAAATATTGTGAAAATTGGGCATTTAGTTCTGTTTTACCAGCTTTTTGGTAAGCAGTGTATTTTTGCTTTGGATTTGCAAAATATAAATGCCCGGTGATAAATCTGCAATTGAAAGGTGGAATTGTTTTCCTCCAGACAAAGATTCTTCCATATAAATAAGTGAACTTCCTTTTAAATCAGAAATTCTAACAGAGAATTCATGAAAGGGATTTTTAAAGGTAATCATCACCTCACTGGAAGCGGGGTTGGGGTAAATATCAAAACCGGTTTCTGCAATATTATTAACTTCACTTACATAAGCTTCTGCCGTTGCAGAGGCTCCCATTGCACTTCCAATAAAAGCAGCATTTAGCGTATATACATGTGAACCAGCCGGTGCAGTCATGTCTGTAAATTGCGTTTGAGTTATTATGCCCGTATTTAACAAAGTATCATTTCTGAATACATTGTATCCCAACAGCTCCAGTTCATTTCCGGAAGGGGCATTCCAGGTCAATTGCACCGCATGCTGATCAACTGTTGCCGTGAGGTTTTCAGGCCCATTCAGTTGGCATGGTTGTAAAATATCAGGTTCAATTCCAATGATAGCATCATGTTGGTAATCGAAATGAAATCCGGCAGGTGTTAAGGTATCGATGAGGTAATAGCCATTGTATTGTCCTCCCCAACCCCAATTCACATGGTAAAAATTTTCCTGGAAGCCATCCAGCACAAAGGTGTGCCCAAATTGTGTGCTTTGTTCAACTCCACCATAAATTACCGGCCTGCCCGACTGAAGTTCGTTTTGTAACAGGTCGTTCCAATCCCCGTTGTAACCTGAGCGCCATAAAAATTGCGCATTTGTTGCGTAATCAAAATAATCAACCAGTGCATCCCGTGCATCAAAATCATAAGCCCCGGTTCCATTATAAAAAAATTGCGAACTCACTGATATGGCTGCATGAGCCATGAGTTCAGCAACAGCTGGGTTTTCGGCAGAGAGATTTATTTCCATGGAAGCCCAATCGTAGGTCGTGTTCTCAAAATCGGCTTCAATCCAACCATAGTTTGAGTTATATCCAAAGGATCCATTTCCATTTTTCGGATAATGATAATAATTCATCACCTGAGCCATTGCTGTAGCCACACAGCCTGTGTATACATGTGCGCAGGAAGGTGAAAGGGAGTCAACAGGCAGCATGGAGTTATAATAACATCCCTGGTTCCAGGTAGTAAGTGTAAAGGGTGCTACGGCATCTTTAGTGGATTTTTTTTGATAAGAATTGTCTGACAATTCTTTCCAGGCTTTATTAATAGCGGGTGCGGGACTAATGCCATTATTTTCGCAATATTGAGCTATCTCAAGATAACTTTTTAGCCAGCGGATAACATCTTCCGGTATGTTTGCATTATCAAATGGATTAGATTCAGACCAGGCAATTACAGGATAGATCGTTTTGCTGGGCGATACTAAAATGAATCCATGTTCCAGTTTAAAAAGATGTATGGATCTGAATTCAGACACGTCAATGGGCAGGTAGTCAAAATCAAGGTTCGTGCTTTGAGAGAAATGATCAGTAGCAAAGGATTTTGCGACCGTTTCAGCATTTTCTTTATCAACGGTGTTTGTTGCAAAAGCAAACAAGTTAAAGAGCAATAGCATAAAGAAAGTAGTGAATCTGAACATAGGATGTATTTTTATCGTTTCAAAAATAATTAAATCCGACAACTCATGGTTAAGCTTGCTACTGATTACTTTTTGCATACAGATGTTGTGATGCTGGCAAAAGACCTACTTGGAAAAGTAATTTGTACAAATATTGGTGGAGTTTACACTTCGGGTATTATAAGCGAAACAGAGGCTTATGCTGGTTCCATTGACAAAGCTTCGCATGCTTATGGGAATCGTCGAACTGATCGCACTGAAGTAATGTTTCATTCGGGTGGAATTGCCTATGTGTATCTATGTTATGGAATTCATCATCTTTTCAACTTTGTGACCAATATTGAAAATATTCCACATGCTGTTCTGCTAAGGGGTATTATCCCCCTTGAAGGCATTGATGAAATAGAAAAACGGAGGAATATGAAATTTAAAAGTAAAGGTTTTACTGATGGACCGGGAAAAGTAAGTGAGGCCCTGGGCATTACGGTAAATGATAACGGGACCGATTTGCAGGGGGATAAAATCTGGATTGAGGACAGGGGGATAAAAGTCGACAATAAGGATATTTATGCAGGTCCGCGGATAGGTGTTGATTATGCCGGGGATGCCGCCAGTTGGCCGTACCGGTTTCTAATTTCGAAAATCGATAAATACCAATAAAAAACCCTGACGAATTCGCCAGGGTTTTTTGTTCTTTGCAAGGCAAGTTTTATTTAACTGATCCTGAAAGTTCGCTACCAGCTTTGAATTTTACTACTTTTTTAGCAGCAATTTTGATTTCTTTACCAGTTTGCGGATTTCTACCAGTTCTTGAAGCACGTTTAGCTACGGAAAAAGATCCGAAACCAACCAATGCTACTCTATCGCCTTTTTTCAGAGCTTTTGAAGTGGCGCCGATGAAAGCGTCCAGAGCCCTTTTAGCATCAGCTTTAGTTAAACTAGCGTCAGCTGCAATTGCGTCAATTAATTCTGCTTTGTTCATGTTACAAAATTTTAAAGTTAATACGCTGCAAATATAAGCTATTTCAGGCGTAAAGCAAGGTCGATGCCCTAAAACCCTTGATTTTGTTAATAATTCAGCGTTTTTGTTAATAACTCAGGCCTTGTATCCCCCTAATAACGTAGGTTTTGAAAATATTTAAGTCATGTATATGTGTGAAAACGGGTACCTTTTTCTTATTCAAACTGCTTTATTTCTGTAGCATCAAACCCCCTCAAAAATTCATCTATTTTCATCCTTTTTTTGCCTTGAAGTTGAACCTCGGTTAGATAAATTATTCCATCACTGGTGAAAATGCCCAGTTGTTTTTTATTGTCGGTACTGATTGATCCCGGAGTTTTAGCAGATTGGTTTTCCATTCGTTGGGTTTGAAATATTTTCAGGTTTAGCAACTCGTTGTTTTTTAGTCTGATCAGTGAATATGCACAAGGAGACGGGCTCATGCCACGGATGAAATTGTAAACTTCGATGGTTGGCTTATTCCAATTGACCTTGCAATCCTCCTTGAAGATTTTTGGGGCCTTTTTCATGGATTCGCCCATACTCATAAGTTCTGTCTGTGGAATAGGTTCCACCACTCCGGAAATAATCGCATTTACGGTTTTTACAGCCAGTTTTGCTCCCAACATCATTAATCGGTCGTGTAATTCTCCTGCTGATTCATTGTCATTGATGGTAATTTTTTCTTTGAACAGAATCTTTCCAGTATCAATTTCTTTGTCAATAATAAAGGTGGTAACACCAGTTTCCTTTTCACCGTTGATCACAGCATGGTTTATTGGCGCAGCACCGCGATATTGTGGCAGAAGCGATGCATGCAGATTGATGGTTCCGAGTTTTGGCAGCGCCCAAACCGATTCCGGCAGCATCCTGAAAGCCACAACCACTTGCAGGTCGGGTTGAACTTTTTTGAGTTGGAATTGAAAATCAGGATCCTTTAAATTTACGGGCTGAAGAACTGGGATTTCAAATTTAAGTGCTGCTTCTTTTACCGGCGAGAAACGTATTTTCTGCCCTCTGCCGGAGGGTTTATCGGGTGCGGTGATTACAGCTGCCACATGAAAGCCTTCATGAACCAGTGCTTCCAGGGTTGGAACAGCAAAGCCAGCAGTTCCCATAAATACAATTGTTGGACTTTTCATAAACATGTTCAGATAAAAAAACCTGTTCGAATTGAACAGGTTTTTAAAATTAACTAAAATATCTTTTAAAGCTCACCAAGTTTTGATTTTACCCTTGCGATATATTTATCCATGTCCCTGGCTTCTCTTGATCTTGGAAAATCTTGTTTGATCTTTTCGTATGTATCAAGTGCTTTCTTGTCTTCTTTGTTTAATTCGTAGGCCCAACCAGCTTTCAATAAAAAGCTAGGGGTTACCAATTCGTTGTTATTGTATTTTGCGGCTTTTTCGTAATAGCTGATGGCTTTGTCAATATTACCTAATTGCATGTAAGCATCTCCGATCGCTCCGTCGGCCATAGCAGGTACAATCATATCGCTACCACTAAAGTCTTTCAGATGATCGATTGCTTCTTCATACTCACCTTTTTCCATATAACACAAACCGGCATAATAACTGGCAAGGTTTCCTGCTTTTGTAGAGCCGAAATCAGCAATAACGTCTAAAAAACCATAATTTTCGCCGTCACCAACTAAAGCCAAATCAATGGAATCCTGCATAAAATACTGTTCAGCCATATAGATAGCTTCATTGGCCGATTTTTCTTTAGGGAGCTGGATAAATTTACGATATCCGAAGAATAACAATACAACCACGATAACTGCGCCTATAAAGTAGCTGATCATTCGCTGGTTGTTTTCAATAAATTGTTCTGTTTTACTTAACGCCGATTCTACCGCTTCAATCCGTTCCTCGGCTGCATCTTTCTTTTTTGCCATGATGGTTTACAAATTTGGGCGCAAAGATATATTTTTTTACAATAAGTAGGAATATTAATAAAGATTAGATTCAATTAATTTGAAATTCAGGGTTGTGTGAACTATTCGGCGTGATATATTTTGAAATTGAATTAATTTTGCCGCAAATTTTAGCATATGATAGATCAATTGATTTCGCAAAAAACAATTGAAATTGTTGAAGAACTATATGGCGTAAAGCCGGATCCTACTATTTTACAAATTGAAAAAACAAACCGGGATTTTGAAGGTGATCTAACCCTGATCGTATTTCCTTTGTTAAGGATTTCGAAAAAGCCACCCCATATTACTGCTGAAGAAATTGGAGGTAAGCTTGTTGAGAAAGTTGATACAATTGATCGTTTTAATGTAGTTAAGGGTTTCCTGAATCTCAGTCTCGCGTCTGATTATTGGCTTAGCTTTTTAAAACAAAATGTTAAAAAGGAGGATTTTGGGTTTGCCCATCCGGATGGCAATAAACCAGTGATCATTGAGTATTCATCTCCCAATACCAATAAACCCATCCATTTGGGACATATTCGGAATAACTTGCTGGGTTTTTCTTTGGCCGAAATTCTAAAAGCCAATGGTAAAAATGTTATTAAGGTCAACCTGATCAACGACCGGGGAATTCACATTTGTAAATCGATGCTGGCCTGGCAAAAATATGGTCATGGTGAAACACCTGAATCTTCAGGTACTAAAGGCGATCACCTGGTTGGAAAGTACTATGTTCTGTTTGATAAAAAAAATAAAGAGGAGGCTAGTCGGTTAATCAAAGCAGGTTTTTCTGAGGAGGATGCGGCTTCCCAAACTTCATTAATGAAAGAAGCCAAGGATATGCTGTTGAAATGGGAAGCTCACGATCCTGAAGTTTTGGAAATCTGGAAACAGATGAATGGGTGGACATATGCAGGGTTCGAGGTTACTTACAAAAGGCTTGGGGTTGACTTTGACCAGATAAATTACGAGTCAGAAACCTATTTGGCCGGTAAAGCCATGGTGGAAGATGGACTTTCTGAAAATATTTTCGCAAGGCATGATGACGGATCGGTTTGGGTTGATTTGCGCGATGAAGGGCTTGATGAAAAATTGCTTTTAAGGAGTGACGGAACATCCTTATATATTACCCAGGATTTGGGAACTGCGCAAAAACGCTATGATGAATTTAATCCGCAGCAAATGATTTATGTTGTGGGTAACGAGCAGATTTACCATTTTGATGTTTTAAAGAAAATTTTTAAAAAATTGGGCAGGCCCTGGTTTGAAATGATCTATCATCTATCTTATGGAATGGTTGAGTTGCCCCATGGCCGCATGAAATCAAGGGAAGGAACAGTTGTGGATGCTGATGATTTAATGGATGAAATGTATCTCACAGCTAAAAAAACCACTGAAGAATTAGGTAAAACTGATGATTTTACGGAGGAAGAACGAGATCAGTTGTACAATATCCTGAGTCTTGGGGCGCTGAAATACTATATTCTTAAAGTTGATCCTAAAAAGAACATGCTTTTCAATCCAGATGAATCTATTGATTTTAATGGTAATACAGGGCCTTTTATTCAATATACCTATGCCAGGATCCAAAGTATTTTTCGCAAAGCAGCGCAAAAACCACAAGGAATATTAGATGCTGTAAATTATCAATCCATTGAATTATTACCTGTTGAAAAGGAAATTATTCAGAAAATTTCGGTTTTCCCGGAAGTTGTGAAACAAGCAGGTGAGCAATATAGTCCGGCACAAATTGCCAATTATGTATTTGATTTGGTAAAAACCTATAATCACTTCTATCAGGATACACCCATATTGAAGCGTGTTGATGAAGCAACCAGCCAGTTCAGAATGGCATTAAGCTTTTTTACAGGGACAGTAATTAAAAAATGCATGAATTTATTGGGAATTGATGTTCCGGATAAAATGTAATGAAAAGCTCAGGCATGTTGCGAAACCAAATCTTTATGGTCGCAATGATCAAACTCCGGTTGGAGGGTAACATGCTCAATGTGGTAATCCCGGTATAAAATAGTTCTGATCTTGTTTAAATTATTTTCTACCTCGCTGAGTTTTAAATCCTTGATGAAGTCGATATGAGCTTCAAAATGAATTTGATGATCCGTTAACTGCCAGGCGTGAACGTGGTGAATATTAGCGACATCAGGAAGTTTGCATATTTTATTTTTAATTGATTCAATCTCAACTTCTGACGGAGTAAACATCATCAATACCCGCATGCTCTCCATTAAAATTTTCCAGGTGCTAAATATTATGTATCCTGCGATTAATAGAGTAAGCAAGCCATCAAGCCAATAAATTTCATAAAGTTTTATGAGTACACCACCCAACAAAACTGCAATCGAGGTAAACATATCCGTAAGTAAGTGGATGTAGGCGGATTTAATATTCAGACTGTGTTTTGAATCATGATGCAAAATCCAAACACTTATACCATTGAGCACAATACTTAGTCCGGCGAGCCAAATCACCCAAGATGACTCAATTATTTGCGGATTTAAAAATCTTTTTACAGCTTCAATGATAAGGTAAACAGCAATTACGATCAAAGCAGCAGCATTAATAAATGCGGCCATCATTTCAGCCCTTTTAAAGCCAAAGGTTTTTCCGGTAGTATTTTGTTTTAATGATAATTTTGTTGCTACCCAACTAAGCACGAGGGCTAATACATCGCTCAGGTTATGTAAAGCATCACTCAGAAGCGAAATACTGCCGGATATTATTCCTCCGATAACCTGGCTAACCGTAATAATTAAATTTATTGCAATCGCTGTTAATAGTTTTATTCCCTGCTGGTGTTGATTCAATTGATGCACAGATTGTTTCAGTTTGTTTTTCTGTTAAAAATTGTTTGATAACTTATGAACACCTGTAAATAAAAACTGTTTAAATTAATGATTATATTTGTAGTGATTATAAATAAGAAAGAATCATCCAGTTTTCGAAACCGAAATTGAATTTTTTCATGTTTATAGCAACGAAAATAGTTATCAAAATGTCTGTAACTTTTTACTTGATTATGGATATAACTTATATTTATTAATTAGGTAATCTATGTCTAAAGAAAAATCAATTATGAACAAAAGCTTTGTACACATGAAAAAGTTTTTATATCCCTCATTGCTATTGATGGCCTTTTTGGTAGGGTTCAATCAATTACAAGCACAATCATTAACACTCACTCCCGGAACATTAAACATTGGGCCCATCTTAACTGGTCAAGAATCAGCTGATGGAGCACATTCATTTACTGTTGCAGGAAGTGGGTATAACCCGGGAGAAGCAATTTATGCAGACGCTCCCAGTAGCCCATTTACGCTTTCATTAACCGGAGGAGCCGGAACTTATCTGTCAAGTGTTATCTTTAATGCTGATGGATCAGGAAATGTGAGTCAAACCGTTTATGTAAAGTATGCTCCTGCCGTTGGTGGGCCTGTTTCGCAGCAAGTTTCTGTTTACGAGTTTCAAACCTTTGTTTTTAAATACAAAGATGTTACTGGTATCGGAACTGCTCCGGAGATGTTGCTCGAAGGTCGTGAATCAGGTAGTGACCCCTGGGAAGAAGTGGTAGATGGTTCTGACACTCCATTTGTAAGTAATGGTACTAACTTTGGCGAAGCACTTTACAGTATTGAAACTGTTGACAGAACTTTCCAAATAACCAATAATCTACCCCTTGGTGGATTAAATGGTAACTTGGTATTATCTGAATACGATGTTTCAAAATATGTTCAAATTTCAGGAACACATGCCAATCAGTTTTCCGTTACTGTTGAGCCCTCTACGCCTGTTACATTACCCTACGGAACAACAACCTTTACTGTTAGGTTTGAGCCTACTTCCTATGGTATTAAAACTGCAACGTTGAGTATTGCAAACAATGATCCGAATGAAAATCCTTACAACTTTACTATTACCGGTAAAGGTACTGTTGAGCCTCCGGGAGCTCCTACAGCCGATGCTGCAACCCAGATTGACAACAACAGTTTTTATGCAAACTGGACTGTAGGTGGCGGTGGTATTACCGAAGGATATCTTTTGGATGTTGCTACCGATAATCTTTTCATCGATTTTGTTACCGGATACGAGGCAAAATATGTTGGAAATGTTACCACCAGGCTGGTTACTGGTCTTGATGCTAATACGATGTATTATTACAGGGTAAGAGCTCTCAACATCGGTGATACTTCCGATTATTCCAATACCGCTTCTTTATTAACAGCTTCTGGAGTTCCATTGGCACAATCGGCATCTAATATTGATATTGATGCATTTTATGCTAACTGGAGTTTTGTAACAGGTGCAACAAGCTATCGACTGGATGTAAATACATCACCTGATTTTACCGGAACAGTAATTTACAGTGACCATACAGTGACCAATACATATTTATATATCACTGGATTAACAAGTGGAACTACTTATTATTACAGGGTCCGCTCATATAACGGTAATTCTAGCGAAAATTCAGCAATTATTGCGGTGGTTACAAAACCTGATACACCAACTGCAACTGATGCAACAAATATTGACTACAACAAATTTACTGCACATTGGGATCCTCCTGCAGGCGGTGCCCCTGATTTCTATAAACTTGACGTTTCTACCACCAACTTGTTTACCACTTTTGTAATTGGTTATGAAAACTTAACGGTTAACAGTACTTCAAAAGTGGTAACTGGTTTAGCACAAAATACTACTTATTATTATCGTTTACGTGCAGTAAATGTAAGCGGTGTAAGTAGTAACTCTAACACCATTATGGTTACTACCTATACCAGTAATCTTACTGCTACCTGGACAGGTGCTGTTTCTACAGCCTGGAATGTTACAGGAAACTGGGATACCGGAATTCCTTCCAGTATAACGGATGTTACAGTTCCAAATGTTTCAAATCAACCGGTTGTGTCAATTAGTTCGGTTTGTAATGATTTTAACATGGATCCTTTAACTCAGCTTACAGTTAATAATGGAGTTACACTCACAATTAACGGCGACTTAATGATGAATGCAAGCGTTGCAGGTGAAGCTTCAATCGTTGAATATGGTGGGTTATCAGTTTTAGGAAATACCAGTGTTGAACAGTATATTGAAGGTAGCAGATGGAATTTTGTTTCATTCCCTACCGATATGCCAAATACAAGTGTTTTCGATACGCTTTTCCTGCGTTATTGGTCAGAAGCCGATGCACAATGGTATTATATTCTTGATCAGGATTCTACTTTATCTGTTGGTGTAGGCCTAGAAGCATATACTTTAACTTCTACTGGCGATACTATCATTACCTATGATCAGGGAGATTTGAATACCGGTTCTATAAATCTACCGGTTAGCTATTCAGGTGCAGCAGGTGGCTGGAATGCCGTAGGTAATCCTTATCCATCAGCAATTGATTGGGATGATGCCAGCTGGGTTAAAACAAATATTGACGCATCCGTATATGTATGGGATGGAACTCAGTACTTGTTCTGGAACGGAGCATTTGGTTCATTGACTGATGGTATTATTCCAGCATATCAATCCTTCTTCTCACTTACTTCTGCTTCAAGTCCTGCATTGCAGGTTAACAACGGAGCACGGGTGCATGGCCCATCGCCATACAAAGGCAGTGAGATAAATAATCTTATTGATGTTCGCGTAGTAGGAAATGGATATGATGATATCACCTATATCAATTTCAATTCAAATGCTACAGCTTTATACGACAATCAATTTGATGCTAAAAAGCTTTTCGGAATTGATGAAGCTCCTCAATTGTATTCAATTGTTGAAAATGATATTCTTGCCATCAACACACTTCCTGAATATTTCCCGGGAATGGTTATTCCATTGGGTCTTAAAGTTGGAGCTGATGCTGAATATACCATTAAAGTTTCTAATCTGAGCAGTTTTGAATTCCCGGTAACAGTTTATCTGGAAGACCTGGTAACAGGTGATATGGTTGATTGTCAGGCAGAGGATGTATATAACTTTAATGCTGTACCAGGCGATGAAGACCAAAGATTTTTGTTGCATTTCATGGCATTGACCGGTGTAGATAATCCGATTGCTAACCCTGTTGAAATCTACAGCTATAACAGTAGCGTTTATGTTAAAAATGTGACCGACGCCAGTGCATCAATTACAATTAGTAATATTGCCGGACAGTCAGTTTATAGCGGAAAACTTGAAAATACTTCTGTAAATAAAATTGATCTCAATTTAAATACGGGATACTATGTTATTAGCGTAGTGACTGATTCGGGTATTTCAACCGAAAAAGTATTTATCAAGTAAATAAATGACATTTAGTTATTTAAAGAAGAGCCTCCCGGTTAAGGGAGGCTTTTTTATTTTCAGGTCATCTTTTTTACCTAAATTTATGCTCTATTTTTTCCATGCTATAAACGACTATGCAAATACAGAAAGCCCCTTCAGAAAGGGTCATACTTCGAACACTTGCTTATTACGATATATTTAAATATCCGCTAACCGAAAAAGATATTTCAGAAGGATTATCGCTGGATGAGAATACGGCAAACGAATATCGAAACACGCTGGATCATTTAACCAAAAAAGGTATAATATATAAGTTTGGCGATTATTATTCGCTTACCAATGATGAGCGTTACGTTCATCAACGAATTAAAGGTAATATGCGTGCCGGGCAGTGGATGAAAAAAGCACATCGTTTTAGCAGGTTGATTTCTCATTTCCCTTTTGTTAGGAGTGTTTCCCTTTCAGGCTCCCTGTCCAAGGGATTTATCGGCGAAGACCCCGATATTGATTATTTTATAATTACCGAACCCAATCGACTTTGGTTAGCCAGAACCATGCTGGTGGTTTTTAAAAAGGCATTTCTTTTTAATTCACATAAATACTTTTGTATTAATTATTTTATTGATACTGAAAATTTGGAAATTGAGGAAAAGAACCTCTTTACAGCAACCGAGGTCAAAACGCTGATACCAGTATATGGGGAACAGGTTGCCCGCGATTTTTTTAGTGAAAATAATTGGATCAGAAAGTATTACCCAAATTTTAAAGTCAATGGGCTTGAAAGTATCCATGTAGCCCGTTCCAGCGTTATGAAACGTGTTTTTGAATTTTTGTTGAATGGAAAGCATGGGGAATGGATGGATAACAGGTTTATGGATATCACAGTAAATCACTGGTATAAAAAATTTCAAAATAAATACAGTGATGAGGAGTTTAACCTGGTATTTAAATCCAACAAAAAGATTTCCAAACATCACCCCCGGAATTTTCAGAAAAAAGTCTTGATTGAATTCAATAACAGATTGATGGAGCTTAGAAAAAATTACAATATTGATATTGAGCCGGAGCCATTGGTATTGAATAATAGAAAATTGTAAGCAATAATGAAAAAGGTACTATTTACACATTCTTATTTTTACCGGTTTGATAAAAAACAATGGGAAAACAAACAATATTATCCTCCACTTGGTACAATTACCGCTGCATCCTATGTTCGTGAAAATGGGTTTGAAACATTGCTCTTTGATACAAATATGGCAGAATCGCCCAATGATATTATCCCGATAATTGAAAAAGAAAAGCCGGATTTTTTAGTGATTTATGATGATGGATTCAATTATCTCACAAAAATGTGTTTAACACTGATGCGGGATGCTGCTTTTGATTTGATTAAAATTGGCCTGGCGAATAATTGCAAGGTAATTGTTTCAAGCTCCGACTCAACAGATCATTACGAAGATTACCTGTCAAAGGGAGCTAATGTCATTTTACTGGGTGAGGGAGAGCTTTCTCTTTTAGATGTTCTTCGTACAGAGTTTAAAGCGGAGGAGCTAAGGCTCATTAAGGGTATCGTTTATGCTGACAATCATCAAATAATCAATACCGGCCGGAGGGACGTGCTCGAAGACCTGGATAGCCTGCCTATGGCTGCATGGGACCTCGTGGATATTGAAAAGTATAAATCCAATTGGCTGCAAAATCATGGTTACTTTTCACTAAATCTGGCTACAACACGCGGATGTCCCTATTCCTGCAATTGGTGTGCAAAGCCTATATATGGACGAAAATACAATGTACGATCTCCGCAAAATGTAGTGGATGAAATAGCTTATTTGATTTCAAATTTTGGTGTTTCTCATTTTTGGGTCTGTGATGATATTTTTGGATTAAAACCCGGATGGGTGCAGGAGTTCAGGGACCTTGTGAAAGCCCGTAATCTCAGCTTTAAATACATGATGCAATCCCGAGTGGATGTTATGTTGAAAGCAGACTCCATTGATGCACTGGCTGAATCCGGGCTGGATATTGTTTGGGTAGGAGCCGAATCAGGTTCGCAAAAAATTCTTGATGCCATGGAAAAAGGCATCACCATTGATCAAATCTACCAGGCAAGAAAAAAATTAAAAGAACACGGCATCAGGGTTGCCTTCTTTTTGCAATTTGGTTATCCGGGTGAAACCAGTGAAGATATCCGTCAAACCGAAAAAATGCTGTTCGACCTCATGCCTGACGACATGGGAATTTCAGTTTCATATCCTTTACCGGGAACAAAATTTCATGAAATGGTGAAGGAAGAGCTAAAAGTTAAAGCAAACTGGACCGACTCCGATGAACTTGCCTTAATGTTTCGAAATACTTATCCTCCGGAGTTTTACAAAGTTCTCCACCGATATATTCATAAAAAATTCAGGAAACGACAGGGATTTACCAAAATTGGCAATTTTTTTAAAAATCCCCTGAAAAACAGGAAAGGCATCATTCGTACTTTCCTGGCTACTGTTTATTATATCCCGATCACGATCTATTACAAAAACAAACTCGCAAAAGCTGAGCGTAAGGTACAATAATGAAATTTGACAGGGCTGCCCAAACATATGATGCAGATTTTACGAATACGCCCATTGGCCGGCTTCAACGAAACCTGGTTTTAAGTTATGTAGATGCAGTTTTGGATAAGGCTCCAGACTTAAAAATCCTGGAATTAAATGCCGGAACTGGTGAGGATGCCATTCACTTTGCCGCGAAGGGATGTTCTGTTTCCGCTACTGATATATCAGCTAAAATGCTGGATAATGCAGAAACCAAAGCAGAAGATTTTGGCCTTTCAGGATTGATTCAAATTATCCGTTGTGATATGCGTGAAATTGCAAATCAGGATTTGCAAATGGAATATGATATTGTTTTTTCAAATTTTGGCGGATTAAATTGTTTAAGTCCTTCGGAAATTGAAAAGCTCAGTGAAGATGTTCTCTTTCTTTTAAAACCGGGAGGTAGGTTTATTGCGGTGGTTATGCCTCAATATTGTTTTTGGGAGAGTTTGTATTTTTTGCTAAAAGGTAAATCCAGGCAGGTTTTTCGGCGCAATACCAATGAAAGTATACCTGTTCGTGTGGAAGGAGAAACGGTTAAAACCTGGTATTATAGTCCTGCCCGGTTTTACAGGCTCATGAAAAAGAATTTTAGAAAAGTAAAATTGCAACCGATCGGGTTTTTTATTCCGCCTTCGTACCTGGGACCTGCATTTGACAAAAAAAGAGACTTGCTTAAATTTTTAGGCAAGTTGGACCGGGTAATTCGGGTAATTCCCTTTTTGGCAAGCTATTCCGACCATTTTTTAATTGATTTGGAGAGGGTTAATTAAGATGAAAGTTCTGCTAACACATGGTTTTTTTCTTGAAGATGATCCCATCGAAAAAGCAGTTATGCGACCTTATGCCCCGCTTGGTTTACTTTATATTTCAGCTTATCTGGATCAAAATACAAAGGAGCATGAGGTTTTTGATTCCACTTTTCAATCATTTCTGGAATTAAAAAATAAACTTCAAAATTTCATTCCGGATATTTTGGGCATTTATGCCAATTTTTTAACCCGGAAAAATATTATTCAGATTGTAAATTATATCCGTGGAACCGAAAAGTTGAGACACATGGTAATAGCCCTGGGTGGCCCGGATGTGCGTTTTCATACCGAAGATTACCTTCATAAAGGGATTGATTTTATCATTGTTGGCGAAGGGGAGGAGACATTCCTGGAACTTGTTAAGGCCATTGAAATGCAACAAGAAGTATCGGGCATTAAAGGTTTAATTTACAAAAATGATGAGGGTGAATTGATTCAAAATCCTGAACGAACACATATTCGTGAATTAGATGGACTGCCATTTCCAAATCGGCATAAAATCAATATTCAAAAATATCTTGAAGTTTGGAAAAACCACCATGGTTACAGTTCGGTGACTGTGAATACCCAGCGGGGTTGCCCTTTTACCTGTAATTGGTGTAGTCATGCTGTTTTTGGAGATACCTACCGGCGGCGGTCGCCCGAATCAGTGGTGAATGAACTTGAGTTGATCAAACGCGATTATAATCCCGATTCCATTTGGTTTGTGGATGATGTGTTTACCATGAGTGAACGCTGGATCGATCATTTTGCCGAAGAGCTTCAGAAGAGGAATTTGAAAATTAGCTATGAATGCATCAGCAGGGCTGATAAGCTCAATGAAGAGATCATTATTAAACTTCGTGATTCCGGTTGTAAAACGCTTTGGATAGGAGCAGAAAGTGGCTCACAAAAGGTGATCGATTTGATGGACAGGCGCGTGGATGTGCTGCGGGTGAGAGGAATGATCAGGCTTGCCAAAAAGCATGGCATAGAAGCCGGAACTTTCATTATGCTGGGTTATCCGGGCGAAACGATCCGCGACATTCGGGAAACGATCACTCACTTGAAAGAAAGCTTACCCGATACTTTCACCATTAATTTGGCTTATCCAATTAAAGGAACTCGTTTGTATGATGAAGTTGCAAACCAAATTACCACCCATGTTAACTGGTCAGAAACTCCCGACCGGGACATCGATTTTAAGCGAACCTATAAAAGGGCATTTTATGATTTTGCGATTCGAAAAGTGTATAACGAGGTTTATGCCCACCGAAGCTTGAAACAGAAACAATATGCCAGTTTTTTTATACATAAAATCAAGGGCCTCCTTGCCGGAACTTTAATGTTTTTGAGCCGATGAATAATTCCAAAGATCATATTGACATTTCGGCTTTTCCTGATAATTTGCAGGTGGAGAAAGGTGTTTTAAAAGGCCGGGTTGGGATGGATTTTAAAAACTTTGAAGCAAATTATCTTGCGGTCCGCGACAAGGAACATAGATTTTTGGCCGATGAGCAGGTTGCGGAATTACCTGATTTAAAAAACCATGTTCACAGCAAGGAGTGGCAACTGCGGACAAGATCCGCTAAACGCGTGATCTCTTACTTTAAACATTCCGGCCACGGAAACCTGCTGGATTTAGGCTGCGGCAATGGCTGGTTCTGTCATAAACTTGCTTCAGAATGCGAGGTTTCGGTGATTGGAATGGATGTGAACCTGACCGAACTGGAACAAGCCGCCAGGGTTTTTAAGCTTGCGCGATTGAAGTTTGTTTATGCTGATATTTTTATGGAGCAACTTCCCTTATCTTTTTTTGATTTCATAACTTTAAATGCCGTAGTCCAGTATTTTCCTGATCTCTCAAAACTGATTGACCGACTATTTAATTTATTAAAACCTGATGGTGAGCTTCATTTCATCGATTCTCCGTTTTATGATCAGGGTGACCTGCAACATGCGAAGCAACGAACATTTGAATATTATAACAGCCTTGGCTTTCCGCAGATGGCAGAAAGTTATTATCATCACTCGTGGCAGGAATTGAAGGAGTTTTCTTTCGAGGTTTTGTACCGCCCGGATAAAAGCAAGTTTCACAAACTTTTGAATAAAAAGGATATTCCATTTCCATGGATAAAATTGGTAAAACCCAATGGCAAAGCATAAAAAAAATAAAGACCAAAACGAAAAAGCGAATAAGGCAAGATCACCAGTTTTGCATCTGTTTTTTGTGGTTTTTTTTCTGGTATTTGTCCCGGTCATTTATTCCAAAACTACCATTGAGCCTGCGGTTTATCCAAGGTTTTTGGCAATTGCAGTTGGATTACTGATTTTATTTCTTGCATTACTATTTCAAAAACGTGGAATCCCAAGCGGTTTCTTTAAGAAAGCGCCGGTTCTTTTCTCAGGGCTTTTTATTGTGATAACAGGAGTGTCTCTTTTTTTTGCGATTAATCCGGTAGAAGGACTTGCCGATTTGCTTAAATGGATCCTGGTATTTCTGATAATGAGTGCTGTTTATTTACTATCAAAGCAAAGTCAGGGCTTCATAAAGTTGATTGTTAAAGGAATTATTGTTAGCACTTTATTGGCTGTATTAATAGGTCTTTACCAGTTTTTTACGGAGGCTTTCCAAAATGATGACCCAAATGCCCTTTATGAGGTCAGCGGATTGATGGGGCATAAAAATCAGTTTTCCATATCGCTGTTCCTGATGTTGCCTTTTCTTGCTTTTGGAGCTTTAAGTTTTAAAGATTTTTGGAAAAAGGCAGCCTACTTAGGATTTATCGGGGCTGTTTTACTTATTGCAATGCTTCAAACCCGGGCCGTGTGGATAGCCCTGATGCTTAGCGGTATTTTATCAGGAACCGGCTGGCTTTTACTGAAAAGTAAAAAGAGTGACCATAAATTATTCGGAAAGGTTCCGGCTAAATTGGTCATAACAGTTTTTGGGATTATTTTTATTGCCGGAGCTGCAAGTTTTATCTTTTCCGGTAAAAGCCCGGCTAAACGAATTGCTTCCATTTTTGATTCCCAAAACACCAGCAACGAATGGCGGATCGAGATGTGGATTGCTACCGTCGACCTTATCAAAGACCATCCTGTAACTGGAGTAGGTGCCGGTAACTGGAAGATTGCTGTTTATCCTTATTATGGGAGATTCCAACCTTCGGTTTACCGCCACTGGCGAAATACACACAATGATTTTTTGCAGATTTCTGCCGAAAAAGGATTGGGCGGCCTTGTGCTTTATTTGTTTTTTTACGGCTCCATGATCTTTTATGGAATCCGGATTTACCGAAAATCACCGGAGTACGAACCACGATTGTTCATTTTGTTTTTAACCGCTATGATTGCGGGGTTTTTAGTGATTTCTTTCTTTTCTTTCCCGACCGAACGTATGAACCACCTGATGTACCTGGGATTGGTTGCCGGATTGATGCTTTCAGTTGATGATCAAAATTTTAATTCTGACAAACAGGAAACAGACATTGGTAGTTATTCTTTAAATATTCCGGTCACCCTGGTTTTATTATTTGCAATTTATTTTGGATACAATACAATTCAAAGTGAGATTTATATTTCCCGGGCCCAAAAGTTAAAAGACAGCCCTGTCAAAAAGGAGTTCGCCCGGATGGCGAAGCTTGGAAACCGGCCGCTTGTGCCTTTCGAACCTCGTTATTCTTTCCCGGTGATCAATTATTCCGGCCTGGCTGATTATGTTTATGATCATAACAATGAAAAAGCACTCGAAAGTTTTAAAGAGGCTTACCGGCAGCATCCGTCAAATTTTGCGGTGATCAACAATGTGGGCTCGGTTTATGGAGAAATGGGCCGTTATGATTCGTCTATTGCTTATTATCAAAAAACCCTCGATATTTTTAACCATTACGATCAGGGACTTTTGAATATGGCCAAAGCCTGGTACCTGAAAAAGGATTACCGCAAAGCTTATTATTATATTTTATGTTGTGATCCGAAAAGCAAGGTTGAAGATATTGCTGCATTTCGCAGCGAGGTGGAGAAAAAACTCAATCAGTGAAGTTCGAGGCATTCCGAAAGTTTTTCCCGGTATTTTTCATCAATAACCAAAATTGCTCCCGAATTAGTTGCTTGTTTAACGGCTTGTATCACCGGCTGGCATTCATTTCCTGAGAGATTATACATGTTATTGGAAAAGATCCATATAAAGCGCGCTTGCTCAAGCGCAACAATTACATTGTGGTTTGGTGTTTCGCCTGAGTTTATATCAAAACTATGAACTGCATTGATATCCTGCAACTGAAATTGGTAGGTGAGTTTTTTAAGTTCATCGGAGTTAACCGATTGGTCCACGTTTAACAATAAGCCATATCCCTTTTTCCTTACACCCGATTTGTAAATGATCTGATGAATGGCGGTATCCGGATTTGAATTATAATTAATGCTGAGTATTTTATGATCTTCGTTAAAATTTATAGAGCTGAGGTATATACTTGCATCATCGCGCAGACAGGAAGCAAAGGTTATAATTGTAAAGCTGATGGCGAGAAAATATTTTATTTTCATATTAATAGTAATGTTATGGTCAGTTATCGTCTTCCCGGATAATCAGGATGCAACAGAAACAGGGAGTCCTGAAGCTGTTCGTCACCTGTATGTCGTTTATTAAGTTCATACCCAAATTCCTTCACACCCACCTTCAGCCAGTGCCCCAGTGATTTGCTTTTGATATATCTTATCTTGTGAATATTGTAATGGTTCAATGTTCCTTTGCACATTTCGCAGGGTTCAAAAGTGGTGTATAACACAAGATCCTTTCGGTTTAACTGATTGAACCTGTCGATACCCATTTTACGCACGGCATCATTCAATGCATTGATCTCAGCATGACCGGCCACATTTGAATCTCTTCTAACAGTATTGAATCCCCTTCCAATAATTTCTCCTTCAAAAACAAGTAAGGCCCCAACAGGCACATCCCTCGTTTGAAGTGCTTCTCCTCCAAGCATTGCCAATTCGTGCCTGAGGTTTTCGTCCAGTTCTTTCGAACCCAAAATATCATGAATCTGTGTTTGGAAAATCACTGCGAGGGTGAAAAACAACAACAAGAGAAAAATAACCAGGATAAATCGGTTTTTAAACACGGATTTTTATTTTTTTAGTTTGATTCGTTGTCCCGGGAATAGTTCGGCATCTTTGTCGAGTGTGTTATATTTACACAAACGATTAAGCTTTACAGCATACCGTTGGCTGATGGAATAAAGATCTTCACCAGGCTTCACTACATGGTATTCCTCTTTGGCATTATTACGCTTGCGTTCAAGGTACAACACCTGCCCCTCATCAATTTTGTCTTTCTTTTTCATGTTATTGTACCGGTAAACCTGCCAGGTATAAATATTAAAGTCATCAGCGATTTTATAAAAGGTATCGCCGTTCCGGGCATAAATGAATTTTACACCATTATTTTCATAAACCTGCCGGTTATTGGCACTCACGGTAACCGGCTGAAAATCTTCTTTCGCATTGATATCCTCATTAGGCTGAGGGAGTGGTTTGGGCCTGTTTAAGCTATAAGCATCTTTTTGATATAACTTGTCAAATTCATAAAGCCTGAATTCCTCGATTATATCAATGAGTAATTGAGGATATTTGGGATTGGTGGCGTATCCGGCGCGTTTCAGCCCTTTGGCCCAGCCTTTATAATCGGTAATTTCAAGATCGAACAGGAAACTATAGCGATCACGGGTCGAAAGAAAAATGGAATGGTCTTTAAATGATTCTTCGGGATCTCTGTAAACCCTGAAACACTCATCCCTGGCATCATCATCCATGTGATAGGTTTTTCCGTTCCAACCTTTATGGCATTTTATGCCAAAGTGATTATTGGCTTTTTTGGCAAGTGTGCTATTGCCATAGGCCGATTCAAGAATGCCCTGGGCTAGCGTTATACTGGCAGGAATATGGTATAGGTTCATTTCCTGAACAGCGATCTCCCTATACATTTCAATGTACTCTTCCTTGGTTATTTTGCTACTGGGATTCTGTGCCTCAGCCGTGAAAAATATAACCGTGACGATCAAGAATATGAAAGCTGATTTTACCTGCATAAAAGTCGAATTCGAACGTATTGCAAAGTTCTGCTATTGTTATTGTTTTAAAGTTGAATCAGGAAGTTTTTATTCACACGGTAATGTTAATTTGGATTTTAAGATACGCCCTTTATCTCCTCAAAATCGATAAATCGTTCCCCGAATTCTAAATCTGGTGAAAAAGGTTTATCCCTTTTCCCAAACCATTGATAACGGTATTTCGCCACGATTTTGTATACCCAATCCCGAACTGGCTTAGGAAAAATCTTGAGCACGACAAGTGCTTTGTGAAATCCCGGAAGGCTTGTTATGATCCTGATAGCTGCATCCGATTGAGTGAAAACAAAGTTATTTTCGAGGTAAATGATCGTGTTTTTTTGCTCCTTCCAGGTAAGTGATTTTTTTACTTGTTTGCCTTGCCGTGAAAAAAGTGAACCATAATAAAACCTTCCTTCCTGATCATGCCTGAGCAGATATTTTACAACTGCGCTACATAGGTTGCACCAGGGATCAAACAGGATCAATTTGTCAGGATGTTCAGCCATGCTATCATAACATATCTGCTAAATTCTTGTTTAAATGCTGCATCTTTTCCCGGCTTATGGAATTTCTGTAATTTTGCTGCAAACTTCGACGATGAAACGATTATTAATATTTTCACTTTTGATCCTGTCAATTGGCGCTTGTAAAAAAGACAAGGAAACGCAGGCAGATAAGGATGATAAAATAATTCAGCAATATTTAAGTGACAATGATTTGGAAGCTACAAAACATGCTTCCGGATTATACTACAATATCACAAAGGAGGGTTCAGGGTATAATCCAACGGTGGGATATACAGTGCGTGTAATTTATAAAGGCTGGCTTACAAACGGAACCGTATTCGATGAGGTGACCACTCCGCTGGATATCAGTCTTTCTTCGGTTATCACCGGTTGGAAAATCGGTGTTCCAATGCTAAAGCCGGGAGGAAAAGGTACTTTTTACATTCCTTCGGAATTGGCTTATGGAGAAAACGCTGTGGGAAGTATTCCCGCAAATTCGGTTTTGATTTTTAATATCGAATTGGTCGACTTTTACTGATTCATCAGTTCTTCAATCTCTTCCACTTCGCGGGGAATATTTGCCATCAGGTCGAAAGGAATATCTTCCACCACAATATTATTTTCAATCCGAATCCCGATATTTTCTTCTTTGATATAAATCCCCGGTTCAAGCGTAAGCACCATTCCTTTTTCAAGTTTCCGGTATTTGCTGCCCACATCATGCACATCGAGGCCGATAAAATGGGTAACTCCATGCATCAGGTATTTAAAAAACAGCGGATTTGCCGGATCCTGATTGTCAACATCAGCTTTTGTAAATAATCCTAACCCAATCATCTCTTTCTCCATCATTGCCCACACTGCTTTATTGATTTTATCGATGGTATTACCCGGTGTGAATAATGCGGTTGCTTCTTTTTGAACACGCAAAACAGCCTCATAACACGCCTTTTGCCTGGCTGTAAATTTTCCACTCACAGGAATGGTTCGGCTGCAATCGGCTGCATAATTTCCATATTCGGCACCAAAATCCATCAAAAGCAAATCACCCGCTTTGCATTCATCGTTGTTCTCAATATAATGGAGCACCAGTGCATTTTTACCACTACCAACAATAGGTTGATATGCATGGCCCCGCGCACCCCGCATGAGGTATTCATGCGTGATTTCGGCTTCCACTTCATATTCATAAACGCCGGGATTAACAAATTTTAGTGCCCTTTCAAAAGCTGCTCCGGTTATATCACAGGCTTCCTGCATGCGTTCTATTTCATAAGTTTGTTTTACAAGGCGCTGCTCAGTAAGTATTGGAGCTAACCTCTTAAATTGATGAGCAGGGTAGGCCTCACGCAGTTCCCCGGCAAACCGATGTGCTGAATAAGCCACCGGATTTTGGTATTTCACATATTCATTCAGGTTAACATAAATATTTTCAGATGATAAAATCATATCGCGCAAGCTGATTTCCATATCATCAATCCATTTAACAGTTCTGATTTTTGAAATTTGCTTTGCCTCATCCACGGTCAGTTTGTGACCTGTCCATGTTTCCAAAACGGGTTCCGGTTTCACAACAAACAAAACCTCCCTGAGATTTTCATCGGGATGATCCGGGCACAAGGCTAAAACAGTTTTTTCCTGATCAATTCCGCTGAGGTAAAAAAGGTCGGATGATTGCCGGTAGGGAAAATCCTGGTCACCATTTCTGTTTAATTGATCATTGGCAACGATAATAGCCACTGAGTTATGACTGAGAGATTTAAGCAGGGTTTCTCTATTGTTTTTATGGAAATCGGGATTGGCCGGAAGCTTCTTCATACCTTATTTATAATTTAAACTATTTAAAAATAAGTACAAATATCAGAATTAACTTCAATCCGTACGAATAATCAATTATTTTTGCTTTGTTACAAGGATAACAATATTTATTTTAATGAATAGTCAAAGACACAAAAAAACACATCATGGGTAAGTCGTTTACACAATCATCGTTAACCAAGAAATTTGTGATGGCATTTGCAGGATTGTTTTTGATCACCTTCCTGTTTGTTCACATGGGCATTAACCTGCTTGTGCTGTTACCTTCGACAGACGCCTTCAATATTGCAGCTCATTTTATGGGTACCAACATTTTGATCAAGGTTTTTGAAGTAGTACTTTTCGGAGGTTTTTTCATTCATATTATTTATGGGCTTATTCTTCAGGTTCAAAACTGGATGGCCCGCCCAAACCGTTACAAAGTTGAAGGATGGTCGCACACCTCACCATTCAGTAAGTTTATGATCCACACTGCTGTGATCATTTTCATATTCCTTGTTATCCACATGGCCGACTTTTATTTCAAAGCCAAATTTTTCGGAGGTGTTGATGAGGTGATGATCGATGGTAAACCATATCATGACCTGGGGGCCCTGGTACTTGCCAAGTTTCAGATGATTGGTTTCGTGATCGGTTATATCGTGGCATTCATAATTTTAGGTTTTCACCTGCATCATGGATTCCAGTCGGGATTCCAGTCACTGGGGTTAAATCACTCAAAATACACTCCGCTCATTAAATCACTGAGCACGCTTGTTTCCATTGTATTGGCAGTTGGTTTCAGCATCATACCCCTGGTAATTTATTTCAGTTAATTATTCATCAGCAGAAAACAAATTGATATATGGCTACTCTAGATTCAAAAATACCCGACGGAACTTTAGCAGAAAAGTGGAGCAATTATAAAGCCCATCAAAACCTGGTAAATCCCGCCAATAAAAGGAAACTGGAAATCATTGTTGTGGGTACCGGCCTTGCGGGTGCTGCAGCAGCAGCCAGTTTGGGTGAGCTCGGATTTAAAGTAAAAAACTTCTGTATTCAGGATAGTCCGCGCCGTGCGCACAGTATTGCCGCTCAGGGTGGTATTAATGCTGCAAAAAACTATCCCAATGATGGCGACAGCATTTACAGGCTGTTTTATGATACCATCAAAGGTGGTGATTATCGCGCTCGCGAAGCCAATGTTTACCGCCTGGCAGAAGTAAGTAATAATATTATTGATCAGTGTGTGGCACAGGGTGTGCCTTTTGCACGTGAATACGGCGGATTGCTCGACAACCGTTCGTTTGGTGGTGCCCTGGTAAGCAGAACTTTTTACGCACGTGGTCAAACCGGTCAGCAACTGCTTTTGGGTGCTTATAGTGCTTTAAGCAAGGAGGTGGCTAAAGGTTCGGTGGAAATGTATGTTCGTCGTGAGATGCTTGACCTAGTTATCATTGATGGCAGAGCACGCGGTATCATTACAAGAAATACAGTTACCGGCGAAATAGAACGATTTGCAGCGCATGCGGTGGTTGTCGCTACTGGCGGTTATGGAAATGTATTTTTCCTCTCAACCAACGCCATGAACTCAAATGGAAGTGTTGCATGGCAATGTTATAAAAAAGGAGCCTACTTTGGAAATCCTTGCATGGTTCAGATTCATCCAACCTGTATTCCTGTTCATGGCGACTACCAGAGTAAACTTACCCTGATGAGTGAAAGTTTGAGGAATGATGGTCGTATCTGGGTTCCAAAGAAAAAAGAAGATGCCGAAAAGATCCAGAAAGGGCAATTGAAACCTACAGAAATCAAAGAAGAAGATCGCGATTATTACCTCGAAAGAAGATATCCTGCTTTTGGAAACCTGGTTCCGCGTGATGTTGCATCAAGGGCTGCCAAGGAAAGATGCGACGCCGGTTATGGTGTTGGTAACACCGGACTGGCTGTTTACCTTGATTTTAAACATGCAATTGAACGGTTAGGACGGCATGTGATTGAGGCGCGTTATGGCAACCTGTTCCAGATGTACGAAAAGATCGTTGACGAAAATCCATATGAAACCCCGATGATGATTTACCCGGCAATTCACTATACCATGGGTGGTATTTGGGTGGATTATGAATTGCAAACCACCATCCCCGGATTATTTGCAGCGGGCGAAGCTAATTTCTCTGATCACGGTGCAAACCGATTGGGAGCATCCGCATTGATGCAGGGTCTTGCCGACGGATATTTTGTGATACCTTACACTGTTCAGAACTATTTGGCTGACCAGATCAATGTGCCGTTCTTTAAAACAGATCTTCCCGAATTTGAAGCGGCAGAAAAAGATGTTCGTGAAAAGTTAGAGAAATTATTGAATAATAAAGGATCTAAAACGGTTGATAGTTTCCATAAAAAGTTGGGGCTGTTGATGTGGGATCACGTGGGAATGGCCCGAAACAAAGCTGGGTTGGAGGAAGCGATCAATGAGATCAAAGCACTTCGGGAGGAATTTTGGAAAGACGTTAAAGTTCCAGGAACCATGCATGGGGTGAATGTTGAGCTTGAAAAAGCCACCCGTGTAGCCGATTTCCTTGAACTTGGAGAATTAATGGCCAAGGATGCTTTGGATCGTGAAGAATCCTGCGGTGGTCACTTCCGTGAAGAGTACCAAACCGAGGAAGGTGAAGCCGTTAGAAATGACAAAGAATTTATGTATGTTTCTGCGTGGGAATATAAAGGTGATAACGTAACACCGACACTTCATAAGGAATCATTAAATTACGAATACATCGAAGTTAAAACAAGGAATTATAAGGAGGCGAAAAGCTAGATAGTTTGAAGTTCGAAGTTCGAAGTTTGAAGTTCGAAGAACTGAAAAACTGACCTCGAACTTCAAACTTCGAACTTCGAACAAATTCATTGTAACCGTTTTGTTAAAAGTAAAACCAGTAATATGAACCTCACACTCAAAATATGGCGTCAGCCAGGACCGGATGAAAAAGGACAATTTGTAAACTATCCTGTATCTGATGTTTCACCTGATAGTTCATTCCTCGAAATGATGGATGTTTTGAACGAACAACTCGTTGAAAAAGGCGATGAACCGGTGGCATTTGATCATGATTGCCGTGAAGGTATTTGCGGTATGTGTTCCATGTATATCAATGGTCGCCCTCATGGGCCGGATGATGCAATTACTACCTGTCAGTTGCATATGCGTAAATTCAAAGATGGTGAAACCATAACCATTGAACCCTGGCGTGCTAAACCATTCCCGGTAATAAAAGACCTGATCGTGGATCGTTCATCTTTTGATGAGATCATTCAAGCCGGAGGTTTTGTTTCGGTGGATACCGGAGGTGTACCGGATGCCAATGCCATTCCTATCCCAAAAATTGATGCCGACCTGGCGATGGATGCAGCAGCATGTATTGGTTGTGGAGCTTGTGTGGCAGCATGTAAAAATGCTTCAGCAATGTTGTTCGTATCTGCAAAAGTTTCTCAATTTGCATTATTGCCACAAGGTAAAGTTGAAGCCAAACGAAGGGTTCAGAAAATGGTGGCCAAAATGGATGAGCTTGGATTTGGAAATTGTACCAACACATATGCTTGCGAGGCCGAATGCCCCAAAGAGATCAAAGTAACAAACATTGCAAGAATGAACCGTGAGTTTTTTGCTGCGAAAGTTTGTGCTCCAAGTGAATAACTCCAGTTAAATAAATAAGGAAAGGGCAGTCATTAAACCAATGAGTGCCCTTTTTTACAACTACTAACTAGGGAATAAATGAAAAGTTTAACTCTTTGCTAATTCGTTAAAACATACCTGTTTCAGGCACGGAAAGTAATTTCTCTCCGGGTGTCAAATTTTCAAAGTCTAAATGATATCAATAGCTATATTGATCTCACTTAAATTAAATCGTAAATAAAGTACGGGTGTTTAATGTTTGAAAGGATCATTTCATAATTCGTGGGTTTTTCAGTAGAAATGTTCTTTCAGAATTAAAAACGCTGGGTGTACGTAACTTACTTTATAAGGTTCTGTTTTTTTGTAATTATCTCAAAAAATATTTGATGCTTCCTCTCTATTCCTTCAATTACAAACTATTCAGTTTTAATTTTAACTTTGTAGTGTACGAAATTATTTTTTATGACTATTTCTTTAATTGCGGCTATGGGAACCAACAGGGTAATAGGCAATGGCCCAAAGATGCCCTGGCATCTTCCGGATGAGCTTGCCTATTTTATGAATACTACCAGGGATCATTGGGTGCTTATGGGCCGGCTTACTTATGAATCGTATAAAAGTGTTATGCGTAATCATAAGGTCATTGTGGTAACATCCAAAACGAACTATAATGCTGCTTATGCATTGGTTGTTAATAGTATAAAAGATGGAATTGAACTCGCCCGTACAAAAGGGGAAAACGAATTATTCATTTCAGGAGGTGGTCGGGTTTTTAAAGATTCAATTCATTTGGCTGATAAAATCTATTTAACAAGAATTGATAACGACTTTGAAGGGGATGTGTTTTTCCCTGAGTTTAATGAAAACCAATGGGATTTAGTTACAGAAGAATTTCATGCAAAAGACCAAAGACATGCGTTTTCATTTACCTTTAAAATTTTTACAATGAAATAGTCTTTCGGTAGAAATTAGAATTAAACACTAAAGATTAATTTTCACTCTCTTTCAAAAAGATAAACTTTCCTCAGTGTCATGTCTCGCGTGTTTTTATTTAGAAATTTAAGTTTAAGTGCTGATACCTTGTAATAGTCAAAAACGGCGATTTGTTTTAAAGGTAGCTGAAATTGATTGATCTCATCATGGCCTTGCTGGTTGGTGAATAGCCAACTACCAGTTGGCATGCCGGCCAATTGATCTCTTTCAAGGGTTTTGGTGTTTTTACGTGCATAAAAATCAATGGCATTTTCCCAAAAAAGCATTACATAAAGTTCATCCTCCGGATTTTTTTGCTCCCGGAAAAGTTTGCCTGCCTTAGCGGTCCCCTGGTATTCCAATAGATTGGGATAAAAATGCATGGACATGATAAAATTAAAGCCAATGGCTGTTATTAATATCGGGACGATGATCCGGTCTTTGCCATGTTGTTTTAGAAATATCCACCAGGTAAGTCCCAATAGACAAATTCCAATTGAAGGTATCAGGAAATTGTGAGGAGGGAAGACAAATACAAAAATTAAAGCCGCTGCTACCCATTCCAATTGAAGAATCCCAAATATAACTTTGCCAAATTTTATAAAAGTGTTTTCAGCCAAATTAATGATGTAACTGGCAGTGATGATGGCGGCAAAGGGGAAGATCGGGAAGATATAATGGGGCAGTTTAAATTTGGAAAGAGAGAGCGCCAACAATATCAAAATAAACCCGGAAAGGTTAATGAACTCTTTGTTTTGATCAACTTTAAATCTGTTTTTTATTAGGCGGTAAATTCCTACTCCGATGGCAGGTATGAAAAACAGTACCCACGGCTGGAAATCCCAGAGGATGGTATGAAAAAAGAAAAAGAAGGGTGCATCATTGTCCCAGTAGTTTTCGCCGGTGATACGGCCGAAACTTTGAGTCCAGTAATAAAACCGCAATCCGGATGGCCCCTGCAGGTTGTACACAAATTTTTCAGGGTGCAGATCAAACTGCATGAACAGCCCATACGACATGGGAAGCAAAATCACCGCGACTATTCCGAGAAAAATCAACCACTGATATTTATATATAGTTTTCCAATCACGCTTCAGTATTAAATCTGTTCCAATTGCAACGGCTGGGATTACCAATCCAATAGGTCCTTTGGCCAGCATGGCTCCACCCGTTCCGAAAGCAGCGAGGATGAGGTTAATCCAATTCCCTTTGCGGATATAAAGGCTGATTTGCCATACCGAAAAAATGACGAGTCCCACCAGAGCGGTATCGGTGCGTACGTCATTGGTGATAAGGAAAAAGGCCTGGGACGAGGCAAGGATCAATGCAGCATGCATGCCGGTTTTTTTATCGTACCAGAGTTTTGCAAAACGGTAGGTGCTATAAATCCCGAGTAACAAGATCAACACGGATGGCAATTTATAGGCAAAGTTACTGATACCGAAAAGCAAAAAAGATAATGACGACATCCAGAACAAAAGCGGTGGTTTATCCAAATAATCTTCGCCACGGAAGAAAACCTGGAGGAAACTTTTGTTGTAGCTCATTTCCATGGAGATATTGGCATACTGAGCTGCATCCACCTCCATCACATCCAAAAACATGTTGATGAGGTAAATGATCAGTATCCCTGCAAAAAGGAATTCATACCTGTATTTGCCAATCAATTTCAGCATAACTATCCTGATCAAACGATGGGATAAAAGTAACAAAGAAAGGGGAAAGAAATTGTTTAATCCGATTATTCGCTTTTCAGAACGGTAAGGCTGCCTTTGAGTACTTTGTGCAGGTTTGCATCACCATAGGTTACATCAAGAATCCAGAAGTATGTTCCGTCTGCTACGATTGTTCCGTCTTTTCTGGCATCCCAACCATTTTCAAACTGATCGGATTCCCATACCTTTTCACCCCAGCGGTTGAACACCATCATGTGGCTTTTACGGATGCCTTCCCATTTGGAAAGATCGGGAGCAAAAACATCATTTAAACCATCATCATTGGGTGTGATCACAATGGGAACCCAAACTTCAAAAAATTCAACAATAACGGAATCACTGCTTAGGCAAGGACCCAGCGTAACTTCCACGTTGTAGATATTTCCGGGGGTTACCGTGCTTTCCGTGACTTCCAATTGCTGACCGGTGTCGCCGTTTTGCCATAGATAGGAATCATAACCTGAACCGGCATCCAAAACCACGATATCACCTGGAAATGCCAGTTGGTCATCACCCAGATTTACCTCCGGAATGCTCACCTCCGAAATATAAATCTCATCGCTCACACTATCGCAGGGATTTACCAGCGACAGGGAATAGGTACCGGTTTGGTTAACCATCAATGTATTTCCTCCTTGCATACCATTCCAGTAATACGTATATGACCCGATGGGAGCCTGTAAAATAAGGCTGTCGCCAATGCAAAAAGTTTCGTCAGGACCCAGGTTAACAACCGGCGGCTCCACAAATTCCACCATCACCGATCCAGATGCGTTGCAGTTAAACTGATCCGTAACATTAACACTATAATTCCCGGATTGTGTTGCGGCATAAACCGATCCTCCATAACCATCCTGCCATTGATAGGCAATGTAATCGTCGCCGGCATCCAGAAAAACGGTATCACCATTGCATTGCAGAATATCATCTCCCAGATCAACCTGGGCAGAAGAAATATCTACGTAAACTTCGGCTGTGTTGCTGCAACCAAAGGCATCGGTTACCTCTAAGGTATATAACCCAGCGGTGATCACATCCATGAAAGGAAGTGTGGAGCCATCCTGCCATAAATAGGAGGTATAGTTAGCCGTTGTTTCGAGGGTAAAGTTTGCACCTTCACAAATGGTGGTATCGGGACCCAAATCGGGCTGAGGTTTTGGTTTAAAGGTTATGTAAACTGAATCGGTATCTTCATTACAATCATTGGCCACAGTTACCCAATACAAACCCGTTTGGGTAGCGGGGTAGGTTGTTCCTGTGCTGTTGTCCTGCCAGGTATAGCTGACATATCCCGGGCCAGCATTTAAAATAAACGGCTCTCCTTCGCAGGCAGTGGTATCGGGTCCGAGGTTCACATTTGGCCAGGGAGCCTCATTAACAAGAATGGTATCGCTAACCGGGCAGAGCTCATCGTTATAAACCGTTACCCAATATGTTCCCGGATCAGTTACTGTAAAGGTAGAAGCGGTGGAGTTATCCTGCCAAACATAAGAAAGAAATCCGGCCCCCGGATTTAATACCATAAACTGCCCTTCACAAATGGTAGTATCATTGCCGAGCTCAATGTCAGGAACCGGGATCACTTCAACATTGACCGAATCACCACCAAAACAACCATAACTGTTGGTGACGCTTACCCAGTACAACCCGGATTCCTTAATAACATAAAAGGGCTCCGTAGATCCATCCTGCCATTCGTAGGAATTAAAGTTGCCGGGGAAAATAAATAAACTGTCGCCATCGCAAAAGGTGGTGTCGTTGCCAAGGTTGGGGTGGGGGGGCGGGGCAAAACTTACATGTAATGAATCGGTGAGGATACAAACCTGGAAGAGGTTAATATCATCAATGGCAAAATCATTTCCGCTAAATGCGGTATTCTGATTAACAATTTGAAGCTCGATGAAGTTATTTGCCCCTGAATTCCAAACCGAATAAAAGTTTTGCCAGATACAGGTGGCGCTTTCGAGGTTAATCTCCTGAATGGGCGTTCCGTTAATCGACAATTGCAACACCGCCGGATTGGAGGGATGGACAGAGGTAAACCAGCCGGAATAATGATAATCGGTATTGGGCTCCACCGGGATAGACTCAAACCACACATTTTGATTGGCTATGGAGGCGCCATTCACCACCATCATATTGCCCGATCCGGAGGTGTGATCGGTGCAACCGGCAAAATCAGGATGAACGAAGGTGGGGCTGGTGGTTACCGCGTAAGTCCCTTCAATATAAACGCTGGATGGATTGTAATTATAATCGCTTTGAAAGCCATAATTCCCCAGGTTGAAATTACCATTGATCACCTGATTGGTGGAATCGACCAGCTCAACGGTGCACCAGTAGGTTCCGGTGTCGCTTACGGTGATGTATTGTCCGGTACTGCCGGTATTCCATTGATATGAAAGGTAACCTTCGCCGGCATCGAGGATGATTGCCTGGCCTTTGCAAAGAAAAAGATCATTGCCCAAAAAGGTGGAGTCACACTGGCTCTTAGCAAACAATGTGCTGAACAATCCAATTATAATATACAGAAATTTAAAGAGACCCCTCATGCTCATGAGATTGTGCAGGTAAAGGTAAAATAATTTGAGACTCAAGTGGAGGCTTAATAGCATATATCATGATCATTCTTTCCAGCCTGGCCCCCTGACGAATATGCCCGGTTCTTCGCCGGTATGTTCGCCATTCAGCAAAACAGGAATTCCATTAACAATTACATGAAACATGCCGGTAGCATACTGTTTGGGTTGATCGAAGGTGGCATGATCTTCAATTTTTTCAGGATCGAAAATGGCAATGTCGGCGAAGTAACCCACGCGGATAGCTCCCCGTTTTTTGATCTTGAGGTTTGTGGCGGGCAAAAGCGTTAGTTTATAGATGGCATCTTCAAGCGGGATGATCTTTTCGTTTCGAACATACTTCCCAAGCAGCCTCGCAAAATTCCCGAAAGCACGGGGATGGGGATGATATGCTTCAAATTGTTGATCGGTGGAGATACATTCCGCGTCCGAACAAAAACTCATGTAGGGGAGGGCGATCTGTTTTTGAACATTCTCTTCCGACATGAGGAAATAGACCACCTTTACTCGGCTGAAATCCTGAACAACCATATCCATGGCGGTTTCTTCGGGGGTGGTGCCGCGCATTTGGGCGACTTCAGCCAGTGATTTACCGGTGAGATATTTTAGTGAGTCGTTTCTAAAACCGATGAGCAGAATATTGTCGGGTGAACCGGCCGCAAAGTAGAAGTTTTCCCACTCCAGGCTTTTGTGTTTCATCTCTTCGGCAACCTGTTTGCGCATTTCCGGATCCTGAAGCCGGTTTATCCACTCTTTTATTCCGCCTTTCTGCACCCAGCTGGGCATGGCGGCATCCAGGCCGGTTGCCGCAGCGGTGTAGGTATACATGTTGGTGGAAACGTTTAACCCGGCTGCCCTTGCTGAATCAAGTTTCATGATCACCGTGTCGTATTTGTTCCAGTTGTGCCCGCCGGCCAGTTTGAGGTGGTGAATTTGGCCGTCGATGCCGGCCGTGTTGCATATCTCAAGGAATTCGTCCACCGATTTTAAAATATTGTCGCCCTCGCTGCGAAGGTGGGTGATGTACAAGCCATCATATTCGGCAACGGCTTTGCTCAATGCGATCAGTTCATCGGTTTGGGCATATAATCCTGGTGTGTAAATGAGCGCTGAACTCACCCCAACGGCACCTTCTTCCATGGCGGTGCGGGCGAGGTCCTGCATGCGTTTAAGCTCATCGGGGTTGGGAGCCCTTGTTTCTCTTCCCAATTCATGAACACGGAGCGTGGCTGCGCCCACAAAGGAGGCAATATTCACTGAAATCCCTTTGTCCTCCATATACTGCATATATTCACCAAGGGTGGTCCAGTCAATTTTGTATTTAAAATCCTTTTGATAAGCCCGCTCGCCTTTTTTAATGCCATCGTTCCAGGGGCCCATTGACCAGCCTTCGCCCAGCACTTCCAGCGTAACGCCCTGCCGGATGTCGCTCTGCGCAAGGGGATCCATCATGAGACTCTCGTGGGCCTGGCTCAGCATATTGATGAAGCCCGGAGCTACCACTAACCCGGAAGCATCAATGATTTCATCAGCCGTTTCACCCGAAAGGTCGCCTATAAAAGCAATGGTGTCTGAATGGATTCCGATATCGGCCTGGAAACCCTCGTAGCCACTGCCGTCGATCACGGTGCCGTTTTTAATGATAATATCATAAGTTGCCGGTTGGGAGCAGGCTGCCGCCAACAAGAGGAAAAGGGAAATATAAACCGGGTATTTCATGTTGTTAAATGCAATTTGAATGGCAAATATCAGCAATTAATTGCTTAGTTGGTACAGCTCAAAATAATCGGAGGAATAAACCAAGCGGCTGCCGGGAGGAATGGGTGGTTCGGTGAAAGGGCTTGTTTTGCCGGGATAGTCGCGGTTGCGTCCTTTTTTCTGTTTGATGATATAAACGGGATCATAAATACTTCTGAACTCCGAATCCAAAACATTGTGATAAGCAACGGCGATCCTGGTTTCGAGTGTCCAGGCTACCCACCAGTCGAGGCCATGACGCGTAACGATGATCATGTTTTTATCTTTTTCAATCACAGTTTCGATCTTTTTGAGATCGGCCCAGGCGGCATCAATGATACCTGGCGGTTTGGGCCTTGTTACATGCATGAACAGTGACCCCGAAATGAGCATGACGGCTATGGATGTGAGGGTAATACGCAGCTTGCCCGAAAGGCTGGGGAATAAAAACAGTAGCAGTAAAACCTGTGGCACGAATTGCATCATGCCGAGGCGGCGCCAAAACTCAAAGCGGAGGAAGGGATACAACATCATGAGTAAAAGTGCGAGCAGGAGAACGATGGTTTTTTTAGTGAAGCTATCCATTTCTTTCATCCGGGGCCGGAGGGTGAATAGGGAAAGACCCAAAATAAGCAGTGACAGCAGATAATTGACAACCGCGATGGGGTCCATAAGCAGCCGGGTGCTGATCCGGAAGTCTTTGTCGTTCCACCAGAAAACCAGCAGGCGTTCGGCGCGGCTGATATCGAACAGGGCCACGAGCGCCACACCCAGCACCCCGGTGATGATGACGGGAAGTAATGCCTTTTTGTGATAGAAAATGATGAGCCCAAGGATAAAAAAGCCGAAACTGACGCTGAATACGCCGAAGTGGGTGATGCCGGTGAGCACTAGGAAAAGTATGGTAAGCAAGAGCTGCTTTTTGTTTTTGTTACGCAGGAATAGCAGGAAATAATAGATAAAGAACAGCATGATGGGCATGGCGAGGGCGTTCTTCTGGAGATCGGAGGTGAGCATTAAGGGCGAACCGGACAGTACCAAAAAGCCGATCATGGTGAGTTCGTAGGTACGCGATAGTTTGTCTTTGAGGAAATCGCGGATGATCAAATAGATGGGGATCAGCATAAGGGGCAGGCCGATGCTGTCGGTGAACTTGGCCACGAAGATGATGATTTGATCCGATTGCAGCGCCGGCATTAACCAGGCAATGATCTTTACTAAAAGGCCTTGTAAATAAAAGAGCAGGGGCATGTCGGGAAAGGCCAGCGCGCCATTGTTTAAAAGCGACCGCACCTGCACGAGGTAATAACCGCCGTTGAGGCCGGGAACCAATTGGGTATGGAAGTTTAAATAAAACCGAAGCAACATGGCCAGCAGGCCGATGATGAGGTATGGTAGTTTTTTTTGCAAGGGCTTAGCTGATTATGTTGGATTTAATTTGGGTGTAAAGATAGGGGAAAAAGGGATGATGGGGATCTTGTGATGCTGGGATTTGTGACAATGTTAGGGGGACGAGTGAGGTTTGTGCGCTGGGATTTGCTGGTAAACTCGTGCCTGTTGGGGATTGCAAATCCCTGATGAGTTAGTTCCGGATTGCAAATCCGGAACGGCTGGGGTGCGAAGGGAAAATGAAGCTGTTTGGTATTTTGAGTAGGCACAAGTGTGCCTGGCTTAGGGCTGAGGTTAACACTTGCGCTGGTTGGAGGTTAGGGGCACGAGTGATGCTTACGCTCTGAGCCTTGCTGGAACACTCGTCAGTTGGAGTGGTTTTGAAAAAGAAAAATTTTACCGATTTTATTTGGTTTTTAGCTCAGTTCTATGTTAGCTGTTTTTATTACCTGATTTTTCTTCTTATATCTCTCCATATTTTTTTCAAATCTTTGTATACAGGATTTATTTCATCCTGGGCTAATAGGTTCCAACCGTCTCTTTTAATTGCTCCATAGCATAAACTAAAAGGACCATCATAATTAGTTATTCCGTCTCTTAATGGAGTTCCCCTATTAATAAACCATTGTTTGAGTTGTGGAACAGTGAACGATATTTCTCTTCCATCAAAATTATATTTATATATCCCATTTTTTGGAGAACCTACTCTTCGAGGATTAGTATATCTTGAGTGATACCATTTGAAAAATTGGTCTCGCACATCTTCAATATGTTCAGTAGCCCTTATAATAACTTCCTTTAAATTTGGTTTTTCGACTTCTCCGTACTTTTTAATACGTTCTTGAATAATTAAAATTTGCATATTAATAGCAATTGAGTAGGATTGAAAACCTAATTTATTTAGACTTTTTAATTGTGCAGCAATATTTGTAATTCGATTAGTAGAGTCTGTTAGTCTATCTTCTTGATTTTGGTTATTCATATAATGAATCATATTCTGTTGAATTGATTCTAATTCAGCATTTAGTTTTCTTAACTCGTTGGTGTTCATGTATTCTTTTAACAGTTTTTCAAATTTTTGAACTAATTCTGTAATTAATTCTGAAAAATCAATTTTTACATTTTGCCCACTGTCGGGAAAAAAAATGGATTGGAAAATTTTTCCACCTAAGTAAGCAAGAGCTCCTTTTCCCATTTCAATTCCTATCACAGCCCATGGTATTGCTAGAAAATGATCTTCTTTTTTAAAATATACTTCTTCCAATTGAGTAAACTCTTCTTTGTTAACTTTGAAAATGTTTTTTAATTCCATGATATTTTTTTGTTTAAAATTTTACCCTTGAACTATTATTATTACAAAGGCAGTAGAAATACAGGTAAGTTTTCACTCCCTAGTCACAAGTAGGCTGTGCTGTGTAAGGTGGCTCCCTTTCCATTAGGAATACTTTAAGACCATCGCACTTAGTGTTTGTTTGCAAAAAACCGCGTAAATATTTCCCTTCTATTTTGCAAATGTTGAATTCAGTATCACATTTGTCTTTGCGGGTCCACCTTTTAAACTCATAAGTTATATTTTTATCTGCATAAGTATTTCCCGTTATTACAGGAGTAAAATCATAACCAAACAAAAAATCGCTGGTTTCGTTTAATTCCAAGTCTTTTCCTTCAATGTTTACGTTCATGTTGATCATATATTTAATGTTTATAGAATTATCTAGTTACAGCTAACGGCGTGGCTATGCGTAGTGCGGGATTAAAATGCACTTCACTTTCAGCTTACCGACATGTTTATAAAATTCATTTGCTCTCAATATATCAATAACCCCCGCATAACTCTAGCTTTTGTTTGCCAGTAATTTATTATTCAATTTTTACTGTTTCGATTGATCCATTTAATTCAGAGTCGATTCCCAAAACATCCTGAGTAATATATATTCCATTTACTTTAACCCTATCTAATGATAATGTAAGATTGTAATTTTCAATTGAAATACTTTTTAATTCTTCCTTTATCAACATTTCTAACTCTTCAACATCAGAAGAATATGAATAAACTGAAGCATTTGAAATATCGTCATAATAAAACTTATTTATTAAAAATTCAACTTCTTTATTTATGATTTCAGAAGATGTGTTTGAATTCATTTTGAAGTCATCTAAATATGCTACTTCCTTTTCTGTATCTATAGCAGGTTTAGCTGTGAAGTATATATGACCTGCCACTCTTTTAAATAAGCTTATTTTTCCTTTTATTTCAAAATCAATTAAAAGACCATTTGCATTCTCGTTAATTGATACACCATATAGATCAATGTTTTTTATTTTTACCCAGTTTTTACCATGCACGAACTTTTTACCACCGTATTCTTCCTTAAGTTTTTTAGAAATCACATCGAAACTGGCGTCAGTTGGAAGGTTGAGAAAGAAAAAGCCACCTGTCTTTTGAGAGAGTGTTAATTTTGGTAAAGGTTTCTCTTCAATTTCTCTTTGCTCTGAACTTAGATTAAGTTCAACCCCTACTCCGGCTGCTAACATTATCTTATTGCCTTCTGACTGTATGTTTTGAAAATAAACATTCTTTGGTCTGACATGTAGATAAAATCCTTCAACGGGTATAATTTTATGGCTATCGTGCCATACTTTGCTTAACTCTTCTTTGAGTTTAATATCATTAAGTTGTTTAGTGATTTCTTTATCCAATTCCTTTTTAACTGGTTTTAGTTGATTTCTGATTGGCCCAGTAAGATCTTCTATCGGAATACTAACCTTAAATCCAAGCACCCAAATTTCTATATTCTTCCCTGCAATTATTTCACCGTCTACTTTAGTGTTGGCAGCTATTGCGTAATTTTCATTTACCTTTAAATCAACTTCAATTTTTAATGCAACGTCAGAATTGGCATGACCATCAGTTCTTACTCCATGACAGCAACAGCTACACAGCCAATCATTTTGCCAAGCGCCATCACACCTTGATACATCCGCTTTGACTTTTAGTTTTGTCTCAAAGATTAACTTGCCATTTGACGTACTTATCTTCATAGGATTATCACGAAAAACCTCAACCTCATACTCATCTCGCTCACACCCTTCTTTATCTCTATAAATTCTTCCTTTTGGTACAGCATCATCTACTTTTTTTTCAATTGATTTAAGGTCAAGGGTAAATGGAATATATACCACTGATTCTTTTGTATTAGGAACTTTAGAATCAATCCCAGGAGAAGGTTTTTGGGACAGTCTGACTGTTGTACATCCGTAGGTTACAAAAAGTAATAGTAACGGAAAAATTAGTTTGTTCATTTCGTTTGTTTTTATTGGTTATTCTTATTCTCTTTAATTACTGGCAACGGTAAATTGAATGAGTAATGGCAGATTGCGTAGCACTTTCCTGTCAAACTGCTACGCAGTTTGAGCGGGTTAACAACCTTGATATTTAGCACTTTGCCTGCCATTACTTATACAAAATGTTGTGCAACTTTATTCTTTTTCTCCTGTATATTTAACGACCTCTCTTGATTTAACATTGAGGTTGTCAATCCATACTTCCAATATTTCTATCGAATGTGGTCCTGGAACTCTATTTCGATGATTTTTAGCGCTTCTAACTGCATCTATTCTTCTCTTATACAAACTGCTTTCAAAATTATGAATAGAGCAAACTGCTTGATAATAAGTCATAATGATTATTTTTTAGGTTCATTAAAGTTAATAGGAAAAGAAGCAAGTAATCCAATTGTATTCCTATTTAAAAGGCTTTTTTCACTTTCCAAATTATTGAAAATATCATTGAGTTTATAAAAAACTTCGATATTAACAATTGAACTTTGGTCTTTCACTTTTTTGAAAGGAACGAGTATTCCAAATAGTAGTGATGATACAGGTTTGGATTCTTCTTGAAATAATATTTTAGGATTAATATGAAGAGCAAAATAACTTCTTTCTTTATTTCCGTAATATCTATAATAATCAAAATATAAAAGTAGCTGGCTAATATCTTCTTTGTAATCTCCTGTAAAAACATTTTGTGTAGTAAAAGATTCTCTACTTGGTTCTTCTGAAATTGTTTCGAAATCTTTTACAGTAACACTTGTTAATGAATTTAAATTATCACCTAATGCATAATTCAATCCCAAAGACCAATATATATCAGATTTTTTATAATTAGTCCATTTGTAATGAGATATAGATGCACTCAATTTTAAAGTCGTGTAACTATCTTTTTTAATTTGATTCTCAAAATCTACATCCTTGTTAAAATATTTAAACTCATTATTTTTCACGCCCCCACCAAATGATAACCAGTAGATATTTATACCTGAAATTGATTGGCTATAAATTTTCTTACGGTTGGCCTCAATATCTTTTTCCTTCTTTTGTAAAAGTTTTTCTTCTTCCTCCTCAAAATATCCTTCAACATTTATTTTATCTAATTTTTTATTGAGTTTTTCTATCTCAAATTTATTAATCGCTCTTGCATAATTTAGGCTATCAAGCTTAAGTTTGATTTCCCCCTTTTTATTAACGTCTTTTTCGTTAATATATTTAACTGAATCCTTTTTTATTGAAGTGTCCAATTGTTTTTTCTTATTTAAGTTCTTCTCTAAGGCATATATTACATCTAAAGAATCTTTTCTGAATATTATATCCAAGGAGTCCTTCTTGTATTCATTTTCTATCTTAATTAATTCATTTCTAATTTTATCCCTCTCAAATGAATTACGTTTTATTGAATTATTTGAAAAAGGATTAATTAATAAATGATAAGTTATTTTACCAGCTACATTCTTGTTTAATTCACCGTCTGTCAGGAAACCTGACACGCCCTCCGTAGCACCACCAGATGCTTCAATTGTTAGTATACTACCATTTTTTCTTAAAATACTACCTCCCAACTTTAAGGATTCATCTGTAGTAGAAATTGCAGCAAAATTACCAATAGATTGAAACGAATTTCCCGTGATAATTTTTGAAAACTGTAGGTTTAGAATTTTTTTGAATTCACTATGACCAATAGAATCAAGACCAGTTTGGTCAGCTATCGTTTGTGCTGTAATACCTTGACTGACAGTGAGAATAAGCCAAATTAATAAAATAGATTTTGTTTTCATGGATTTAGTGTTTTTCAGTTATAGCTATCGTATTATTCGTTTATGTTTTATTTAACTTTTCAATTGAAATTCTCATTCTCGTATCCAAATGTTGCCCAACTACCTGCTAACGCCCACCCTTATGGTTATTATTTCCACTTTATCCACCACAGTTCTACCTGATTTTGATTTGTTTATAGCGGAATATATTCTCGCAAGTGTCATGATTAGTCATGTGGTATCCATTTGAAGGCATGATTAAAAACGGGTTGTGTAATTCGGGATCGTAGTATGGTTGCATCGGTTTGTTCGAATAAATATTTAATTTAAAATATTTTTGATTGTTTTCACCATTGTGAACTTGTATTTTTTATTATCAACAGTAAATTTATTCTTTGCAGGTATCCCTAATTTCCATTGAATTTCTGTTTCGGAAATTTTATATTTTGTATGCTTTACGTTTTCTCCATCTATTAGAAGATCCAGAGTAGTTTTTAATAATTTAGATGCCTCTTCAGCAGAATGTATGGATACGATAGTTATTTTATCCGGAATAAGAAATTTACGATCTGTTGGTTCTTTCAGTGAGATATCCTGAGAATATATAAAGGTGCAAAGGAGAACAAATAAACTAGTAAAAAGGATAGCAATTTGAATTTTCATAATATTAAATTATTGTATTCCGTGAATGTAGAATTAAAGGTATTAATAGCTTTCAATTAGCGATTTAAAAGAAAATTATTCTTCTTAATACTAGTCCATTACAAACTGAAATGTTAGAAATGATCATTGGTAATAATCGTTTGCAAGTATAAAAAAACCTGTAGCAATAAACCGTGACATTTTATGGTTTTAACAACTCTTTAACAAGTTATTAGATTTCGGGGCCTTTTCTGTTCTCCTTCTTCTCCGCCTGTTTTCGTTTGTTTTCCAGTCGTTTGGCCTTGGCGGCAGGAGAGGGTTTGGTGGGTTTGCGTTTTTTAGGTGGTGTGAGGGCTTTTTGGATGATGGCGAGGAGTTTTTCGGTGGCTTTTTCTTTGTTGTCGGATTGGGAGCGGCTGTCCTGGGAAGTAACTATCAGTTCGCTTTCGTTGGTGAGTTTGGAGGCTAGTTTCGTTACTAACAATTGTTTTTGCTCGTCGGTGAGGAATGAGGATTGTAAGATATGAAAGCGTACTTCCACTTTGGTGCTCACCTTGTTGGCATGCTGGCCGCCGGGGCCACCGCTGCGGGTGGCGGCAAAGCTGAGTTCGTAATCCTTGATATTTTCGAGCAGCTTATCTGTTTCTGCGGTGTCCATGGCTTCCGGGCCTTTTCTTTTTGTGGTGAAACGGTTTTTTACCGTGGTGATGATGCGCCCGCACATTCCATTCGGGGCCGGCTCCCAACTCTGTTGGCACCTTCAGTTTGTGGATCTCCATTTCGATGAGTTCCTCAATCCGTTTAAAACGGGCCATGTCCTTTTCGTTGACGAGTGTGAGTGCTATTCCGGTGGTGTTGGCCCTGGCGGTACGACCAACACGGTGCACATAATCTTCGGCATCGCCAGGTACGTCGTAATTGATCACGAGGTTGATATCTTTGATGTCGATGCCGCGACTGAGCACGTCGGTGGCTACCAGCACCCGTGTTTTTTTAGCCTTAAAGCGACTGAGCACCTCGTTGCGTTCGCGCTGGTCGAGGTCGGAGGAGATGCCCTCCACCGGGTAGCCTTTGCCCCGCATCATTTTCACAATCTCGTTCACCTTGCTTTTGGTGGAGGTGAAAACGAGGATGCTGTTATAATCGGGTTTATTGGCGATGAGGCTGTTGATAAGCGGCGTTTTCTGGATGTCGTAAGTAAGATAAGCCGCCTGCAAAACGCCTTCGGCAGGTTTCGACATGGCGATGTTGATCTCGAAAGGATCGATGAGGATGTTTTTGGCCAGGCTGCGGATCTTGGGGGGCATGGTTGCGCTGAACATGAGGGTTTGCCTTTTCACCGGAAGGGTTTTAACGATCTTTTCGATGTCGGGCATAAAACCCATGTCGAGCATTTTATCGGCCTCGTCGAGGATGAGATGCTCCACCGAGTCGAGGTTTACATAACCCATGTTGAGGTGGGCGATCATTTTGCCAGGTGTGGCTACGATGATGCCGGTATCGCTGGTGAGGGCTTTGCGTTCGGCATCCCAGTCGGAGCCGTCGCCACCACCATAAACGGCTTTGGAGGTGATGGGTACAAAATAAGCCAGTCCCTGAATCTGCTGATCCAATTGAATAGCCAGCTCCCGCGTTGGGACGATAATGAGCGCTTTCACACCTTTAAAATCGAATCCTGCCAGTTTATTGAGGATGGGAAGAACAAAGGCGGCAGTTTTGCCGGTCCCGGTTTGCGCGCAAGCGATCAGATCACGGTTTTGCATGATCTGAGGGATGGCCTGGGTTTGAATTGGGGTGGCCTCTTCGAAGCCCATCCAGCCGATGGCCTCCAGTATTTCGGGGCGTATGTTGAATTCGGAGAATTTCATTAACCAAAGTTAGTTTTAGAGATGAATTTGCAAAGGTAGGGAAAGTTGGTTAGTTCTGGGTTCTGAGTTCTGAGTTCAGAGTTTAGTGTTCTGAGTTCAGAGTTTAGTGTTCTGAGTTCTGAGTTCGGAGTTCAGAGTGTTGCGGGTTGCATGCTACGAGTTGTGAGTTGAATTGAAAATTGATAATGAAAATAATTAGAATGCTGTTACCTCATCCACAAAAAACCAGGAGGGTTCGCCTTCGCGCTTATTGCTGGTAGGTAAATATATAATTAACTAAAGTTTTAATACTTTTCGGATTATTGTATTATTTGATGTTTGGATTTTGATGAAATAGATTCCTGCATTAAAATCACTTATATCAAATTGAATGGAATTGAGTCTTTGGCCATTAAATTCTCTAATTTTTTGTCCATTTGAATTGTACAAAAAAACTATTTGATTTTTATTTTGCTGATCGTGGTGTTTGATTGTTATGTTTCCCGAAGTTGGATTTGGAAATATATCAACAACATTTTCATCAGAATTATAGCTTTGAGTAAAAGTTAGCCCTCCATTTGTTGTTTTAAGAATTACTCCGTGACCACCAGCAACATATCCAGTAGACTCGTCAGTGAAAAAGACCGAATACAACCAATGATCAGGAATCGTTTTTATTATTGACCAGGTATTACCTCCATTATTTGTTTTCAATACAAAACCCTCAAGATAACTATATCCAGCGCAATAGCCAATGTTTTCATCAGGGAAAAAAATTGATGTGATCCTTTCGGAAGTGCCACTTGACTGGAATTCCCAGTTGAATCCACCATCAATGGTTTTAATTAAAATGCCATATTCACCTGCTGCATATCCTATATTCTCATCAGTGAAAAAAATTGATTCGAGCCAAACTACAGTTCCACTAATTAATATCTGCCATGAAACTCCTGCATCCTGGGTTTTTAAAATTAAACCATCCTGACCTGCAATGAAACCTGTATTTTCGGTAGTAAAAAAGACCGAATTTAAATAATTTGAGGTTCCGGAATTGAGTTGTGTCCATGTAACTCCTGCATCTGAAGTTTTTAAAATGACTCCATTCTGACCGACAACATAACCTTCATTTGAATTAATAAAATATATAGCGGTTAGTTTTTCGGTAGTTCCGCTTTGTAATGGGAACCAGCTTAATCCACCATCAACAGTTTTATAAATATCACCTCCACCCGTTGAGAAATATCCTATCAAGTTACTTGTAAAAAAAATTGATGTTTGAGAAACTGCCATACCTCCACTGAATAGCTCCCATTTATCGCCACCATTTGTGGTTTTTAGTGGTTTGAAATCCTGTCCAGCAGCATAACCATTATACTCATCAATAAAAAAAATAGATCGTAAAGTTTCCGTTGTTCCACTGGAAATTACAGACCAATTAGCACCATTATCAATAGTTTTTAAAATGATACCGTTAAATCCACAAGCATATCCAATATTATTTCCAGTAAAATATGATGACATCAACGCATTATTAGTAACATCGGGTAATAATGTCCATGATTCACCACCATCGGAAGATTTGATGGTGGTTCCGAAATAGCCGACAATACTCCCGCTATTTTCATCTGTAAAATGTATTGAGTTGAGGTAGGTAGAGGATCCACTTTCAATTTCTGACCATGATTCACCGCCATTTAAAGTTTTTAATATTAATCCATTCGCACCAGTTACAAAGCCTTTCTGCTCATCAATAAAACAAATTGATAGTAATAGATTAGAAGTTCCTGTAGATAGTTGTGTCCAGGTCAAGCCTGAATCATTTGTTTTAAGAATCATACCACCACTGCCAACCACAAATCCTGTACTGTCGTTCTGGAAATGAACAGCATAAAACCAATTTCCGGCCATGGAATAAATTTCTATCCATGTGTCACCTCCATCAGTTGTTTTTATAATAATTCCATTCTCACCAGTGGCGTATACCGTTGAAGTGTTTAAAGCATAAAGGGCACTCAAATTATTTGTAACGCCACTTATTTGTTGCTCCCAGCTTGATCCTCCATCAATACTTTTTAAAATTAATCCATTTTCACCAGACACATACCCAATTTCTGTGTTTATGAATTGTACAGCATAAAGGTTTAAATTTGTGTTGCTTATCGATTGTTTCCAGAAATTACCTCCATCCAAACATCTTAATATTAAACCATTATCTCCTACTGTAAATCCTGTAGTATCATTTATGAAATTTAGTGATCTAAGTTTTTCTCTTGTAGGTAATGGGCTTTGAAGGGCCCATTGTGCAAAAGATGATAAAGTAAAATTCAATATAAAAATCCCAACAAAAATTGATCTCATACTATTTTGACTTAAATCTTTTCTAAGAATCTTAAAAATCAATCAAAAATAGCATTTATCATGATATTTAAAACTTGAATAATTCAAATCAATATTTTATTGAATACTATTTTCTCAAAACACCACTATCTCATCCACAAAAAACCAGGAGGGTTCGCCTTCGCTGGCATGCCAGTGGGGAAGGGGGCCGGCTCCCCGAATTTCAAATCGGATAAATTGAATGGGTTTACCTGAATAATCAAATTCGAATTTTCGTGTGCGGGGTTCGTTTTGCTGATCTTCAGTTATTGTTTGCTGTCCGATCTGCTGGTAGTTTTTACCATCAGCAGAAACCAAACATTCGATCCGGGTCGGATGCAGTATCCAGCTTTTCGCGTCCCACAATGTTCCGATGGATATAGTATGAGGTGTTGCCAGACCTTCAAGATCAACAGTAATGCTGGCATCTTTGCCCCACCAGCCCAGCCAGTGAACGGCATAATCAAAAGCTCCCTGAACGCCGTTGGTCAGCACCATCGGGTCCCCTTTACTATATTTTTCGGCTGGCATGGGATCACAAGTCACCGGTTTGCGAAAAGCGAGATTACCCTCTACTTTCATATCAATGAATCGTTTGGTGCTTTTATAATAAATTTCAGGATAAAGGCTTCGCTCATTCAAAGTTACCAGCTCATTGGCCTTGCAAACGGAATAAAAATCTTCCAGGGTTTGCGCCATGTTTTGGTTTAAAACGAATTTTCCATCCTTTTCCAAATACCAGCCCCGCGGACCAAACATATCATTTTTGCCAATCTCCATCATGGCATATTGCAAGGGCAAACGCGCCAGCTTTACACGGTTGAGCATTATGCTATCATCAGCCACGGCAACCTCAGCTTCATCAAACCATTGATTATATTGTGCCACATTTTCCGCCGAAAGATATCCATCTGCATGGTTATTGGGTGGTTCATAAATGTAAAGTATCTTCCCGGACCCGATCAGTTCTTTTTCCATTCTTTCGCTGTATTTACGGATCATTGGGGCGGCTTCGCGGTAGTAATGCTGCAGGAAATCGGTTTTAACCGAATCGAGGTTTACATCGGGATCCCAAAGCAAAGCGGAAAGCATTTTGGCGCGGTATTCAACAAATTCAAGTCCTTGGAGCAGGTTGGACTGAGGGAACTGTTTTCTTACATTATTCTTATGAAAAAATTGCAGATTGGGCTGTAACACATGCAAATTGGGAAAAGGCGAAATGGAATGATTAAAATTGATGGTGTAATCCCAGAGATAAATGTTTTTGCAGATCTTTCCCCAATCCTCAATATCCTTCACAAAGTCCTGACTCAAACTGTCGGTTTCGATGGGGCGGCTGCGGTTTAGCTCAATGGTGCAAAGCATGATCATCACATTATGGGCAGGCTTTGTAATTTTTGGTGCCGGACGGGAAAACTGGTAGGCAAGTGTAGAAATGGATTTATCGGGGAAAGCAGCGGCAATGTCGTTTACCAAACGGATCAGGGGCCCGGCAGGACTGCCTTCCTCTTCGATAATTTTTGAACAAACATCGCAATGGCAATAGGTGAAATTGTCGTTTTGTGAAACCGACCAAACATCAAACTCCGGGTATTTCAGCATTTCAGCCTTAAGCTTCCGGCTAATGAGCTTTTTAACATCCGGATTGGAAGGACAAAGCTGGTCAAAGCTGTATTTATTACCCAGCCAGGCATAATATTCAGGATGTTCTTTTAAATATTTCGCCCTCGGAACCAGTCTTTCGAAAGTGTGCACAAAATATCCCGGAGGGCTCAATTCGGCGATGGTACTGATGCGCAACCAATCCGCGTAAACGGCATCCTGAGTCATTTTTCCGTTGATGATACGCAGGGTGTTGGCCGGGTAATCAAAATAATCAAGCTCACTTAACTGAAGTTTATATACTTGCGGGAAATAACTTTCAGTTGGACTGAAAACCCTGCAACCCCAACTTTCCAGCAGATCAATGATGCCATAAATTGAGCCTTTCCCTACCCCGGAAGTAATAAACAGTTTATCTTTTTCAGCTTGAATGTGATAAGCATCGGGATGCACGGGAATTTGAATTTCATTATTGCGATTGGTTAGCCCGATGCAAATTTCGGAAGAAGAAGGTTCGCTTGCATCACTGTGGATGGGCAGGGTAACGCCCGTCATTTTTGCAATCCCATACTGTAGGTATTTAGCCGCCGTAGAATCATTTTTTGTAGCTGCTTCTGGGATAATTATGACATACGTTGATTGGCTGTTGTTTACCAGTGTGATCTGATCTTGGCAAGAGGTTAATAACAGTGAGACAATCAGGAGAAGGAGGTAATTTTTCATTTGAATTTTTTTCGTTCGATAAAATTAGTGAATTCGGGTGAAAATTATGGATTAAGCAAGTGTTGCTTCAAGCGGGACGCTTGGAGCAGGACCGTTTGAAGCGGTTTTGTATCTTTTAATAATTAAATGGATGCTGATTGGAGTTGAAATGTATTTTAGCAAGTAGCATCTATTTAGCACTTGTCTGTCACAGATTTTTAAAAAAACCGGTATCGAATATCGGTACCGGTCATATCTTAAAGTTTTATTTTACGATTCTGGTGGAGCACTTTCGCCCTTCAAATATTTATTCAGAAATTGCAGGATCTTTCCATAACCATCAATTTCATTCTCTTTTTTTACAAAACCATGGCCTTCATCGTCGAACAAAACATATTCAACCGGAACACCATTGCTTCTCACGGCTTCAACGATCTCGTCCGATTCAACCTGCAACACGCGCGGATCATTGGCTCCCTGCAATACCATCAAAGGCTTGGTAACATTGCTGGCATGGAATAAGGGTGATTTTTTATACAGCGCGATGGAGTCCTCGGTATAGGGGTCGCCCATTTCGTCGTAAAGCGCTTTTTTGAATGATTCCCAGTAGGGTGGGATGGAGCGGGTGGTTCGGATCCAGTTGGTTACGCCAAATAAATTTACACCGCAGGCAAACTCATCGGGAGCAAAAGTGAGGGCTGCCATGGTCATGTAACCGCCATAAGAGCCGCCAATGATTCCAATTTTATCAGCATCCACCACACCGGTTGATTTCAGGAAATTTTTACCGTAAATGCAATCCTGCAGATCAACATCTCCGTGCTTTTTATCGTCCATTTTGTAAAAGGTTTTTCCATATCCACTGCTGCCCCGGTTGTTCACGGCAAGTATGGCATAACCGTGGTTCACCAGGTATTGGATCAATGCGAAGTAACTCACCCGCGATTGCCCGCCCGGACCGCCATGTACCCATACCAATGCCGGAACCTTATCGTCTTTGCTTGCTGTTTTGGGCTGATAATAAATTGCCGGGATCTCCAGCCCGTCGAATGATTTGTAACGCACTACCTGACCGGCAACAAGGTCGTCGGGATTGATCTCCGGATTTAAGGTGTTGGTGAGTTGGGTTAATTCTTTGGTATCGAAATTATAAATGTATTTGTTGCTGGGCGAAGTTGATTTGGCAACAGTTAGCAACAGTAGTTTTTCACTTTTTGAAATGTTTACGCTGGAGATGCTGCCATCGTCAAAGGAGGGTAAATCAACTTTGTCGCCCGATTTCAGATCAAAAACATACACCACAGTTTTAGCATCTTCATTCACACCGATCACCCGGTATTTCGCATTATAAGAATGATAAATATACCAAACATCCCAATTGGTTCCCCAAACTTTTGAAGTCATTCCATTCTCCAGGTTATAGGTCTCCACATAATCAAATTCGCTGTTGTGGTTGGTGGTATAGTAAAGGTTTTTATTCTGAATATCGAAAAACTGCGGGCTGTAAGAGGCATCTCCTTCGTGTTCTGAAATATGTTTTAACTCCCCGGTTTCGCGATCATACAGATACATTTCATTGTTTGCAGTGGTGATGGTTTTGGTAAGTGAAAACCACCTTTTATCCTTTGAAATGGCGCTTACATTATAGCCTTCTTCATTTTCGTAAACCAAAACAGGTTCAAAGGTTGTGATGTCCATTTCATACAAATCGAAAAACTTCGGATCACGTTTATTAGAGCTAAAAAAGAAACTTTTTTCGTCACGTGCCCAAACGAAAAAATCGGATTTGGCTTCATCCCAGGGGGTAAGGTCGGTGGTATTTCCTTCCAGGTCGATCATATAAATATGGTCGATTTCATTGCCTCCCTGATCAGCGGAGTATAGAATTCTGTCATCTTCCGGAAACCAGGAAATGGCAAAATATGATTCTTCGGTAGAATTCGTGATCTGGGTTGTTTCGGTGCCATCCACCGAAATCGAATAGAGGTTATAAATACCGGTTTCGTTACTGGTGAAAAGCAATTTGCTTTCGTCGTGATTAAAGCTTCCGCCATAAACCGACTTGTTTTTGTAAAACTGTTCAATGGAATATTTTTGAACGGTTTGCTGTTTTTCCTGCCCGGATTGCGGGGCACAGGAAACTATGGCTAATGCCAGAAAGATGAAAAGCAGGTTTCTCATGATTGATACGTTTTTAGTTAGCAAAACAAATATACTCAAAATTACTACATTAGCACCTGACTAATGCGTTACTATGGCACTTTACAATGATTTCCGGTCGTTTCCGCGCACATTCTGGGTTGCCAATACCATGGAATTATTCGAGCGTTGGGCCTATTATGGCATGTTTACGGTTTTATCGGTTTACCTCACCGATCCGGTTTCGGAAGGAGGATTGGGATTTACTCAACAGCAACGCGGAGCCATGCAGGGCATTGTTACTGCTATTTTGTATTTTTTACCCATTTTGGGTGGCGCTTTAGCTGATCGGTTTGGATTCAGAAAGGTTTTGCTGGCTGCTTTCGTTACCCTTGCTTCCGGATATTTCGCCATGGGACAGTTTCATGCTTATGCACCGGTTTTTATCGCCTTTTTAGTGGTGGCTGTTGGCGGTGCCTTGTTTAAGCCGATCATTGTGGGAACGGTATCCAAAACTGCGGCAAAAGGAACAGAAACCCTTGGCTTCGGGATATTTTACATGATTGTCAATATTGGAGGATTTTTGGGGCCATGGGCAGCTTCCAAAATGCGTGATATCAGCTGGCAATACGTGTTTATCATGTGTTCGGTTGTGATATTGATCAACCTCGTTTTATTGATGTTTTATCGCGAGCCGGGTCGCAAAGAGAAAGAGAAGGAGACATTCGTTGAGACCATTGCAAACATTTTTTCAAACTCCATAACTGTATTGTCAAACTGGCGGTTCGATCTTTTTCTGGTGATCATGGTTGGCTTTTGGATTACCTATATGCAATTGTTTTTTACAGTCCCGGTTTATATAACCCAATGGATTGATACCACTGTAATTTACAATCACCTCGGATTTTTGAAGCCAGTGTTTGGTGCAGTTGACGAAGGAGTTGGTATTGTACACCCCGAGATGATCATTAATATTCCAGCCTTTTCCATAATTCTTTTCCAGGTGCTTATGTCGAATGCCCTGAAAAACGTGAAACCGGTGAAATCGATGGTGGGAGGAACTATTGTTTTGATAATCGGAATGGGGCAATTTTATTTTCATGTGAATGGAATTTATTTTGCCATTAGCCTGGTAATATTTGCCTTTGGTGAAATGGCGAGCTCACCCCGCATTCAGGAATACATTAGCAGCATTGCACCCAAAGAAAAAGTCGGAGTTTATATGGGTTATAGTTTTCTGCCCGTAGCATTTGGCAACCTGTTTGGCGGATTTTTATCCGGTTCGCTCTATGGCTCCATGTCCGACAAATTTAATTTTCTGAAGGATTACCTGGTGGAAAATAGGATCTCCACAAGGCCTGCCCTGGACGCAATAGAAGACAATGGTGATTTGTTTTTGATGGCCCAGGAGAAACTCGGAATGTCGGCCAGAGAGCTAACTCAATTGCTTTATCAAACGTACCATCCGGGAGGCATTTGGTTGGTATTTGCAGGAATTGGATTGGGGACAGCGGTTTTATTGTTTTTATACAACAAATTTATTTTGGACGGATCAAAAGGCTAAATCACTCCTTAAAGATATCCGCTTTTTTTCTTGGCCGGTCGGCATCAAGCCACCTGAAATTTTTTAACCTTTTCAATTCCTCAGGCAGTGTTCCGGGAGCATAGGTTTTGGCATCGGGCTGTTTAATATAAACAATACCCACCACTTCATTGTTTTCGAGGGTTATTTTCATATCCGAAGAGTATGCAACATTAATTCCTAATAAACCCCCATTGTCTTCGCGAATGTAATACACGGTTTCGGCATTTCCATTCACCGTAATTTTGGAAAGCTGGTTGTTCCTGAAATAGCCCACCATGACTTTTCCTTTGATCTGGTTGTAGGTATTGCGGGCAAGGGTGTCGTCCATTGAAATGATAAAGGCATTTCCGAGCAGGGCCAGCGTATCCACCCTGTTATTAGCCATGGCTATCCGAATTGAATCGGCGGTGAGCTGGTTTTCGGTGGACCAGATCACCGGATCATGATACAGAAAAATGGTGCTGTCGGTAAAGCTGTAAATCATCGAATCGCATTTGCCCTGCATGTCGTGCCTGTAAAATTTCGTTTTGTAAAAGCCCTTCATATATTCCACCTGATCATCCTGGTCAAAATGAATAAACAAGGTATCCGAATGAAGAAAAAGGGAATCCTGTTTGTCGACCAGCACAGCCATCGCACTATCGGTGATGAATGCATGACCGGCGCCCCGCTCAAACTCTCCGTATTCGCCATAAACCACCATATTCTGGACGGTATCCTGCAACATCACATTTTTGTATGCTTTTCCAAAATTGAGGGCGCGGTCGTAATACAAGCTATCCCCAACGAGCTTTTGCTCTTTGGTGATCATGTAAGCATTCCGGCTGAACCGGGATTTGTTGTTTTGGGTGTCGTACCAGCCATTTTCGCAATAAATCAGGTTTTCATCGCTGGTGATGGTGGTGGGGCCAAAAAAGTAAGAAACTTCCGTTTCGGTATGGTACAGCATGGTGTCGGTTAGCATGATGTAATCCGGATTCTCAAGCTCAACATTATTCTTGAAATAGGCTTCGTTCAATTCGGTATAATAATATCCTTTTTGACTGGTGAGCACATTGGAACTATCCACAATTTTACCACCGGTAAGGTAATAGGCGATTTTTGTATTTCGGTTGTACCAAAGATGATCCGTATAAAGTGTGGCCCTGTTGTCGATCAGTTTCACATTGTTTTTTAACTCGGCCATTTTTGTATTGCCGTCGTAATCGAGATGATCACTGTATATGTTCAGGGTATCGCTGGCTTTGATCTGAACATTTCCAAAACCTTCAAAACTATTTGTAGCTTCATACAGGTAAGCGCTGTCGCAATAGAGGTAAGTACTGTCGTGCTTCAGTATTACATTACCGATCAATCGCTGAATATCCTTACCGAGCGAGGCATCATAACGCGCCTTATTTGCCTTGATTAGCTTTACCCTGGTGGGATTTTGCCCAATGGATAAAAGGGGAATGATCAAAATAAATAAGAAAAATAATATGTGGAGTATTTTATGCTTCAAGTATTGATATTTAAGGTTTTCAAAAATAAACAATAGTTTTATGGGCACTTGAATTAATTTAGCAAGACTGGAAAATTAACGTCGGTTAGGGCAATCTATTTTTGCCGGTAAATCATAATTATGCCACGCGAAGAAACAGCAAAACATTACAGAGAACGGATCAACACTGTGTTGCATTACATTCAAACTCACCTGGATGAGGAGCTTGATTTAAATAAACTTGCCGAGCTGTCGGCCATCAGTCCTTTTCATTTTCACAGGATCATGCGCGCTTATCTAAATGAATCGCTGATGAGTTATATAATCCGTGTGCGGTTGGAAACCTCAGTAACACTGCTGGTTCATTCACAGCTGTCCATTCGCGAGATTGCTTACAAAACCGGTTACGATGTGCCATCATCCTTCAATAAGGCCTTTAAGAAGCGATTTGGAATATCACCGGGAGCATTCAGGAATAATTCTGATCAAAGTGTAATAATTGATTATTTAAAAACCGACAAAAAAATGAAAACAGCAAAAGCATTAAAGTCAGAAATTAAAACAATCGAAGCCCGGAAAGTAATTTATATTAGTTCAATTGGCCCATACGACGGCAAAGGAACCGAAGACGCCTGGAAAAAGGTGTGTGGTTTTGCAGGACAAAAAGGTTTGTTTGGTAAAAACACCGAGTTTATAGGTATCAGCCATGATGACCCCAATATTACAGATCCGGATAAGCTGAGGTATGACGCATGTTTGACCGTAAACAGGGATGTTAAGCCCGAGGGCGAAGTTGGCGTAAAAGAAGTTTCGGGAGGGCGATATGCAGTATTTATGCATGAAGGGGCTTACACAAAGTTTCAGGAATCATACAATTACATTTTCAGTGTATGGCTGCCTGAAAGCGGTGAAGAGCTGAGAGAAGATGATTGTTTTGAAATATATTTAAACAGTCCGGATGATACCAACCCGGAGGATTTAAGAACGGAGATTTATATTCCAGTTAAATAAAAAAAGGCGCATCATTGATGCGCCTTTTTTTATTGTATGAATTTTCTTATGCCTCTGCTGTTGGTCCGCCAAAATTCATTGGCAAACCTTCATTCTCCGGAACTTCTATCTCTCCATGCAGCCTCTCAAACTTATTGATATTGTCCTGCAATGCTTTGTATAAGCGTTTTGCATGCTGCGGAGTTAAGATGATCCTGGATTTTACTTTTGCTTTTTGCAAACCGGGCAGGATCTTAATAAAGTCAACAACAAATTCAGAATGTGAGTGGGTGATAATGGCCAGGTTGGAATAAATTCCTTCGGCCATTTCCGGGCTCAATTCAATATTAAGTTGTTTTTTATTTTGATTTTGATCTGACATAATAAATCAATTTTTCTGAATTACTAATCCTCTTTGCTGGCCATCAATGCATCATACTCTTCACGAGATCCAACGATCAGGTGTTCATATTCACGCAATCCGGAACCGGCAGGGATGAGGTGACCAACGATCACATTTTCCTTCAAGCCGGCCAGATCATCTGATTTGGCATTGATAGAAGCCTGGGTAAGTACTTTGGTTGTTTCCTGGAAGGAAGCTGCCGAAATCCAGCTGTTCGTCTGCAATGAAGCCCTTGTAATACCTTGCAGCACCTGTCGGGCTGTTGCCGGTTTGGCTTCGCGTGCATCAATCAGCTTTTTGTCTTTCCGCTTCAGCAATGAGTTTTCTTCACGCAGTTTCCTTGCGCTCACGATCATACCTGCACGATAGGCAAGCGAATCACCAGCATCAATGATCACTTTCTTTGAGAAGATCTCATCATTCTCATCCTGGAAATCGGTTTTGTTTACCAATTCGCCTTCGAGGAATTTTGTATCACCCGGATCGTCCACTTCAACTTTACGCATCATCTGCCTTACAATGGCTTCGAAATGCTTATCGTTGATTTTCACACCCTGCAAACGGTAAACCTCCTGAATCTCGTTCACGATATATTCCTGAACTTTCATGGGGCCTTTAATTGCAAGGATATCAGCTGGAGTCATTGCCCCTTCTGACAGTGGTGTTCCGGCTTTAACATAGTCATTTTCCTGTGCCAGGATCTGTTTCGAAGTTGGGATCAGGTAGCGTTTTTCTTCACCGGTTTTAGAAGTGATGATCACCTCACGGTTACCACGTTTCAGTTTTTTACCGAAAGAAACGATACCATCAATCTCAGCTACTTTAGCAGGATCCGACGGATTTCTTGCCTCGAACAACTCAGTTACCCGTGGCAAACCACCGGTGATGTCACCGGATTTCCCAATAGCACGTGGAATTTTTACAAGGGTATCACCACCTTTAATGGCTTTGCCTTCTTCAACCATGATGTGTGCACCTACCGGGATATCGTAAGCCCTGAGTTCGGTACCTTTATTATCGGTAACGATGATCCGCGGGTTGGCGGTTTTCCTTCTGGCTTCGATGATCACTTTTTCGTGGTAGCCGGTTTGTTCGTCCGATTCTACTTTATAAGTGTCATTTTCAACGATATCATCAAATTTGATTTTACCACCAAATTCAGAAACGATCAGCGCATTATACGGATCCCATTCAGCGATCAATTCACCTTTTTCGATGTCAGCACCTCCCTGGAAATAAAGTTTAGCTCCATAGGGAATGTTACCCGACATAAGCACAATACCAGTTTTATTATCCACGATACGCATTTCAGCCGAACGGCCAATTACAGTAAAGTAGGGCTTTCCGCCGGCATTTTCAATTTCAACAAAACGCAGCTCATCAATTTCGAGTCTTCCAGAGTATTTTGCTTCTATTTTCGACATGATCGCAATATTAGAAGCGGTACCACCCACGTGGAAGGTACGGAGTGTAAGCTGTGTACCAGGCTCACCGATTGACTGTGCGGCAACTACACCAACAGCCTCGCCTTTCTGAACCATCCTGCCTGTAGCCAGGTTTCTGCCGTAACAAAATGAGCAAACACCTTTTTTAGATTCGCAGGTTAATACTGAACGAATTTCAACTTCTTCAATGGGTGAATCTTCAATCTTCTGACTGATGGATTCTGTTAGCTCAACGCCTGCTTTAGCGATCAAATCACCAGTTTGAGGATGGTAAATATCATGCAGTGATACACGTCCAAGGATACGATCGTACAATGTTTCAACAACTTCCTCATTCTTCTTCAGCGCTGTTGTACGCAATCCGCGGAGTGTTCCGCAATCTCTTTCAGTGATCACCACATCCTGGGCAACGTCAACCAAACGACGGGTAAGGTAACCGGCATCAGCAGTTTTCAAAGCTGTATCGGCCAAACCTTTACGAGCACCGTGGGTTGAGATGAAGTACTCAAGTACCGATAGCCCTTCTTTAAAGTTAGAAAGGATGGGGTTTTCAATGATCTCACCACCTGTGGCACCTGATTTCTGAGGTTTCGCCATCAATCCACGCATACCTGAAAGCTGGCGGATCTGCTCTTTGGAGCCCCTCGCACCAGAGTCGAGCATCATGTAAATGGCGTTGAAGCCTTGTTTGTCAGTTGACAATTGCTTCATCAACGTAGTGGTCAGTTTTGAGTTAGTATGTGTCCAGATGTCGATGATCTGGTTATAACGTTCGTTGTTGGTAATGAATCCCATGTTATAGTTATTCATTACTTCATCAACTTCTTCGTTTGCTTGTGAAATAAGTTCTTCCTTCACTTCAGGGATAACAACGTCACCAAGGTTGAATGACAATCCACCCTCGTAAGCCATGTTAAATCCAAGTTTCTTGATATTATCAAGGAAGTCGGAAGTTGCTGCGGTTCCTGTTAGTTTCAACACATCCCCAATGATCTCACGCAATGCTTTTTTGGTAAGCAATTGGTTGATATAACCAAATTCTACAGGAACTACTTCATTAAAAAGTACGCGACCTACAGTGGTTTCAATTGTTTTAACAACAATCTCGTCATTTTCCCTTACTCTTAATTTACAGTTGATAATGGCGTGCAGATCAACTTTTTTCTCATTGTAAGCGATAATAACTTCCTGTGGTCCGTAGAAGGTCATTCCTTCACCTTTGATCACTTTTTCAGGTGTATTCTGACGGGCTTTGGTCATGTAATAAAGCCCAAGCACCATGTCCTGTGAAGGAACTGTAATTGGTGCTCCATTCGCAGGGTTAAGAATATTGTGTGATGCAAGCATCAGCATTTGAGCTTCCAACACAGCTGCATTACCCAGCGGAACGTGAACGGCCATCTGGTCACCATCGAAGTCGGCATTGAATGCAGTACAAACGAGCGGGTGTAACTGAATGGCTTTACCCTCGATAAGTTTCGGCTGGAAAGCCTGAATACCTAATCGGTGAAGGGTAGGAGCACGGTTTAACAATACCGGGTGACCTTTCAGAATATTTTCAAGGATATCCCAAACAACTGGGTCTTTGCGATCAACAATTTTCTTGGCAGATTTAACCGTCTTTACAATTCCCCTCTCAAGCATCTTACGAATGATAAAAGGTTTGAAAAGCTCAGAAGCCATCTCTTTGGGTAATCCGCACTCATTTAATTTGAGTTCGGGACCCACCACGATCACAGACCTTCCGGAGTAATCAACACGTTTACCAAGCAGGTTTTGACGGAATCGGCCTTGTTTACCTTTTAAGCTGTCGCTGAGTGATTTAAGCGCACGGTTCGATTCGGTTTTAACAGCATTTGATTTCCGGGAGTTATCAAACAATGAGTCAACCGCTTCCTGGAGCATACGTTTTTCGTTACGCATGATCACATCCGGAGCTTTAATTTCGATCAAACGCTTAAGCCTGTTGTTACGGATGATCACACGACGGTAAAGGTCGTTAAGATCAGAAGTCGCAAAACGTCCGCCATCCAGCGGCACCAAAGGCCTTAATTCAGGTGGAATTACAGGAACTACCTTCACGATCATCCACTCAGGACGGTTTTCAATGCGGTTCATTCCATCACGGAAGGCTTCAAAAACCTGGAGGCGTTTTAATGCTTCTTGTTTTCGTTGCTGGCTGGTTTCCGTATTTGCTTTATGTCTTAATTCATATGAAATTTTGTCGAGATCAAGACGGGCAAGCAGATCATGAATAGCTTCAGCGCCCATTTTTGCGATGAATTTATTCGGATCGCTATCGTCGAGATACTGGTTGTCTGGTGGCAGCGTGTCGAGCACATCAAAATACTCTTCTTCTGTAAGGAAGTCGAGATATTGAATGCCATCAGCTTCTTTCACTCCAGGATTGATTACGACATAACGTTCATAATAAATAATTGAGTCAAGTTTTTTGGTTGGCAATCCCAGCAGCGCACCAATTTTGTTGGGCAATGACCTGAAGAACCAGATATGCACCACAGGAACCACAAGATGGATGTGTCCCATTCTTTCGCGGCGTACCTTTTTCTCAGTTACCTCAACACCACAGCGGTCGCAAACGATACCTTTATAGCGGATACGTTTATATTTACCGCAATGGCATTCCCAGTCTTTTACCGGCCCGAAAATCCTTTCGCAAAACAATCCGTCGCGTTCGGGTTTATAGGTTCGGTAATTGATGGTTTCAGGTTTGGTAACCTCACCATATGATCGTTCCAGGATCATTTCAGGAGAGGCAAGACTGATGGTGATTTTTGAAAATTCACCAGGGATTTTTTCTTCTTTTCTGAATGCCATATTATAAATTCTATATTATCAGTTGAACAGAAATATGTTATTAAAATCCTCCCGATTATTTATCGAAAGTAATGTTGAGTCCAAGTCCTCTGAGCTCATGAACAAGAACGTTAAATGATTCAGGAACATTTGGCCTCGGCATATTTTCACCTTTAACAATGGCTTTATATGCTTCAGCACGGCCAACCACATCGTCGGACTTAACAGTAAGGATTTCCTGAAGGATATTGGCAGCGCCAAAGGCTTCAAGTGCCCAAACCTCCATCTCACCAAAACGCTGACCCCCAAATTGTGCTTTACCACCAAGCGGTTGTTGCGTAATCAATGAATATGGTCCAATTGAACGGGCGTGCATTTTGTCATCCACCATATGGTGAAGTTTCAGCATATAAATATAACCAACAGTTGCAGGTTGGTGGAAACGCTCACCAGAAGCACCATCATACAGGTACACCATTCCATTTTCAGGCAAACCGGCTTTGGTCAGATATCCGTTGATCTGATCGAGTGTGGCACCATCAAAAATTGGCGTGGCGAATTTCATACCCAGCTTGCTTCCGGCCCATCCGAGAATGGTTTCGTAAATCTGGCCAAGGTTCATCCTGGAAGGTACACCCAATGGATTCAATACGATATCCACAGGGGTTCCGTCTTCGAGGAAAGGCATGTCCTCTTCACGAACAATTTTGGCTACAATACCTTTGTTTCCGTGACGACCAGCCATTTTATCCCCAACCGTAAGTTTCCGTTTTTTCGCAACGAAAACCTTTGCCATTTGAACGATACCGTTTGGAAGATCATCTCCAACGCTTGCTACAAATTTCTTCCGGTTGTAAATACCAAGTATCTCTTTGTATTTGATAGAATAATTGTTGATCAGTGTTTTGATCAGGTCATTCTTATCTTTGTCGGTAGTCCATTTGGATGGGTTTACATTGAAATAGTCAATTCCCTGAAGTGTTTTCAGTGTGAACTTGGTTTTTTTAGAGACTATCTCTTCTTTAAATTTGTTGTATACACCCTGTGATGTTTTTCCTGCAACAAGCACATTCAATTTGTCAACCAACTTCTCTTTCAGATCAGCAGCATCTTTCAGGTATTCATCATCCAGTTGTTTGATGATCTCTTTTTCCTTTGTTTTTGCTTTTCTGTCTTTAATTGCTCTGGAGAACAACATCTTGTCGATAACAACACCTTTCATTGATGGGGGTGCTTTTAAAGAAGCATCTTTCACATCACCGGCTTTATCGCCAAAGATAGCCCGGAGTAGTTTTTCTTCCGGAGTTGGATCTGATTCACCTTTGGGAGTAATCTTGCCAATCAGGATATCACCTTCACGAACCTCAGCACCAATCCTGATAATACCGTTTTCATCAAGGTCTTTGGTAGCTTCTGAACTGATATTTGGAATATCAGCGGTAAGCTCCTCAATACCACGTTTTGTATCGCGAACCTCCAGTGTAAACTCTTCGATGTGAACTGAAGTAAAGATATCTTCTTTTACAACTTTTTCACTGATTACAATGGCATCTTCGAAATTGTAACCTTTCCAGGGCATGAAAGCAACCATGAGGTTACGTCCGATTGCCAGTTCACCTTTTTGGGTAGCATATCCTTCACAAAGTACCTGTCCTTTATTCACCTTATCACCTTTGCGGACAATTGGCCTCAGATTGATACAGGTATTTTGATTGGTACGTTTGAATTTGGTAAGCTGATATGATTTCAGATCATCGTCAAAACTAACAAGCTTTTCATCTTCACCGCGGTTGTAACGAATGCGAATTTCATTCGCATCAACGTATTCAACCACACCGTCGCCTTCAGCATTGATCAAAACACGGCTGTCGCGTGCAACATTTGCTTCAATTCCGGTTCCAACAAGAGGACTTTCCGGATTCAGCAATGGAACAGCCTGACGCATCATGTTTGATCCCATCAAAGCACGGTTAGCATCATCATGCTCAAGAAATGGAATTAATGAAGCTGCGATGGATGCAATCTGGTTTGGAGCAATGTCGATCAAGTCAACATTTTCCTTTTCTTCGATCGGGTAATCAGCCAGGTAACGAACTTTGATCTTATCATTTACAAAGTTACCGTCATCTTTGATCAGGGTACTTGCCTGTGCAATGATTTTATCTTCTTCTTCTTCTGCGCTCAGGTAAATTGGTTCTCTGTCGAGGGCAACTTTACCGTTTTCAACTTTTTTATAAGGTGTTTCAATAAAACCAAGTTTATTGATTTTAGCATAAACACAAAGAGAAGAAATCAAACCGATATTAGGACCTTCAGGTGTTTCTATGGTACACAGTCGACCATAATGGGTATAGTGAACGTCACGAACCTCAAACCCTGCTCTTTCTCTTGAAAGACCACCCGGTCCGAGTGCCGAAATCCTTCTTTTATGTGTTACTTCCGACAGTGGATTGGTTTGATCCATGAACTGTGAAAGCTGATTTGTTCCAAAAAATGAATTGATAACTGATGATAATGTTTTGGCGTTAATCAGGTCAGTTGGAGTAAAAACCTCGTTATCCCTTACATTCATTCTTTCGCGAATGGTTCTTGCCATACGGGCCAAACCAACTCCAAACTGAGCATAAAGTTGTTCACCTACAGTACGTACACGACGGTTACTTAAGTGGTCAATATCATCAACATCAGTTTTTGAGTTTACCAGTTCGATCAGGTACTTGATAATATCGATGATATCGTCTTTGGTAAGTACCTTGATGTCTTCATCAACATTAAGACCTAATTTCTTATTGATCCTGTACCGGCCAACATCTCCCAGATCATAACGTTTGTCAGAGAAAAATAATTTATCAATAATACCCCTGGCGGTTTCTTCGTCAGGTGGTTCAGCATTTCTGAGCTGGCGATAAATGAATTCAACAGCTTCTTTTTCAGAGTTGGCTGTATCTTTCTGAAGTGTGTTAAAAATAATGGAGTAGTCAACAGCAGTTGATTCATCGCGGTGAAGCAATATGGCTTTAACACCTGATTCGATGATATCATCAATATGATCATTATCAAGAACAGTTTCACGATCGATGATCACTTCCGTACGCTCGATTGATACAACTTCTCCAGTATCTTCATCCACAAAATCTTCGAGCCAGCTGCGAACTACACGGGCTGCTAAACGGCGGCCCAAAACTTTCTTTAAGCCACTTTTACTTACCTTAACTTCTTCGGCAAGGTTAAAGATTTCAAGTATGTCCCTGTCGCTCTCATAGCCGATGGCTCTCAGGAGCGTGGTAACAGGTAATTTCTTTTTACGGTCGATGTAGGCATACATCACATTGTTGATATCCGTGGTAAATTCCATCCACGAACCTTTGAAAGGGATTATCCTTGCTGAGTAAAGGGTTGTACCATTGGCATGCATGTGTTGTCCGAAAAATACCCCTGGTGACCGGTGTAACTGAGAAACAACAACACGTTCAGCACCATTAACGATGAATGTTCCTTTTGGAGTCATGTAAGGTATCATACCAAGATACACATCCTGAATGATGGTTTCGAAATCTTCATGCTCCGGGTCGGTACAATACAGTTTCAGTTTTGCTTTCAGCGGCACGCTGTAAGTCAATCCCCTTTCGATAGATTCTTCGATTGAATACCTGGGAGGATCAATGAAGTAATCGAGGAATTCCAAAACGAAATTGTTTCGGGCATCCGTAATGGGGAAATTTTCACTGAAAACCTTGTACAGTCCTTCCTCTGCTCTGTTTTCGGGATTCGTTTCCAATTGGAAAAACTCCTGAAAAGATTGCAGTTGGATGTCAAGAAAATCAGGATAATCAATATTGATTTGGGTTGTCCCAAAATTGATTCTTTTGTTATTATTGGAAGTAGCCAAAGTTTTATGATTTAAAGGGTTAGAATACTTGTTGGAACCAGCATATATAAATACGGAAATAGACCGCCCAGCACTCCAGGGTGCTGAGGCAGCCTAATTCCTTGTAAAAGGTCTAATATCCTTATTTGATTTCAACCTCTGCTCCAGCTTCTTCGAGTTGTGATTTTAAAGCTTCAGCTTCATCTTTCGCAACACCTTCTTTAATTGCTTTAGGAGCAGAATCAACCAGTTCCTTAGCCTCTTTCAGACCTAAACTAGTCAGTTCCTTAACCAATTTAACGACTGCGAGTTTAGATTGACCGGCAGCTTTAAGGATAACGTCAAATGCTGTTTGTTCTTCAGCAGCTCCGCCTTCTCCGCCACCTGCAGCAGGTCCTGCAATAGCTACTGCAGCAGCAGCTGGTTCAATACCATACTCTTCTTTTAAAATGTCAGCCAGTTCGTTTACTTCTTTAACAGTTAAGTTTACTAATTGTTCTGCAAATTGCTTTAAGTCAGCCATTTTTAATATGATTTATTCGTGTTTACTTTGTTAAAAAAATATATACTAATTATCTTTTTCAGATAATGTTTTAAGAATTCCTGATAGTTTTTGACCACCGGATTGTAATGCTGAGATAACATTTTTAGCAGGAGATTGCAGCAATGCAATAAGATCGCCGATCAATTCATCTCTTGATTTAATGTTAACCAGGAATTCCAGTTGGTCTTCACCCAGGTAGGTCATTTCTTCTACATATGCACCCTTCAGAACAGGTTTGTCGCTGGTTTTTCTGAATTCTTTAATGAGTTTTGCCGGGGCATTACCCACTTCCGAAAACATCAGTGACGAAGGTCCTTTAAGCACACTGTAAAGCTCATCGAGGTTCTTCTCTGATTTTTCCATTGCTCTTTTGAGCAAGGTATTTTTAACCACAGTCAGTTTGATTTCCTGTTTGAAACACATACGCCTCAAATTACTTGTAGCTTCAGCATTCAATTCTGATGTATCAGCTACGTAAATAATTGGTGTATTATTTAGTTGTTCAACCAGTTCGTCAATGAGTTGGTCTTTTTCCTCTTTTCTCATCGTGTTACTAAATTTATACCTTAAAACCTGTTTAATTAAAGGGTCGAAACTGATTTAGGTTCAATTTGAACACCTGGACTCATCGTAGATGACATGTAGATACTTTTGATATAGGTTCCTTTTGCGGCAGGTGGTTTCAATTTGATAATTGTTTGGATAAGCTCTTTGGCATTATCTAAAATCATCTGCGGTTCGAAAGATACCTTGGCAACAGCTGCATGAACGATTCCTGTTTTATCAACTTTAAAATCGATTTTACCAGCTTTTACCTCCTGAACAGCTTTCCCTATTTCCATTGTAACGGTACCACTTTTTGGATTCGGCATTAAACCACGAGGGCCTAATATCCTTCCAAGTGCACCTACTTTAGGCATTACACTTGGCATGGTAATTACAACGTCAACATCGGTCCAGCCGCCTTTTATTTTATCTACGTATTCATCAAGTCCAACATAATCAGCTCCGGCAGCTTTAGCTTCTTCTTCTTTGTCGGGAGTACAAAGTACAAGCACCCTGATTTCTTTTCCGGTTCCGTGAGGCAAAGCCACAGTTCCCCGAACCATTTGATTGGCTTTCCTTGGGTCAACACCCAGGCGGATATCCAAATCAACGGATGCATCAAACTTTGCGTAATTGATATCTTTTACGATTTCAACAGCTTCCGAAATAGAGTAAGATTTATTCTTATCGAATTTTTCTAAAGCTTCCTTCTGTTTACGTGTTAGTTTGGCCATTTTACCCTAAATTATTTATAACTCCAATTAACTATGAATTTAGTTTACTTCAAAAGGGGCTTTGCCTTTGATTTTTAAGCCCATACTTCTGGCGGTGCCAGCTACCATTCGCATGGCAGATTCAACAGTAAAGGCATTCAAATCGGGCATTTTGTTTTCGGCAATCGTTTGAACCTGTTCCCAGGAAATCGTTGCCACCTTTGTCCTGTTGGACTCGGGTGATCCCTTTTGAATTTTAGCAGCCTGCATAAGCTGAACGGCTACCGGCGGAGTTTTTATAATAAAATCAAAGGATTTATCCTTGTATACAGTAATGATTACCGGCAAAACCTGTCCGGGTTTATCCTGTGTACGAGCATTGAATTGCTTGCAAAACTCCATGATATTTACACCTTTGGCACCCAATGCAGGTCCTACTGGTGGTGATGGATTTGCAGCTCCTCCTTTGATTTGCAACTTAATTAATCCACTAACTTCTTTAGCCATTTTTTAAATTTCAATGTTAGATAATTGCATCAATGCTATGCGTAACAGCTCAACACAGTTATTCTTTTTCTACTTGCATGAATCCCAGTTCAAGAGGAGTTTTACGGCCAAATATTTTAACCATAACTTTGAGCTTTTTCTTTTCCTCGTTGATTTCTTCAATTACGCCACTGAAGCTGTTAAACGGACCATCAATCACCGTCACGGTTTCTCCTACAATAAATGGTACATTTACTTCTTCACCTCGTTCAGCAAGTTCGTCAACTTTACCAAGAATGCGATTCACTTCCGAAACTCTCATCGGGCTGGGTTCACCTTGTGTTCCCAAAAATCCGATCACGCCGGGAATGTTTTTAATAATGTGTGGAATTTCAGCAACCAGGTTAGCTTCAATAAGGATGTATCCGGGATAAAGGTTTCTCTCTTTGGAGATCTTTTTGCCATTTCTTACCTGGAATACTTTTTCAATGGGTATTAATACCCTTGAAATATAATCTTCCAGGTGAAGCCGGCTGATTTCGCTTTCGAGATATTGTTTAACCTTTTTCTCGCTCCCACTGATCGACCTGACTACGTACCACTTTTTAGTTTTATCACTCATTCTCTACAATGTAAAATTGAATAGCAATTGGTCCTTTAAAGATTTTCTTTTAAAAGTTTTTGTAAAATAATTGCATCAAACTCTGAAAAGAAAAATCCATCAGGTACACTACAAGCGCGATGATGAGGGAAGCAATTGACACAACGATCGCACTGTTTTGAAGTTCGCTCCATGTTGGCCAGGAAACTTTATGAACAAGTTCGTCATAACTTTCCCGAGCGTAAGATTGTACTTTAAATTTTGCCATTGAACATCTGTATTTTGCACGGGTGGTAGGACTCGAACCCACGACTCCTGGTTTTGGAGACCAGAGCTCTACCAACTGAGCTACACCCGTTTACGATCTTAATAAAGACTCTTATTTTTTCAGCAGCGAAAGGTATCCCGAAAATCAGGATACCTTACTGCTTTAATACTTATAATATGGTGTATTACTCCAAAATTTCAGTTACCTGACCGGCTCCAACTGTACGTCCGCCTTCACGGATTGCAAAACGCAAGTTTTTATTCATTGCGATTTCGGAGATCAGTTTAACTTCAATTGTGAGGTTGTCACCTGGCATAACCATTTCTACTCCTTCTGGAAGAATGATCTCTCCAGTTACGTCAGTAGTTCTGAAGTAGAATTGTGGCCTGTAGTTATTATGGAATGGAGTGTGACGTCCACCTTCTTCTTTTTTCAGGATATAAACTTCTGCTTTAAAGCGAGTGTGAGGAGTAATAGAACCTGGAGCGGCAATAACCATTCCCCTGGTAATTTCGTTTTTATCCACACCCCTTAACAGCAAACCAGCATTGTCACCAGCTTCACCTCTGTCGAGGATTTTGCGGAACATTTCCACACCTGTACAAACTGATTTAAGTTTTTCAGCTCCAAGACCGATGATATCAACTGCTTCACCAACTTTAATAACACCTGATTCAATCCTTCCGGTAGCAACTGTTCCACGACCTGTAATTGAGAATACGTCCTCAACCGGCATCAGGAATGGTTTGTCAACATCACGTTCTGGTAATGGAATCCAGGTATCACATGCCTCCATCAGATCAAAAATCTTGGGTACCCATTTTTCTTCTTTGTTAAGTGCACCAAGAGCTGAACCTTGAATTACAGGAGTATTGTCACCATCAAATTCATAGAAGCTTAACAGTTCACGAATTTCCATCTCAACGAGCTCGAGGAGTTCTTCATCGTCTACCATATCCACTTTGTTCATGAAAACAACGAGTTTTGGTACACCAACCTGACGAGCGAGCAGGATGTGCTCACGTGTTTGTGGCATCGGACCGTCAGTAGCCGCAACAACAAGAATAGCTCCGTCCATCTGGGCTGCACCAGTTACCATGTTTTTAACGTAGTCAGCGTGACCAGGACAGTCAACGTGAGCATAGTGCCTGTTTTCTGTTTGGTATTCAACGTGTGCAGTATTAATAGTAATACCTCTTTCCTTTTCCTCAGGAGCATTATCAATTTCGTCGAAAGATTTGAACGTAGCCAAACCTTTTTCCTGAAGATTGATGGTGATAGCAGCGGTTAATGTGGTTTTACCGTGGTCAACGTGACCAATGGTGCCAATATTAACGTGCGGTTTCGAACGATCAAAAGTTTCTTTTGCCATGTTAATTATTATTTATTAGAATTTACAAAATTTAATTCAGTGGTTAACTATTCTTTGAGCCATTGATGAGATTTGAACTCATGACCTCTTCCTTACCAAGGAAGTGCTCTACCCCTGAGCTACAATGGCTGAAATTAGAGCGGGAGACCGGGCTCGAACCGGCCACCTATAGCTTGGAAGGCTATCGCTCTACCAAATGAGCTACTCCCGCAAAAATCTGAGTAAAACAACAGATCAGAGAACTTGATTTTATACCATATTATAATATAGTATAAAAAAACCTGTGGGGAGAGGAGGATTCGAACCTCCGAAGGCTTAGCCAACAGATTTACAGTCTGCCCCATTTGACCGCTCTGGTATCTCCCCAGGTGTTTTCTAATATATTTTCAGGATTTAAAAGAACCGAGCCAATGGAGGGATTCGAACCCCCGACCGGCTGATTACAAATCAGCTGCTCTGGCCAGCTGAGCTACATTGGCATTTCACTCATTTCAGTACATAAAAAACAGTCCTTGAAAAAAGGACTGCAAAAGTATAAAACATATTTTTAATAATCAAAGAAAATATATAAATAAATTTTACCTCGCCTTAATTTTGTTCTTGTACTTCGAAATTTGTCTTTTAAGGGCGTCAATGGCAGTGTCTGTAGCTTCTTCAAAAGTTTTACATTGTTTTTTGGCATACAGATCATTACCTCTTATAAATAGTCTGATTTCAGCAATTTTGTTTTCTGGTGATTCTGAGTTTTCTAATTTAAGTGTTACATCACTTCCTAAAACTCCTTCGTAAATTGACGATAGTTTTTCAACTTTTTCATTGATGAAAGCTGTCAATTTTCTGTCTGCTTTAAAATGCACTGAATTAATGTTAATTTGCATAACGTTCTCCTTTCGTTTAAGCCCTTGGATGGGCCTGTTTATAAACCTTTTTAAGATTCTCTATCGTATTGTGTGTGTAAACTTGTGTGGCAGCCAGATTGGCATGCCCAAGGATTTCTTTGATTGCGTTGAGGTCAGCCCCGTTATTGAGCATATGTGTGGCAAATGTATGTCGTAACACGTGAGGACTCTTTTTCTTTAGGGTTGAAACTTTACTAAGGTACGAATTTACGATGCGATATACAAGTTTTGGGTAAAATTTTTTCCCTTTCGCAGTTAATAACAAGTATTTGTTATCATATTCCTCTTCAATTGCCGAACTCCTCTTTTTCATATACTCTCCAAGGTGGATTGCTAATGAATTATTGAACGGTATAATACGTTCTTTATTTCTTTTTCCAAGGACTTTTAGTTCGCATTTTGTGAGGTCAATATCAACTGTTTTTAAGTTGGTCAGTTCTGAAAGGCGCATCCCTGTATTGTATAATAATTCTATTACCAGTCTGTTTCTTATTCCTGTAAAATCATCACTAAAGATTTCTTCATTAAGAAAAAGATCCATCTTTTCTTCATTAACAAACTCCGGCAATCTTTTGTTTGTTTTAGGAGGAACAATCTGTTCTAATGGTGATAATGTTACATGCCCATTTTTACGCAGGAACCGGTAGAATGTTTTTAGTGTTGATAATTTACGATTGATGGATCTGGGAGAAATTTTTAATTCCATAAGATCAGTGATCCATGTGCGAATTATACTTGGAGAAACTTTAGCTGGGTTGCTGATTTCATAATTGTTCTCTAGAAATTCATAAAACTGTTTCACATCGGTTTGATAGGCTATAACAGTATGAACAGAATATCGTTTTTCGGATGATAAGTATTCGTAGAAGGCGTTTTCGTACATAAAAAAAGGAAAAAATAATTGATTCAAAAGTAGGCAAAAACCTAAATCAAATCAAGTATTTCTTCCCTCTGCTATTTGGAAGATTAAATAAAATTAACCTTCTTCCTGTTGCCTGAGTTGTTGAACGTAAATAGCTTTTAGCTTTTCCTGACGTTTAGTAATAGATGGTTTCGTATATTTCTGACGTTCCCTTAATTCTTTAACCACGCCGGTTTTCTCAAACTTACGTTTGTATTTCTTTAAAGCTCTGTCGATGCTTTCACCTTCTTTTACAGGTACAATAATCATTTTAAACTCCTTTTTTAGTCTTTTAATCCGTTGAAAACGGGGTGCAAAGATAAAAAATAATTCAAACTAACAAGAAATTTAATTCTTTTCATTTTTTACCAGGTGTTCCAGTATAAAATCAGTCATCCTATTATATAAATGGTATCGTGTATTGGACCCCGTATAAATTCCATGATTGCTGTTTGGATAAAATTGTATTTCGAACTGTTTATTTGCGTTTACCAGGGCCGTTACAAAATCCATTGAATTTTGAATATGTACATTATCATCTGCTGTTCCATGAATAAGTAAAAGGTTGCCTTGAAGTTTGTCTGCATGGTTGATTGGTGAGTTATTGTCATATCCATCAGGGTTTTCCTGTGGTGTTCGCATGAAGCGTTCGGTATAAATATTATCGTAATAACGCCAGTTAGTTACCGGGGCAACAGAGATCCCCATTGAAAAGTAATCGGCACCAAGAGTTAAACATGATGCAGCCATAAAGCCACCATAGCTCCAGCCCCAAATCCCAATTCTTTGATCATCTACATAGCTGAGACCACCAAGATATTTTGCACCTTCTATTTGATCAATTGTTTCATATTTACCTAATTCGAGATAAGTCATTTTTTTAAATTCTTCGCCTCGTGCTCCTGTTCCACGGTTGTCAATCGATACTATTATTATATTGTGCTGCGCTAAATATTGGTCCCATGTATTTCCGCCTCCCCAACTATTTCTAACGGTTTGCGACCCCGGGCCTCCATAAACATACATTAGTACCGGGTATTTTTTTAATGAGTCAAAATCAGGTGGTTTTATCATCCAGCCATTTAATATCACACTGTCTGAAGTTGTGAAACTGAAAAAATTCCGTTTACTAAAGTTGTATTCTTTTATTTCATTGTTTAGTTTCTCATTGGCTTCAAGTGTTCTTAAAAGGTTGCCCTTGGAATCATGAAGCGTAATTTGAGGTGGTGTGTTTGCATCTGAAAATGTATTGATGTAGTAATTATACTTTTTACTGAAGTTAGCACTATTATTACCCAACTGTTTAGATAATTTCTTTTTGTTAGAGCCATCTACTGATGAAACATAAAGTTCTCGGTTTAGGGGAGAAGATTCTGAGGAGGTATAGTACACCAGGCTGTTTTTTTCATCAATTCCTATAAATTGATCAACGTCCCATTCTCCTGATGTAATTTGCTTTTCAAGATTTCCCAGCAGATCAAAAAGGTACAAATGGTTATATCCATCCTGTTCACTTGAAATGATAAATTGATCGCTGTTTTCCAGGAAAGTAAGGTCATCTGTAATATCAATATAACACTTATTTTGCTCAGTATAAATTACCTCAGAAGAACCGGAATTGGCATCAGCTAATAAAATTTCGAGTGAGTTTTGAAGCCTGTTCAGGCGTTGTATTGCAAGGATATTTGGTTTTGCAGTCCATTTGATTCTTGGGATATATTTATCCTGCTCATCACCAATGTTAATATTAATTACAGATCCGGATTCTATATCATACATCTTTATTTCAACTAAAGAATTTGCCTCCCCTGCTTTGGGATATTTGTATTGTTCAGTAATTGGGTAGAGGTCGCCCCATATCATCATTGAAAATTCTTTGACTTCTGTTTCATCAAACCTGTAATAAGCAATTTTTTTACTATCCGGCGACCAGAAGAAAGCTTTTGAAAGGCTGAATTCTTCCTCATAAACCCAATCTGTTGCCCCGTTAATAATTTTATTTTGCTCGCCATCAATGGTTATTTGCAATTCCCTATCTTTAACCAGATCTTTAATAAATAGGTTGTTATCTCTAACAAAAGCAACCAAAAGACCATTAGGTGAAAAAGTGGCATGTTGTTGTTTTCCGTTTTCAGAAAGTAGAGATGTTTCATGCGTGTTCAGATCACATAAATAATAATTTGATTTGGAAGATCGCCGGTAAATTTGTTCAGTTTGCGTGGGTATTAACAGCTTTGTTTCATCATTACTTAAAGTAAATCGGCCAAGCCGTATGGCATTGGTATCATTGGTTGGAATAAGTTGATCAGGTTGTAGAAAAACACCTTGCTTTTTCCCTGTTTTATAGTCGTAAATATTTAGCCCATTATTATCTTTTACGAGATAGTGTTCACCATCATTCATGGGAGTATATCCTGGAATTGATGATGACTTGAAGGTGCTATTTTTAAAAATATCGTCAAGAGATAGTTTTTTTTGTGCATCCAGCTTTTGAAATGAGATTAATAATAACCCAATAACCGAGATAAATTGAAATTTAAAATTATTCATATGCTTTGTCTTCATTTATTGTTCAAAAATATAAAACAATGATCATTAAAATTGATCGAATTTTATAATTTTGCAACCTGTAATGGGACGTTAGCTCAGTTGGTTTAGAGCGCTTGCTTGACAGGCAAGAGGTCACTGGTTCAAATCCAGTACGTCCCACTTTAACAATAAAGGGATTTATTGTGCTAAATTTTTTTGTTTGGCAATTATTTTTGGAATAGAAAATGTAAATTCAGTTCCCTTGCCGGGAACAGATGCCACATTTAATTTGCCTCCCAATAAATGAATTAATCTTTCAGCGATGCTAAGACCAATTCCTAATCCCATCTCATAAGTTTCGTCTGTATTTTTTATTTTATAAAACTTTTCAAAGATCAACTTGAGGTGTTTATCTTCAATTCCAATACCCGTATCTCTCACAAAAAACTGTACGTCATTATCATTCAAAATGAAGCCAAAGCTAATGGTTCCTTGCCTTGTAAACCGGATAGCATTTTCAACCAAACTCTTTATTGATTCCTTGAGTCTGTCCTTATCGGTTATCAGAATCACATTGCTAGTACTTAAAATATCATTGATTGTCCTGAGTTCGATTTTCTTGTATCCCAATTCGTCCAGATAATCCTTAAAGTATGCATGTAAATCTTCAATCAGTGCAGATAAATTACATTCAGATAGAATTATTTCAAGGTCGTTGTTTTGGATTTTGGCAATGAGCAGGATTTGATCAATCAGGCGTAATAATTCGCGGCTATTTTTATTTATTTCGGCAATGAATAATTTTTTTTGTTCATCATCAAAGTTGGGATCGGTCAAGAGGTTCGAAAAACCAACAATCACATTCATTGGTGTTCTGATTTCATGAGATACGTTGGCAAGAAAAGACCTCTTTAGTTGTGAAACTTCATTTTCCTTATCATGGAGTTCCTGGGTCAATTTTTCAACCAGATTTTTTAATTCAGTATTGCTTGGCTCAGTATTCATTGCCTTCACCGTTGTTAATTCATGTTATTCAAATGGTTTGGTTTTGTAAGTTAATACTTTATAAGGACAAAAGGTTACCCTGCAATTTAGGGGCTACTGATATATTTCTGATCCTGATCAACTGACTATTTAGAATTGTTATAAATTTCATGTTTTATTGAAAGAATGCTGAATTAATTTGGAAATTGATTCCCAATTTGAATTTTTTTTTTATTTTTGGCAAGTAATTTTACTTTTTGTAAATTAAATAGAGAGTTATGAAGAAGAGAAGTCTTATTACCATTTTGGTGATTACCTTCGGTTTATTTGTTTCTTCAGCTGTTATTTCTCAGTCATCCTCTTCTTCTGAGCAAGCAAGTGCTGCTTGCACAGGCAACGGCGGTGGCGGTGGTTTAGTAGGTAATAGCTGCGGTGATGTAAACGGAGTATACGTCCCAGATTAATTCTGCTTTGTCTCTGTTTGTTTGCCATAAGGTAAACAAGTAAATTGATGTAATCAATTAATGGACTTTAGGTTTAAGGAAAGATTCTGATTTTATCGGAAACTTTCCTTTTTTTTATACCTATTTAATAAAACATTTTTAACATTTCGGTGTATAAATCCTCGGATTTATATGCAGTTAAAAAGTTTAAGGATCAAATCACTTTCTATCAGCGTAATAGTTTTAATAATTACCCTGATAAATGTACTATCTATTTCAGCACAAACTGGGAAGAAAGATGGTGGTAATCCTGCTTTTATAAGACATTTAATTAGCTTATCCCTTGCAGATTCGGCAATAAATCTTTTACAAAACGATTATAAACCGGAGCTCCCCGATAAAAATATTCTACTGGCAATTGCTTACCAATCCTTAGGACAAACTGATTCTGTATCATTTTATGTTCGTAGAAGCTTTGCGCAATTCAAAATGGAACCCAACCCTGATAAAAAGAAATTGGCAGAAATTTACTACATCCTTGGGTGGGCTAAATACAAATTATCAGATATTGATAGTGCAGGGTATTTCAATTTGAAAGCTTTGGATTTGTGCAACTCATTAGATTTGGATAGTCTTAAAGTTTTTATTTTGAAAAATCTTGGGAACAACAGTTTGGCAGGGGGTGATATTGAGGGTGCTGAAGCATATTATAACGAGGCTTTAAAAATAGAACGAGCTAAAAATACTCCATCAGTTGCTCTTTTGGCTGGTCTTATTCAAAATATGGGAATCATCTTTGCATCAACCGGCCAGTTGGATAGTGCAAAATTGTATTTTGCAAGATCACTTGAATTGAAAGAAACCATATCTCAATCCGACATTGGTTCACTTGCGAACGGATATGCCAACTTTAGTAATTTTCTGCGAAGTTTGGGAGAACCTATTGAAGCTCTAAAATATATCAATAAGGCGGAGAAATTGTTGATTGAAAATAATAGTGAAGACTATCGTAAGTTGGCTCCTGTTTATCTTATTAAAGGGGGTGTTTTGATTATACTTAACAATTTTGAAGAAGCACTTACCTATCATGAGTTAGCATATACTGCATATCGGCAATTTTTGAAACCGGATGATAAAACCTTTGTTTCGCTAAATTATAACATTGGTAATATACATGAGTCACTGGGTAACTACTCGATGGCAATAAAATATCATCTGGATGTAATCGATAAGGACCTTGATCCTTTACAATTGGTTAAAACACTCAGGTCTTTAGGGTCATGTTATGCTAATATTGATCAGGACAGTTTGGCTGAAGTCTATTTCATTCGGTCGGTTGGAAGTGCAGAAAGTAACCTGGGAAAGCACAATGATCAGACTGCCTTGAGCTATCTTAAAATTGGTTACTTCTACACTAATCTTGGTTATTATGATAAAGCGATTGATTATTACCATCGATCTCTTGCCGTTTATGAGAGTATTTATGGTGAAAAAAATCGTGATGTGTCCAACGTACTTTCTCTTATTGGATTTTATTATTTTAACACCAAAGATTATATTAGGTCATTACAATTTTATCAAAAGTCATTAAACTCATTTTTCGAATTTTATAATGATACAAATTATTGCCATAATCCAACCATGGATTTGGATGATTTGGATTTTAATGTTTTTATTATCCTTTATGGAAAAGCTTTTTCATTTTATGGCCTTTATGAAAGAAATACCAGGGATATAAGGGACCTGGAATATTGTGTCCAGACTATTAATAAGGCCATTGAATATTATGAAAATTTTAAAAATACGCTTGATGCTGAAAACACCAAGCTTATTTTGGCAACAAGAGTTAACAATATTTATAATCTTGCTGTAAAAACAGCTTCTGAACTTTATTACAGAACGGGAGAGGCTAAATACATTGACCTTGCTTTCAGATATTCAGAAAAAAGTAAATCACAAGTTCTTCTATCTTCCATCCGCGAATCGGATGCAATTAAAGAAGGACTGATTCCTCATGATTTAAAGCAAAATGAAGAGCAAATTAAGAGCAATATTGTAACCCTTGATAATTTAATTTATGAAGAAAAGCAAAAATCAAGTCAGGATTCAGTAAAAATTGCGGAATTACAAAAGGATTTGTACAGGCAAAAAATTATTTATGATAGTTTGATCCATTCTCTTGAAATAAATTATCCGGTTTATTTTAACCTTAAATTTAATCATGATGTAATTGACTTAAAAGATGTAATAAAAAATTTGGGCCCAAATCAACTAATTGTAGAATATAAATTGGCTGATAGCTTGCTTTACACTTTTATATTGGGCGCGGATACAATCGCATTACACAGGAATACTATTGATACATCCTTTATTGGAAAAGTTGAAGAGTTCATCAATATGATGAAAATCCTACCGGTTTCTTCGGGAGCAGAAAAGAGCAGTTATGAATATGCTCAATATGGAAATGAAATCTATAATGTACTTTTTCCGGGAGATTACTATGAATCTAAAGAGCTAATAATCATTCCGGATGATATTTTAGGTTACCTGAGTTTTGATGCATTGGTGACTAAATTGCCTGACAAAGCCACTTCCAGTTTTAGAACGCTGGATTATTTAATTTATAAACATCCTTTATTCTACGGTTATTCTGCAACATTACTATTTAATAAATCGAAGAAGGGGAGGCCTTCAAGGATGCTTCTGGCTATGGCGCCTACTTATAAAAGCTCCAGAGAGGTGAATCTTGCACATTCCAATGTTAGGGATATTGATCAAAATTTACGCCCTTTATTTCATACTGATAAGGAGGTATCTCAAATAAATGAAACTTTTAGTGGTAAGTTGCTGATAGGAGATGAAGCAACTGAACAAAACTTCAAAGATATTGCCTCAAAGTATAAGATTCTTCATTTTGCGATGCATACACTTGTAAACGATGAAAATCCATTTGCTTCTCAATTGGTTTTTTCTGTGGGTCACGATACCATTGATGATGGATTATTGAATGTTTATGAAATTTATAATCTGGATTTAAATGCTGAGTTGGCTGTACTCAGTGCATGCAAAACAGGAGTTGGACGCCTAAACAGGGGAGAAGGTGTTATGAGCCTTGCCCGGGGATTCTTTTATGCTGGGGTTCCGGGTATTGTTATGACTTTATGGGCCATAGAGGATGGTGCCAGCATGGAGATCATTACAGGGTTTTATCAGAATCTGAATTCCGGAATGAAAAAAGATATTGCCCTCAGGGAAGCTAAATTAAATTATTTAAACAATGCCGACCAGATGGGTTCACATCCATACTTTTGGGCTGCCTATGTCCAAATTGGCGATAATTCTGAGCTTTCAACAGAGACAAATCAATATATGATTATTGAGGTCGTTGGTGGGGTGGTACTTTTGGTTTTAATTATTCTGTTAATTGTCAGAATTCGAAAGTGATTTATTGGTCTCTCCAATCGCCAAGTTTATTAATCCTGGAAGTTAATTTTAATGTCAATAGTTATTTCATTAAATCACAGCAGGGGTCGCTCTGTCATGATAAAAAAAAGGCTACCTAAATAAATCAGGTAGCCTTTCGCATTAATTTTTATTTGTAATTTAGTTAAGATACTTCAGGATCTCTTTCGCCTGAGCAGCATAATAAGAACTGCTTTCAGCAATTTTCCCGAATTGTACTAATGCCTGTGATTTTTGATTGTTCATCAAATAGATTAATCCCAGGTACCATTCGGCTTGCTCAACAAATAAATTGTCTTTGTCATTGATAACAAATTCAAATGATTCAAGTGCATCATCAAATTGTTCCAGTTCGATATAGCATATGCCCGAATAAAACTTGGCTGTAATTTGATTATCTAGCGAATTGAAATATTTTAAAGCATTAACATAATCATTTTGCTGATAAAAGTTAAAAGCTTCTTTAAGTGCATCGTCTGAATTCAGTTCCAATGACCTGTACTGTAGTATTGATTTTGCTGGTTTGTAATATTTAGTTACAAGCCGTTCTGTTGAATAAGGTTTATTAGATAATATGTACCATAAACCACCCACAACAACGATTAATGCAAAGGAAGCAGCAGCCAGGTGCCAGGTTTTAAGAATATCCTTTTGAAAATTAATGGATGTCGGAGAGGATTGTTGCTTAAATTGGGTCCGGAGAAGATCTTTAAATTCAGTAAAATTCTTGTCACGAATGGCATTATTAACTTCCATTCGCATTTTGAACTCCGAAAATAAAATCGGATTAGTTTCGAGTTCATTTTTAAATTTTAAAGTTTCTTCTTCACTCAGATTTCCATCTATGAATTCTTCGATTCTGAAATAATTATCCATTGTATTGTTTGTTAGTTTGAGTATGCCTGCTTAATTCATGAAACTCAGGATCATTTTTAATACTAATGACAAGTTTCTCTTTACACTGATGTTTCCGTTTTTTTGCATATTGCTCACTCTTAAATCCTAAAATTCTTGCTATCTCCTTTAATGGGATTCTGGCAAGAAAAAGTTCCAGTACCTTCTGACAGCTAAAGCTTAATCTTTTAAAATGCGTTTGATAAAGCTTGTACCTTTCATTCAGATCATATAAAACGAGGATGCTTTCATCAAGTGTTACAAAGTTTTCAGCATCTTCCGTATATTGTTTCCAGAGTTTCCTTTTTTCGAGCTGTTTGAGCCAAAGCAATCTGCTGACGGAATACAAATAAGTATTAAAAGAACATGTTAGTTTCAGATTATCATGTTGAAGTTTTTGGAAAATAACTAACATTGCGTCCTGATAGATGTCTTTCGCATCTTCTCTGGAACCCTGGTTTTGAGTGATAAAAACCTTTATCTGATGATAATAGTTTTTATAAATAAAATCCAGAACATTAGTGTCTTTGTCTCTAATACCACTCAGTATTTCTTCAACCGTATATTCTTGCACTATTCCTCTATTTATTCTAATTTTGAATTAAAGGTTACCCTCTTGATTAAACAATTTTTACAAATTTCTTATTTCAATAAAGCTCATTAATTTATCAGTAAAAGGGTTGTGATTGATCCACTGGGATTATCCACTCCAATAGTTAAGGATAATTTCAGATTTCAATATTCCCAAGCTTATGTGATTAATTAAATGGGTAGTACGTTACAAAAAGGAAATAGTTTGAAATGGATTGTAGAAATTAATTAAATTTTTTTTATTGGTTTTATGGAATCTTTTGACAAAAAAAGATTGACTTAATCCACAGACAATCGGGATGATTTGATGAGTATCCACAACCCTGTTAAAAAGTTAATACTTCCCAAAATAAGGCAAACCTTAATAATACCAAAAATTGGAACCAGAATCACCGCTGCTATGAGCGCACCCAGCGCACTTCCAAGTAAATCTGAACTATATGCTGAAGATGCAGTATTTGATATTGTATCTATTCGGAGTTTGGTGCCAATTGCAAACTGAGTTCCTGTAAGCATTCCCGTTAATAAAATAAAAATCACAAAAACAGATTGTGTTATCAGATTTCCGGGATGGCTGACCTTTATTGTTGTGAGAACCAATGGCATTAATATCGCAAAAATTCCTATTGCATACTGAAGCAGGCTGTAGGTCCTTAAGTTGTCATTAAATTTCTTATGTAAATACAAAGAACCAATGGCAAGGCCTATCATAAAAACCGTAATTAAAATGCCGATTACGAAGTAAATATAACCATAAATAACCTGGAAGGCAATTAACAATATCAACTCAAGACTCGTAGCTGTAAATCCTGTTGTAAATAATCCTAAATTGACAATATGAAGCCGAGGAATAATAAGTATTATAATAACCAGTAAAATTAATGCCACAAGTATCGTGTTAAATCGCGATTTGTTAAACCATTCATTTTTATGCAGTATAAATGATACTGGCATAAAATCATAGTTGATGGTTATATCATCTGTAATTGTTTCCTCTATTTGTAATCGCTTTTCATTAATAAAGTTGTCATCCAGGTAATTTGGGTTGATGTACTTATTAATCACTCCTTTCATTCGTGATAACCCACCAATTTCTGCCGATACAAGCCCATCAGATGCAAGAAAGTGGTTTCGCATTCCGGGAATTATAATAACATTATCAAAAATCAGATTCAATGTTGAATATAATGTATTATGTAATTGTTTTCCTTCATCGCTCAATAATCCTGCTGATGATGATAAACTCAAAGAAACTATACCTGAAGGTGATAGCTTGTGTTTTAACTCTTCAAAAAACTCAAGGGTGTAATACCTGTTTATGTTAGTATTTATTGGATCTGGAAGGTTGATTATTACGACGTCGTAAACCTTGTTATAATCATTTAAAAACCTCCTTGGGTCTTGCTTAATAATCTGGATTTTTTTATTGTCAAGATTTTGAGAACTTCCATATTTACTCGTTAAGCTAAACAAGGTAGTGTTAATCTCAAAATAGTCAAGACTTTTAATATTATATTTTAAGATCTCTCGTGATGTACCTTCAATTCCTCCTGAAATAAGCAAAATGTTTTCAGGGTTTGGATGTTGAAGCATTGCGAAATGAATATCCTCTTCAAATTCAACGGTATTATCATTGGAATATAAAAGGGTTCCGTTTTCAAAAAAGCTATACTGACCTGCAATTTCAGTTACTACAATCTCCCCATAAGCACTATCTTTTTGATCTATAATTTTCTGATTATTATAAATGAGGTTTAGGGTGATACTGTTTATGTCAATCATCATCACTGCTCCGGCAAGCAAAATCGTTGTAATACCTGCAATTCGGGTAGTGGAGTTGCCCTGAATTTTATACGAAAGATATAGTGCTGTGCCAAAATTTATGATCATTAATAATTTTAAACTGAAGATGGAATTGAAAAGGAAGATCAATAGAAAATTAAAAATAATTCCTCCTGTTATGCTTCCGATAGCCTCAAATGAATAAATGTTGTTGATTTGATTGGTATAACCCATTACTGAAATTTGGGTACTGAAGTAAGTAAACAAAATCCCGGAAAGTAGACAAAAGGGAAGCATCAAAAGAAGTGTGCCAAATAATATCTGTCCTAAATTGAATATTACGCCTGTGGGGAATAATGCATAACGTAGATAGAAAACAAAAAAAACAGTTAGTAACGGTAATATTCCCATAAGAAGATGGGCAATAAAAACAAATAGCGGCTTGTTTTCAATATTTTTTGTCCTTCGGCCCAGATAGGCACCCAGCGCGGTTAATATCATCCAGTTTGAGAGAACAATTCCAATAATGAGCTCATTTCCATTGAAAATTGATAAAAACAACCTCAACAGTATTATTTGAGTTATCATCGTTGTAAAACCAATAATGAAAACAGAAAATTTTATGTTGTTTTCACTACTTAATCGCATCTGAAATGTTTTGTCGCAATTTTAAACGTTTTAATTGCTCTCTAAGGTACGATATATCTGTTTAATTTTGGAAATTTCCCCTTAATTTCATTTTGGTGCATTTCAATGACGCATGGGTTGGTTAAAGTTTATCCAAAACTCTTTCAAGTCGATCTCCGGCTTCATGTGCCAGAACTTCGAGTCCGGCACTCCCTATTTGCGACATCAATGCTTTAGCATTCATAATTGCAATTTCGATTTTACCTTCCCCCTGGTCTATTACAATAACATTGCAGGGTAACAATGTGCCAATTTTATCTTCTGATTGAAAAGCCCGAAGTGCAAGATGCGGATTACAGGCACCAAGAATTACATAGTCTTTGTAATCAATATCAAGCTTCTTTTTCAAGGTGTCTTTAACATTGATCTCAGTCAGTACTCCAAATCCTTCTTCCTTGAGAAGTTCAGTAGCTTTATTGATGACATTTTTGAAATCACCATTCACAATTTTACTGATGTAATATTCCATGAATTTTAGTTTTTGTTTTCGTTTATTCTGATGGTTAGCAATCTTTCTTTTTCTTTTAGGATTTTTAACTCCTTTTGAAATTTGTCCTAACTTTTTTGCCTGTTAAGAACCGATTCCAGTTCAATGATCCGCATGGATATTTGATATCTCTGTTTTTTAAGCTTATCCACCATTTTCATACTGCAAAATTAACCAATTTAACCGCTTTTGAATAATTCAAATGGTACTCTTTTATGTATTTGAATATATGGCGGATTAGTTATTGTTTGGTAAGCAATTACTTCCACTCCATTATCAATTGCTCTTTCGAGTGCTGCGGCGTATTCAGGGTCAACTGATCTTGCGACACTTAATATTTCTATATCCGTTCGTTGTATGAGGTAAAAAATGATGGCCCGAAATCCCTGTTTTTTCGCCCTTATCAGTGAATATAGATGCTTTGTCCCTCTGCTTGATACTGAGTCAGGAAACAGTGCATATTTCCCAACTTTATAAGTTACATTTTTTATCTCGATGAAGCATTTTTCAGTATAATTTTCAGCATATATATCAAACCTGCTATCTTCAAATGTAACTTCACGGAAAAAATTTATATATCCCTTGATTTCCGGTATGTAATTTTGTTCTAAGGCTTCGTATACTAATTGATTTGGCAACAATGTATTAATGCCAACCCAACCGGAATCAATATTTATTAATTCCCAGGTGTATTTCGTTTTTCGGTTAGGATTATTGCTGGTTGACAGGTAAACATCAGCACCGGGTTCAATGCAGGATTTCATACTTCCCGAGTTGGTGCAATGTGCCACAACGATGTCGCCATTAGATAATTCTACATCAGCCAGAAATCGTTTATATCGTTTAATTAGTTTTCCCTTTATCAATGGTTCGGGAAAAGTGTATTTAAATACTTTTTTTGGCAATTTGTTCTGACAATTCTGAAACTTTCATTAATGCGGCTGAACCGTACCAGGGGTGCAATTCCATTACTAATCTTCCGGATTGAATTGCGGGATCTGTTTCAGTTAAAGCTTTTGCCTCTTCTACAGTTTCTACATCGAAAATGTAAATTCCCCTGATCTCCCCGGAATCCAAAAAAGGCCCGGCCAAAACAAGTGTACCTTCTTCAGCCATCCTCATAATATTGTCAAGGTGTGCGCGTTGCAGTTGTGCTGCCGCTGCTGAGTCCTGATCACGATTTGGTCCTCTCTTTAAAAAGGCCATCACATATTTTTTCATACCATAATCATCGGCTCCCAATTTCATTGCCATGATGGAGTCGTACCCAGGCTTTTCTGATTCTGCTTGAATCTCTTTTTGGGGCTCAACTTGTCCGCAGGCTGAAAACAAAATTATTATTCCGAGATACATTAAATAGTTTTTCATGTTCTATTAATTTGATTTAACAAAAATAATGTTAATAAACAGATATATATCTATTTATATCTTAAAGAATGTTTTTAACTATCTTTGCGCAGCTTATTCGTATCGGGTAAATTTACAAAAACAATGACGCTGATTTATTCACTGATATGCTTTTATACCGGGCAGATTTTGTTCAAAAATATTGCTACTGAAATTAAAAGGCGCAATCTAAAAGTTGGTGATTCCTGCAAAGTATACATCGGTGAAAGAAAAATTGAAGGTTTGGTGTTAAAGATTAGCCAAGAAATTGAAATATGGGTCAGCAATAAGGTAATTCTAGCCCAGAGAAATCAGATATACATTTGATAAAACCATTCTGGTTTTTTAGTTCAAATTTGGATCAGAAGGGAAGTTGATCCAGTAGGAATAATCACCACCTAATTTTGATAAAGATTTATCCCAAAGTTTTTGAGTATTCGAGGCCATGACCTGCGACGGACGGATATTGGCCACCAGCCACGAATTCCGTTCGAGTTCGCCCTCCAGTTGGTTGGTAACCCACCCCGCATATCCTACATAAAATTTGATTTGATTGGGTTGTAATTTCCCTATCATGATCAATTCTTTAACATGTTCAATTTCACCTCCCCAATACAACCCATCCAGGATTTCCATACTGTTTTCGATTAAATTTCCCTGGGTATGGATAAAATATAAATTGTCTGTTTTAACAGGTCCGCCAAGATAAACCCTGGCATTAAACTCAGGAAAACCCTTGATCATCTCATGAAGAAACATATCTACAGGTTTGTTTAAAATTAACCCGAAACTACCTTCTTCATTGTGTTCAGCAAGTAATACTACCGACCTTTTGAAATAATAGTCATTTAAGAAGGGTTCTGAAATCAGAATTTTACCTTTGGATGGTTGAATATTGTTGGTTCGTATTTTTAATATATTATTGAGGTCAGCCATTTTCAGCGTATTTTTGTCGTTTAGTTCGATTTAAGTTGGTTGATCAGAATCAAAAAGTATACCAGTAAATTGTGAATAAAAATAATCAAAATAAGTATACCGGCTTTCGTAAAAACTACTCGAAATTTATTTATGAGGATTTTTCAATTGTTGATAACCCGCAGGAAATAGCTGTTAAATACTTCTTTTCAGTGGATGACCGGCATAAATTCACCCCTTCATTTTCAATATCAAAAAGGGGCAATTCCTGGTCAACTTATGATAAGGATTTTTTGGAGAATTTAGTTTTCCAAATTGGTTTGGTTGAACTGATAAGTTATTGGAAAGCTATTTGCCCGAAGGAGGTTATTATTAAAGCAGGAAAACTTGATGAGTCACAAATTGAATTCTGGAAAAAGTTATATTTTAACGGCCTTGGTGAGTTTTTCTACTTAAATGGTATTGAGGCCGATTTTGACAATTTTATGGTATTGTACTCAGAGTCGGAAAGGGAATTTAAAAAATCTTTCACCGAAACAACTAACCAACAGGTAATAGTTCCAATTGGAGGTGGAAAGGATTCGGCTGTGACCCTGGAATTATTGAAAGAAAAAATGTCAGTCATTCCATTTATTGTGAATCCCCGAAAAGCAAGTTTGGATACCGTCAAAATTGCCGGATTTGACAGCAACAAGACTTTTGAAATTCAACGAACGATTGATCCGCACTTGATTAAACTGAATAACGAAGGGTTTTTAAATGGACATACACCCTTTTCAGCATTGCTTGCTTTCATGACAGTTCTGGCGGCTGTCATCACCAATTCAAAATTCATCGCATTGTCCAATGAATCAAGTGCAAATGAACCTACCGTTAGCACCGGAGCCAACCATCAGTATTCGAAATCATTTGAATTTGAATTGGATTTCAGAAATTATTGCAAAAGTTACTTATCTGAAAATATTGAATATTTCAGTTTCCTGAGGCCATTAAATGAGTTTGGAATTGCACGCTTGTTTTCCGGAATGAAAAAATACCACGGGGCTTTCAGAAGCTGCAATGTTGGAAGTAAAACGGATTCATGGTGCGGAAAATGTCCGAAATGTTTGTTTACATTTATAATGCTTTCTCCTTTTATCGAAAATGAAAAGGTAAATCGGATTTTTGGTAAAAACTTATTTGCGGACGAATCATTGATTCCTTTCCTGGATGAATTGACCGGTGTGGCTGATGAAAAGCCTTTTGAGTGTGTTGGGACAATTGATGAAGTAAATTTTGCACTTCATAAAACCCTGGAACGATATATTGGCCCCCTGCCTGCATTATTAAAATACTATCAAGAAAATCTGGATGGTGTTATATTGAAGTTGGATAGGGTGGAGCACGAATTTGATCAAGACCATCATCTGGTCAGTCCTTTTAAAGAAATTTTAATCTCTGCTTTAAATGATCAATGATCTGAAAAAATTTCTGAACGGAAAGCGAATCCTGATCCTGGGTTTTGGAATTGAAGGTAGGTCGACCTATGCGGTTTTAAATAAAATTGTAAGGCCTGAAATGCTTGGATTGGCTGATAGAAATGCTGATGTATTTGATGATTCGCAAAAGGAAAAACATCAGGTTTTTTTTGGTGAAAACTATCTGATTGCTTGTTTGAAGTATGATCTGATCATAAAATCACCTGGAATCCCGGAGTCTGTTTTGCCGGCACTAAATGATAATTCATTGATCACTTCTCAAACCAATTTATTTTTAACCGCATTCTCAAAACAAACCATTGGGATTACGGGGACGAAAGGCAAGAGCACAACTTCATCTTTGATTTATCATATCCTAAAAAAATATACCAATGATTGTGTATTGGTGGGTAACATCGGCAAACCGCCTTTTGACTACATTGAAAGTTTGACCGGCGAAACAGTCATCGTTTATGAAATGTCAGCTCATCAGCTTGTGGATGTTAAAGTTTCACCACATATTGCCATTATTCTCAATGTTTTTGAAGAACATCTGGATCATTACAATTCATTTCAGCACTATATACAAGCTAAACTTAACATTGGCGCCCATCAGACTAAAAATGATTTTTTAATCCTTAACGGTGACGATCCGATATTAAAAGGTGAGACTTTGAAGGAACATGCATCTGCCTTGATATCATTTTCACAAAAAGCCAAAAATGGAGACGGAGCCTTTGTAAAATCTGACAATGAGGTAATTTTAAATTTTGAAAATCAGGTTTTTGAATACGATTTCTCAAACCGATCGGGTTTGCCTGGTTCACATAATTTGAACAACATTATGGCTGCGGTTTGTGCATGTCATATTATACACGTTCCGGAAGCAATTATTAATGAGGCGGTAAATGAATTTAAAGGTCTTGAACACCGTTTGGAGTATGTTGGTGAATTTGGTGCTGTTCATTTTTACAACGATTCCATTTCAACCATACCGGAGGCGACAATTGCAGCTTTAAAAACCCTGGGAAAGGTTAATACCCTTATTTTGGGAGGTAAAGACCGCGGGATTAATTATCAGATACTCATCGACTATATTAAAGATAATCCAGTCGAAAACCTCCTTTTTACCGGGCCTGCTGGAAAGCGTATGATGGAACTGTTTGAAAACGATCCAGGCTTTGAAGGCAAAACTTATTTTGTTGAACATTTTGCTCAAATGGAACCAATTCTAAGAGAAATTAGCAAACCAGGAGGGATTTGCCTTTTATCGCCTGCAGCTTCCAGTTATGATCAGTTTAAAAATTTTGAGGAAAGGGGCAGGATATTTAAAAAAATAGCAGGAAACTTTGCGTTTCCTGCTTCCTAAATTTAGCCATCAAAAACTAAACAACCTGAGAATTTTATTTTTCTTCTTTGCTATCAGTATCTGATTTTTCTTCTTTTTTAGCTTTTGCCGAACTTTTTACTTTTGCTTCTGTCGTGTCTTCCTTGTTCGGTGTTGCTTTTTTTGCCTTAGAATCTTCAGCTTTTGTTTCTAATTCTTTTGGGGATACTTTTTCAATATCCTCTTTTTTCGCTGCCGGCTTCTTTTTGGGAGCTTCTTTTTTCCTGTCGGATGGTTTGAAATCCGTTATGCTGTTCTTGCGGGGGCGGAGCCTTCCGTAACTACCTTTGATAATTTTACCACGTTTTGTTTTTCTATCGCCTTTTCCCATAAGCTAATTTTTTATTGATTAATATTCGAATACCGTGTAAAGTTATAAAATTTTCATGAATTCTTTTTCAAGAAGTTTAGCACTTTTTACAGTATTTTTTGTCCACGATAATAAAATATCTGTTTTTTCACGGGAAGTAAGTTGCCAGTTGTAATTTGATATTCGCAGCTTTTCGGTGAGATGATGCAGAATGATTGCCGCCGAAACAGAAATATTGAAGCTTTCGGTAAATCCATACATTGGAATTTTTACCCATGCATCTGCATTTTCAATGGCCCAGTCACTCAAACCACGCAACTCCGTTCCAAAAACAAGCGCTGTTTTTTGATCCAGGGGAAGCTCATCAAGCAAAATATCATTTTTATGGGGAGTAGTTGCCACAATTTTGTATCCCTGGTTTCTGAGGGTTTCATATGCAAGGGGTGTATTGTCATTTGCCGAATTGTATTTAACAAGGTTTATCCATTTTGATGATCCCAAAGCAACATCAGGGTTAACCTCATATTTGTTTTGATTTTCGATAATATGTACGTCCTGAACCCCGAAACAATCACAGGTGCGCAGCACAGCACTTGCATTATGTGGCTGGAAAATATCCTCCAGAACAACTGTTAAATATTTGGTTCGATATGTAATTATTTCCTCAAAAAGTTGCTGTTTATGATCACTCACAAACCCCATCAAGTGGGTAAGCAGTTTTTCCTTTTGCTCCGGTGATAGCTCTTTCGATATTGAGTTCATAAGGAATTTAATTTCCGCTAAGGAAACAAATATACATATATCTGATGTGGGTAAAAAGAAGAACCCGGATCATTTTATTGACCCGGGTTTTACAAAGCAAAATCGAAACGATCAAAACATCAGTTTTACACCCAGATTAAAACTTCGGCCCGGTTCGAAATATAAACTTTGTGAGTCCATATTTTTATATGGCCGGCTGAGATGTTCAGCATAATTTTCATTAAGGATGTTTGTTACGGATATTTTAATCTCCAAAATTTTTATGGGCTGATAAGAGAATAATACGTCGAAAACGGAAAATCCGGGGGTTGTCGTTTCCGAAAAACTGGCAGCAACACGGTTTTGCTCAGCTGCTATCCTGCTTTTGATCCCCGTATTTATTTTTTCAGTTTTGTAAAACAGTGAGGCATTAACCATCAATGGTGGAACTTCAGGCAAGGGTTCATCCATGGTTACATTTTGAGCATATGTGTAACCTGCATTCAGATCCAGTTCAAGCTTTTTCAATAGTTCAACCATAATTCCCGCCTCAAATCCGGTCATGAATGATTCCTCCACATTGGTGAATCTTTTGGCAAACTTTGGCTCCATGCAGGGCATATATTTCCTGGGCAGAGTGGAATCCACGTAGGCCGAAATGTAATTTTCGATGTAGGCATAAAACACATTCACATAACCTGAAAAATGCTTAAAGTCCTTTCCAACCCGAAGGTCGGTTTGATAGTTCACTTCAGGTTTCAGGTTGGGATTACCAACATATTCATGCGCATCCATTCCAACTGTAAAGTGATTGATGAAACGCTCTGTTATTTCAGCCGACCTAACGCCTCTTCCTATTGCCCACTGTAATTCAGGCCCGTTTCCTTTCTTCCAGGTAAGGGCAGTTGTGGCGCCAAGATTTAAATCGGTTTTATCTTCAATTTTACCCCCATAAAGTTCCAGGAAATCAGCAGCCGGATTCCGTATTGAAGCGGTTACTATATCCAGTCTTAATCCCGTCATCCACACAAGGTATTCATTGATTCGCAACCTGTTTTCCGCAAACACACCCATATCATCCACTTTTGAATCCTGAAAAACGAGGTCGTCAAATTCTTTTGGCGTTTCAAATACTGTGGGTGGCACAGTACAAACATTTTTGTATACGATGCGATGCCTGGTCCCATCCTTTGCAGTGCTGTTTGCATCAATCCCAATAAATAAAACATCATTGGTTCCACCCTTCAGCGATAGCTCGGCACGGCCGCCAATCACGGTCGCATCGGTATTTGAAACCGAATTCACCACGTTCACATTTGGCCTTCGTTTATTGCTCATTTCATGATCCACGAAAGAACCATACAATTTAGCTTTAAAATTGAGCAAAGAAGGGGAGAGGCTTGTAATCGCATAATCGAGTGAAATCATGCTGCTATTGTCAACATCGGCATCCATAGGAAGGCCTGCATGCAGGATGTCGCGCCCAAAACCCTGCCTCCAGGAGAGCTGAAGGCGCTGGTTGTGTTTTGGATTGTACCCCAGTTTTAAGGAATACCCCACACGTTTAAATGCAGATGCAATTTCCTGTCCGGAGCCACTTTCATAGTTTCCGAAATCTTTCCAGCTGGCATTAAAGCTGGCATCATATTTTTCATGTAACGTTTGAAGATGAAGATTGGAAAAAAGATTTGAACCATTGGACTCGTAACCGCCTTCCAAAGATCCTTTAAACTTTAATCCGCCTGAATGTTCAGGGCGCCTTGATATGATATTCAAAATGCCACCCATGGTAGCACCATATCTTACACTGTAGGGTCCCCGAATTACTTCTACTTTTTCAATTTCATCCGGACTGATTTGCGAAATGGCCGGATCCATCCTGTTGGGGCAGGCTGCTGCAGATTTGGTCCCTCCATCGAGCATTATATTCAGTTGCTCATACTTAAAGCCGCGAAGGACCGGCTCCTGCGCATAATTTCCCCGCTTCACAATTCCGAATCCGGCCTGGTCTTTAAATATTTCGCCGGCATCGCGTGGTGTTCCAAGCTGAATGGAACTCGCAGATATATTGGATTGCAGAATGTCATTCGATCGCTCAGCCTGTACCAGAATTTCTTCAATATATACCGTGGTATCCTGTTGACCAAATACGCCAAATGACAACAGCAGCAGCAAACTTGCAAGTTGTAGTAATTTATATTTCATTAAAATTTAAGTTAGCATTAATTGAATTCAATCAAATGAACAAAGCTTTTCAATCAAAGCTTATCATTGTTGAATTGTTTGAATTAACTTTTATGAATGATTTGATAACCGGAAGAAAATTGAAATGCGCTCCGGTGATTCTTGATCCATTTTAAATCTGAATTGATATGTCAGGTTATAAAGCGCGGAGGGTGAAAAATAGAAGGGTAAAACAAAAATTGATACTCAAAAATGTATGGGTTAATAGCTGCTGTAATTTGAGCCGGTTTACAATTACTTCTCTGTATCGGCTCAAATGGGAATATGGTAATTTCTTTTACTTTGGATTCAGGGTAGGGGATATCGCTGCTTTTTTCAGGTTCAGCTTCTTTCAGTTTTTTCTCCAGTTGGCAGCATCCCTGGCAAGTGTTTTTTTCGCTGTTTCGCTCAACACACAGATTTTTTACAATATATTCACGCTGCAAAAGGAAGGAATAATAAACGATTGCCTGGTTGAGTATATTTAAAAGTAGACTCAACGACAATATTAAAGTTAGTATGTTCCTCAGTGTTTTTGTAAGCATGCCGCAATTGCAAAAATAAATAATTAAAACATTTCTTGGCCGGGTAATTTAAACACATAACTTTGTCGCAAGATTTTGCAGTTTTGGCAAAAGAGTTTTTTGTTTAACAACTTTAAATGGTAATAATTATGAAGAAAAATGTAATTATTATCGGTGCTGCAGGAAGGGATTTTCACAATTTTAATACCTATTATCGTGGAAATTCTCAATACAATGTAGTGGCTTTTACAGCTGCCCAAATTCCTGATATCGACGGAAGGAAATACCCAGCCGTACTGGCAGGGGAACAATACCCGGACGGTATCCCGATCTATGCAGAGGAAGATCTACCAAAGCTTATCAAAGAATTAAAGGTTGATGATTGCGTGTTTTCGTACAGCGATGTTACATACAGCCATGTTATGAAACTGAGCGCAATTGTGAATGCCAACGGAGCAAATTTTGTTCTGTTGGGGCCAAATGATACCATGGTGAAAAGCACCAAACCGGTAATTGCTGTGGGAGCAGTCAGGACCGGTGTGGGTAAAAGCCAGACTTCAAGAAAAGTCATTGAATACCTGATGGCCAAAGGTCTTAAAGTTGTCGCTGTCAGGCACCCGATGCCATATGGTGATCTGGCTGCTCAAAAAGTTCAGCGGTTTGCAACCGTTGAGGATTTGCATAAACACAAATGTACCATCGAAGAGATGGAAGAGTATGAGCCACATGTGGTTCGTGGAAATGTGATTTATGCCGGCGTTGATTATGAAGCCATTTTAAGGGCTGCAGAACAGGATCCGGATGGTTGTGATGTGGTATTATGGGATGGTGGTAACAACGACTTTCCGTTTTACAAACCGGATTTGAATATTACGCTTGTTGATCCACACCGTCCTGGTGATGAGTTAAATTATTACCCCGGCGAAGTTACCCTGCGTATGGCTGATGTGGCTGTTATCAATAAAATGGACAGCGCTTCTCCCGAAGGAATACAAACCGTGCGGGAAAACATTGCCAAAGTTGCACCACAAGCAATTGTAGTTGATGGCGCTTCTCCCATCCGGGTTGATGATCCGTCAGTTATCAAAGGCAAACGTGTATTGGTTGTGGAAGATGGTCCAACACTTACCCACGGTAAAATGAAGATTGGTGCCGGAACAGTGGCTGCTCAAAAATTTGGCGCTGCCGAACTGGTTGATCCTCGTCCGTATACCGTTGGTAAACTTTCAGAAACGTTCAAAATATATCCTGAGATTGGCGTATTACTGCCAGCTATGGGATATAGCGATCAGCAACTGAAAGACCTCGAAACTACCATCAATAATACCGAATGTGATGCCGTGGTGATCGGAACACCCATTGATCTGAACAGGATCGTAAAAATTAATAAGCCCAATACCAGGGTTTATTACGACCTGCAGGAGATAGGTTATCCGAACCTCGGGGAGATCATCGACGATTTTGTGAAAAAACATATCCGGTAGGCTATCGGATTTCACGAAATATATAATTAAGAGCGGCTGAGAGGCCGCTTTTTTTGTGCATCAGGTTTTCTTTCGGCAGGTATGCCACAGATTTCACAGATTACCACAGAATTTTAATTGATTTTTCACAAGATCGACAAATTAAAACTAACCTTAACTCTTAACATCGGAGTGAAATTTTTAACTGGTAAGTTATTATTCGTTTTGTCATTTCATTTTATTAACATTTAATCAACATGGCTATTTTAACCTGAATTATACTATAATTTTACAAGCCGGTAATGAACAAATCCCACACTAAAAATATGAAGAACAAAAGCTTAATTTCCATTCACGACATCACGCGCGAACAGTACGATGAGGTGCTTGACCTGGCTGAAAAATTCGAAAAAAATCCCAAGCAGGATGTGTTGAACAAATGGGTTGTTGCTACCCTCTTTTTCGAACCATCCACACGCACAAGATTGAGTTTTGAAAGCGCTGCCAATCAATTAGGGGCCAGGGTTATCGGATTTGCCGATGCTTCCACCTCCAGCGTTAAAAAAGGGGAAACGCTGAAAGATACAATTCTTACAGTTAGCAATTATTCCGATATTATTGTAATGCGTCACCCGAAAGAAGGGTCGGCCCGATATGCCAGCGAAGTATCGCCGGTGCCTGTGATCAATGCCGGCGACGGTGCCAACCAGCATCCCACGCAGTGCCTTCTGGATCTTTATTCGATCCGCAAAACACAAAAAAAACTGGATGGGATTAACATCGCTTTTGTAGGTGATTTGAAATATGGCCGAACAGTGCATTCACTGGTGCAGGCGCTTACGAATTATAAAACTACCTTTCATTTGATATCTCCGGAGGAATTAAAGCTTCCCAGTTCGGTTAAACAATACATCAAAGACGCAAATCTTGAGTATCATCAATACACCGAAATGGACGAGGTGATACCTAAAGTAGATATTTTGTATATGACACGAATTCAGCAGGAGCGTTTTGCTGATCCACTTGAATACGAAAGGGTGAAAGGTGCCTATATCCTGCGGGATAGCATGCTTGCCGAGGCTAAGAAAAACCTCCGGGTGCTGCATCCGCTGCCACGCGTAAACGAAATCACCGAAGATGTGGATGATAATCCCAAAGCTTATTATTTTCAGCAGGCTCAAAACGGAGTGTATGTGCGTCAGGCTTTGCTTACACTGATCCTCGGAGAAGAAAAGAAGGTAAAATCCTAAAATTGAACGATCATGGCTAAACAAGAAAAAAGAACAGAACTTAAAGTTACCGCCATTGAAAACGGAACGGTAATCGATCATATACCTCCCCAATCGGTTTTCCAGGTCATCAATATCCTGGGATTGAGCAGAGTGAAAAATCAAATCATGGTAGGCACCAACCTAGATAGCCAGAAGCTGGGTAAAAAAGGGATCATCAAGGTGAGTAAAAAATACTTTGAAAGCGAAGAGATCAATAAAATTGCCCTGGTTGCACCCTCAGCAACCTTAATTGTTATCAAAGATTTTACGGTGGTTTACAAAGCAAAAGTGGAGATTCCCCAACATATTACAAAAATTGTTAAGTGTATTAATCCGAACTGCATAACCAATCATGAAGATATCCCTACTAATTTTACGGTTATTGAAAGAGAGGACGGATTGAGGTTGCATTGTAATTATTGTGAGAAATATACGAAAAAGGAGAATATTCACTTTGTGTAAACAGGTTTAACTACTGAATATCCTTTGATTTAAGCTGTTCCTCCAATTTTAATTTGGCCATATACCTGGCATCAATAAATATCATTGAATCAACACCGAGATTATTCTTGATTGCTTTTTGCTTGACCATATTAAGCCAGTTTTCATCTGATTTTATTACAGTTATATAAGTGCTGGTTAGTGAATCAAGCGCTTGCTTGTAGTCAGGGCGTATTTCTAAATAAAAATCATCGATAAAACTATACCCGAAATTTTTAAGGCTCGGTGTTGTAGCCATGATGATTAACAAATCGGTTTTCCTTAATTCGCAGGGCACACAGATATTTCCTACAGTGGTTCCTTCATTATAGTTTTCAGAAAATATTGAGCTGTAATAGTAGTAATAATCAATTGATCCATATGCATTCCCCAAAACTCCATCAAATAGGAGCCAAAAGAAACTGTCGGAAATTACTATAAGATTGGGCCTTTCATTTTTCGGAATGGAGTCATCTCTGGTAAAATTAGGATAGGCTGCCGGATAGTCGCTTATGTTACCAAAAAGATTCAGTAAATCAGCGAGGTCGTTATCAGAATATTGAAAATCAAAGGAAAAATCGTAGTTATTGATATGTATTTGGTTCATTGGTTTATTCAGTATGGCTGAGCTTTTCTTTATCAACGAATCAGCTACCCAGCGTGCTCCATAAACACTCCAGTGTATTCCGGTTTGTGTAAAAAGCGGTGCTTTTATTGTGTCCTTAATATCAATGAACCATTTGTTAACATCAAAAACCGGAATCTGGGCCTGATTAAGTTGATCTTTGAATTCATAATAATTGGTTTTATCAGCTGATTTGCGCGATTGGTCGGGCAAGTATTCAGGATAAAAATAGGGTTTGCCGGGTGCCAATACCACCAGCAGTTCGGTATTATACTGTTTCAGGTATTCACGTATATATTGAAGTTTATTTATTTGTGCTTGAATACTATCCGCTCCCAAATAATCTTCTCCATAATATTCTTTGAGGTAATCAGTACCGAATAAATATTCATTTTTACCTATAATAATCCCATCGTTATGAATGGCATCAAATGCACTGTATTGGATCTGGTTATACAACCTGATAAAATCCGGCCTGAATCCAAAATTAAAGTCAACATAGTTGTTAATATAACTCTGGAGGTTGCCATTAGCCCAGTTATTCCAGGTAACGGCTGGTTTTTCTTCTTCAAATACAACCCCTTTTAGTGGTTTAACATTAATCACCGGAAAAATAAACTGTAAAACCTGTATTAAAAATAAGATTGCCAGCAACCAGATCAATATTTTGGGAATACTTTTCATGCTTAAAATCTGAAATAAATGAATGGGCTAAAACCTGAACCGGCAAGTGTAGCAATACATATAATAAAAATGCCCAATGCAAAGCTAAAATATATCAAGTGTTTTCGATTACTGAGATTTGTTTCGTAAATTATTTTTTCGAGTCTTAATCCCGACTTTGTTAATGTAATGATCGAAATAATAAAAGCGAGAATAAGAACCAAATAAAGTTCAGTATTATTAATTGTATTAAATCTGACAAAGTCAAAGGCAAATAACTTTTTATAATAAGTCATTGAATTCGTGAGGCCTTCAATTCTGAAGGGGACCCAGGCCAATACAGCAACCAGGAAAGTATAAAACCAGCCAAAAAATTTGCCTATTCGATCGATTAATTTGAGTAAAAACAGTCTTTCGATTATCAGGAAAAAACCATGAATAAGACCCCAAAGTAAAAAGTTCCACGAAGCGCCGTGCCAAAATCCGGAAACGATAAATACAAGCATCAGGTTGAAATAGAGCCTGAATTTTGTATTTACACGATTACCACCCAGCGGGTAATAAAGATAGAGCCTCATAAAAGTGGTGAAAGTCATGTGCCACCTGCGCCAAAACTCAGTTATACTTTTAGCCGTGTAAGGATTATTAAAGTTTTCAGGAAACCTGAATCCAACCATACGACCAATACCAATGGCCATATCACTATATCCTGAAAAGTCGAAATAAATTTGGAAAGTATATGCTAATATACCTATCCAGGCAGTTGTTGAATCGAGTGTTGCAAAATCGAGTTCCATTACCCGATTTACTTCAGCACCCAAAACATCAGCTATAAGTACTTTTTTAGCCAGTCCTATAATAAACCGGTAAAATCCAGTTAACCTGTCATTATTTGTTTCATTACGTTCCGATAGTTGATCAGCAATTGTTTCAAACCGCACAATGGGGCCAGCGATAAGCTGGGGAAACATAATGATATACAACAGATAATCGAGCGGGCTTTTCAGAGGTGTATGAATTCTCCGGTAAACATCAATCGTGTAAGTTAATGATTGGAATGTGAAAAAAGAAATACCAATTGGAAGCACAACCCTTGTCCATTGAATATGGTTCCAGCCAATCAGGCCAAATACCTCATTAATATTCTCAACAAAAAAATTAGAATATTTAAAATAAATGAGAAGCCCAAGATTTATTGTAACTGATAGCCCTGCAAGTAGCCGCCTTTCCTGCCTTTTTGATCGGTGATAAATAAGTTTGACAATATAAAAATTTACAAGGGTGGAAAATGTTAAAATAAATACAAAAACTGGTGCACCCCAGGCATAAAAAAGTAAACTAAACAGTAAAAATGTAAAGTTTTTCAATTTTATGGGAGACAGATTATAAATGAGAAGAAAAACCGGAAGAAAAAAAAGTGTAAATATGATACTGCTAAAAACCATCTGTCAGGATTAAGGTCAGCAAAAGTAAATAAACGGATTGAAAAAGCGATTAAATTACTGTTGCCAACTTAAGGCAGATGCAGAAATCTTAAGTGTCATTTATCTTGGCATATCAAAATACCTTGTTGAATTTCCTCCCCAACTTGAAGGAACTGTGCTTTCATCAATATTAAATCCAGGATCTACGCGATCGTAAAGTACGTATTGCCAACGGTAATTGCTTAACTCTCCTGATACATCGGAGTGCAACAACATAAAATCGTTGGTAACAAGGTCTTTGGTGTAAAACACAAATCGTTTATTGCGTTGTCCGTTATCAAGCACATAGTAATGCCAAATTTCATAAGGATAAGCTGATGGCTCGTTGTAGCTTTCGCTAATTGCGTTAGGTGGGCCATATTGCAAATAAATTCTTCCCCTGTCGGTTTCATAACCTTTTTCAATTAAGGTTGAATAAGCCTGGTTCACCTTGTTTACTTCGTTTAAGTAATTTAACCATGCATGTTCCGGATCAAGAGCATCGCGCTCTTTCCAGAAGCGATAAAAGTATTTTTGAAGGGTTTCCAGATCAGCATGGGTCATGTGAACCGCAGCGAAGTTTTTTTCCTGTTCATCAGATATGGGGGCCAGACTTCTTATATATTCCCGCAAAGTATCCTGGTCATTAATTTTTCCTGCAAAGGTATTTTGAGTTGCAATTGTCAAAAGGTCTTCCAATTTCAATTGAATTTTTGGATTGCTTCGCTGGAAAAAAATCTGACTTTTCGCGAATAACCTGTTCTCACGATCCCTGGCTTCAACTGTAACAAAGTAGTTTCCTGATTTTAATTCTGAAATATCAAATTCATTAAACACCACATTTACTTCTGCTGCAGTTTCTTTTTTGTAGGAAACATATTTATCAATAGGAGCATTTGAATTGGCATCGTTAATATATGAATTGATAAGGTATTTTTCATTTTCGCCGAGTACCCTGTCAGTATTGTATAATTCTGTGTAAAAGATAATTTTAGTCATACCCTCAGGATAAAAATAGTCGGGATAGGGGATGATTTTATAACCACTTTTATTTAAAATTGAATTTTCCTGTGTTGATTCGTACGAATCGACTAACTGCACACCTGACATGGAAATTTTATCTTCCGGGAATTCAATAAGAATGGGTCGCAAAATGGCAAATGGTTTTGATTCCGTGTTTTTATCCCAAATCTGAATTTCAAAGTTATATTCCCCATTTGGAAGCGAATATCTTTGCTGATCAATAAAGTTGAATTTCAGGTCAAGCGTATCATCCAGTTCAGGGCTAAATAACTCATACTTGTCATAATTTACGATTTCGTCGTTTTTATGAAATAGTACCAATACCTGTATCGACGCCTGGAATTTATTATTTGCATTCAATGCAAAGTCAAGTGAAGAACCGTCGACAGCAAGGTATGTTTCAACATATGGCCCACTTTCCGGTGAATAAAATGTTGTATACCCTATAACGGCATTTGGTTGTTTAGCAAATAAAATAGCCGGAAACAGCATAAGGATGCTGATTGCAATAATGAATGACACGGCTAAAAGTCGGTTTAATATGGTTCGTTTCATGGTATTTTAATATATGTTGATGTACAACAAGCCTTGTTTAGTATCATAAGCAATTGAAAACAAATTTAGTTGAATATTTTTAAAGTGTCAAGGTATAATCAGTTAGCGGTTTGAATTATCCAGTTAACGGTAGTTTATCATTTTAAATCAATGGCTTATTTTTTCATGATAAATCACGCCTCTTTCCTTAAGGCCGTTGAGCATAAATTTAACACATGCTTCATTTTTACCAATAAACTCAGGTGCGGATACACCTTTCTGGGTATAGAGTCCGTTTGCGACCATGCGCAGGGCCATGGTGGCTGTATAACCGGTCGTTCTGGCCATGGAATGCACTCCGGTTTGCACGTCGTATCTGTCAAACAAATCGTATTCAAACCTTTTAACCGAATTTCCTGATTTTCCTTCAATGATTACTTTCATAACAGTAATGTCCTCTTCGCCTTCATTTAACTTCCATTTAGGAAACAAAAGCTTAGCGGTAAAATCAAGCGGCCTGATCTGAAGACCATTAATTTCAATTGAATCGGTACTGAAAAAACCTGTTTCACGAAGTACACGCATCAACTCAATATGACCAGGATAACGTAAAGTTTTTTCAATCATATAGCTACCCTTGATGGTTTTAGCCAGTGTTCGTAATCCGTCGCTGTTGAACGCCTCCAGCGTTCCAATCCCGTCAAATTCCATTAATTCCGGTTCCGAAAGTGCAGGCATTACCACTTCTTTTCCATCTTTAATATAGCGGGCAGGGCGGGTATATTCCTCTATCACATCAACCGGCGAAAAAACAGCCTTATACTCATAAGGCCATTGCCTTATTTTAGGAAGACCCCCAACGTATGTTATTGCTTTATCAACGGTATCAAGTTTACCGGCAGCATATCCAATCAATACATTGCTCATGCCAGGCGCAACACCAATATCAGATATGGCGATAATCCCTTTATCTTTCGCCAGTTTATCCAACTCAAACAAGTCCTCGGGAAAAAATGCAATATCGATCACATTTTTGCCGCATTCGATGATTGTTTGCAGTGTTTTAAATCCCATGAATCCTGGAACTGCACTCAAAACTATATCAAATGGTTCAATTAATTTCCTGAGCTTTTGCTCATCCCCTAAATCGGCCTGGATGGTATTAAGGTTTGCTATTTTATTAAATTTCTGAAGCACGTTCGGGTTAACGTCGGCAACCGCTACCTCCTTATCCTTATCCATGGAAAGATCGATCGCCATTGGGCCACCAACAAGACCACCACCTAAAACTATTATTTTCATTGATTAAAATGATTTAAATTAATGATTTTCGCTTTTTTAACTGCGATAAAAATAGACCTGATATAACGATAATGATACCCATAATTTTTTGTGAACCTACTTGCTCACCTATCACAAAATAGGAAAATATTCCGGTAAAAACCGGGATCAGGTTTGAAAATACATTGACTCTGGCAACACCGATCGAACGCATTGCAATTGTAAATAAAACAAATGCAAATGACGAGCATAAAATAGCAAGGCTGAAAAGTGAAAATATCATTTCCCCGTTGGGTTTCACCATCCTAAAATTATCCAGTTCAAACCAAAGGAACAAGGGTAAAAAATAGATCATCCCGATCAGGTTTTGCACGGCTATTAAAAAAAAGGGCTTATAATGATCACTTAATTTTTTCAGAGCTATGGAATAAAACACAGCACTCATTACAGCAAAAAGCAAGGCTCCAATCCCTTTCGGGTCAGCATCGAGCTTTAAACTTGAGTTGACCAACATAATAATTATCCCCATGAACGAAACTATTAATCCAAGGATATTTAGCCTGCTCAATCTTTCTTTCAGTAAAAACCATGCTGCGATGGGTGCCACCAGAGGAATTGTGGCAATAATAACCGCACTTATTGTTGGTGAGGTATACATAACCCCGTAGTTTTCGCCGATGAAATAAAAAAAGGGATTAAATAAGGCTGACATAAAAAATAATAAAAAGTGTTCTTTCTTTATTCTCTGAAATGCATTGCTAAGCCATAATATCAAAAACATAAAAGCACTCGAAATACCAAGCCTTAAAAAAATGATGGTTATCGGGGTGTAATCTTTCAATAAGATGGCAGTCCAAACGAAAGACATTCCCCACAAAAGCATGGACACTACGGCCGCAACATAAGTATATGAGGTAGTTGTTTTCAAAGAAACACCAATTTTAAATTATCAGGACCTGCCTGATTCGTTCAGTAATTTTGTGCTGTGTTTGAGGGTTCGAAGGATGAGTGTGATTATAATTGCAACTCCCAGGGCATAAGTACTAAACCGCAAGGGTTCAAATGTTCCTGTTTTAAAATAATATCGAAGATGATCGATGAAAGTATAACTCAGAACAGTTGCCAGAAAACCTGAATATTCTCTTCGTAAAACAGTTATCAGCGAAAACGGTATTTTGCCTTTAATATAATTTTTTGAAGCAGGAATAAATGCCGGTACCTTTAATGACCAATCCAGGTAATCATTGCCAAACTTACGCTCAAGGAATCTTTCTTCTGCAAACATGATCCGCTCGTAATAAAGCCAATACGCCAATGAAACAATCAGGATAAAATAAATATTGAAGGTGAAAACAACAATCCCGATCCACATCAGGTAGTTGCCCAGGTAGAGCGGATGCCGAACCATCGAATAAATACCTGTTTGATTTAAAACCTCGGCCACCTGCTGCTCTGTATTTCTTCCTGAAGTGCCTTTTGGTGTCGTTCCAATGGAAATTGCCCGAACTATAAATCCGAGAATGCTTATTGCAATGGCCAACCCTGTTAATATTTGGTAAGTATTCCGGTCCATCCAGTTAGTATCAGTAAAATACAAAACAGGAATAACCAAAATGAATAAAACAACGGGAATTTGCCCGCGATACCTGAAAAGCGTATTTCCGCTTTTTTCAAATGAGTGTATTAATGCCATTCGATGGAATTCAATTTTTTTGTGAAACAAAAATAGAAATTAAAGATAAAACGGATCAATAATATATGAACCATCCCCAAATTGAATTATAAATTTAGTTATTTTGTTTATCGCTATTAATTGGTTTAATGAATGGAAAAGGAACGATTAAATATCCTCAATATACAGGTTGATAACATCACAAAAAGGGAGTTGCTCGAAAATTTTACCGAAGGTGTTTTAATTACACCCAATGTTGATCATTTAATGAAACTTCAGCACGACAGGGAGTTTTATGAGATATACAACAAAGCCGACTATGTAACTGTGGATAGCCAAATCGTTAAAAAGGCGATGCAGTTTTTAGGATCGCCGGTCAAGGAGGTCATTACCGGATCGGGATTTCTACCTTCCTTTTATATGTATCATAAAAACAATCCAGAGGTAAAAATCTACCTTTTTGGAGCAGCCCCTGGCATAGCTGATATTGCCATGCAGAAGATAAATGAAAAAGTTGGGCGTGAAATTGTTGTTGGGGCTTATTCTCCAAGTTTCGGTTTTGAAAAAAATGAAGATGAATGCGAACGGATTGTTGATATGCTTAACAAATCTGATGCAAATGTTCTGGTTGTGGGTGTTGGTGCACCAAAACAGGAAAAATGGATTTACAAATACAAAGACAAATTAAAAAATATTAAAATTTACCTTGCCATTGGGGCGACCATCGATTTTGAAGCCGAAAAAGTTAAACGTGCCCCGGTTATTATGCAAAAGCTTGCCATCGAATGGCTTTATCGTCTGGTAAAAGAACCAAAACGTTTGTGGAGAAGATACATCATTGAGGATATGCCTTTTTTTGCACTGATAATTAAACAAAAACGGGGCAAATACCAGAACCCATTTGCCTGATCAGGCGAATATTATTCCCATTAAAACTTTTTGTAACCCACAAGAAACAAGGGCGTATAAGCTGCACAATTATGTGTTAATGAGGTGATTTGTGATACCCTCATTCGTCACAAATGACCTAAGACCCAGGAATTAATTTTATTTGAAACCTTAAAAACCCACTCTTATGAAATCGAATTATGCATTGCTTAAAGCAGCAAGCCTGCTATTAATTTTCATTATTTATTCTGGAATTAACCACGCGCAAACTGTTTCGGTAACTGACGATGAGTCATATTCGCCCGAGACCAGTGCTATGCTGGATGTAAAATCAACCGACAAAGGGATGTTGATTCCCCGTGTTTCAACCACCGAAAGAGATGCAATTAGCTCGCCAGCAGAAGGTTTGTTTGTTTATGATACCGATGAGAAATGCTTTTATTTCTACAACGGTACAGCCTGGGTTGATATGCCTACAAAAAATGCCCGGTCAACCGAAGATTCATTTACAATTTCAAAACAATTGGTATTTGAAGATGATGCAGTAGTTTGGGATGATATGCGAGTACCTGTCACAGCTACGGCAAATTACGGAGCCAATCCGCCTATTCTTTATCCATTTGCCAATACGGGTGGAACCCAGGGAGTTTATTTGTGGTATTTTGGTCCGGATGATGATATGGAGTTGTTTTTTACAGTGCAACTACCGCATAAGTGGAAAGAAGGAACTGACCTGGAGCCACATGTTCACTGGACACCGTATGTTTCGGGTGGATCAGGAAATATTGTTTGGGGCCTTGAATATACCTGGGCTAATGTTAACCAGGATTTCACAACCACAACAGTTACTACTGGAACTGATGCTGTTCCATCAAGCTATACACATAGTATTTGTGATTTAGGTACGCTCGACGGAAGTGGAAGAGAGTTTTCGAGTATGCTGATTTGTCGTGTATTCCGTGATGCAGATAATCCTGCGGATACCTATAATAATTATGCCTGTTTGCTGGAGATTGATTTTCATTTTCAAATTAGTTCCCTGGGGACTACATCGGAGTATTAATCAATAAAAGTTAACAGCTATGTTAGAATTACATCCAAAAAATATTTTGCTTTTGATGGTCTCGTGGCTGTGGTTTTGTAATATTCAAGCACAAAATCTCACCAATGACGGAGCATATATTAAAAGCACTTCAGGATCATACTGGTACTTTACCGGGAATGATAATATGAATATCATATCGCAAACTGCCGACCATTCACAATTCTACAACGCCATTGTGGATTTTAGTGGCAGTGGATCCTATAAACTAACCCTGGATGCTCAATCCTATTTAACGATCAATGGTGCCCTTACTTTAAATGATACAATTCTGCTTGAAGGCAATGATACGCAAATGGCATCTTTAATAACTGGCACGAGTGTTACAGGATCATTGGCAAAGGTACAACAGTTTTTATCTGAGAATCGCTGGCATTATATTTCATCTCCGGTTTCTAACGAACAAATAGGAAGTTATCTAAATGTTTATCTGAAAAGCTGGGATGAAGTGTCGGGCGAATGGACCTATTTATTTAATCCTTTAACTACTCCGCTTAATGTTGGTGAAGGATATGCTGTATGGGCATCCTCATCATTAACCGGTGACACGCTTATAGCGCTTGATGGTTTGCTCAACACTGGGGATGTAAATAAAAATCTTTCCTATACTCCGGCAAGTTTGAAAACTGGTTGGCATTTCCTTGGCAATCCTTTTCCGTGTAATATCGAATGGACAAGTTCGTGGAATTTAACAAATGTGGATCCAACGATTTATATTTACGATGGGAATCAGTATTTATCATGGAATTATAATCTTTCAGAAATTGAAAATACCTTACCTTCTGCTATCATCCCCTCTACACAGGGATTTATGGTTAAAGCAAACAATACTGGAGCATCCCTTACCATTCCGGAGAATCAAAGACTGCACAGTGCCGAAGAACTTTACAAAGCCATCGGCGCTGACATTTCGCTGAAGTTAAAGGCTGTTGGCAATGGGCGGTACGATCTGATGTCAATATATATGGATAGCCAAAGTACTCTGAACTTTGATAACTTATATGATTCCTATAAAATATACGGGCATGCCGATGCTCCTCAATTATATTCCATATTGCCTGATGAAATTGCTGCGATAAACGGAATTCCAATAATCCAAAAAGGTACTGAAGTGAGCGTGGGATTTGAAGTGGAGGTTGCAGGTCAATATGCGATTGAAATTGTTGACTTCGTGAATAACATTTCCAATTTGTCAGTTTTAATATTGGATAAAAAATTGGAGCAACTCACCAATTTATCGCAAACGGGGTTCTACCAGTTTTATGCCGAGCCTGATGACAATTCCGATCGGTTTACGGTAATCTTTGGAGACCCTGCATCCGGAATTCAAGATAAAGATGAATCTGATATACAGATATTTGCTTTAAGCGGGACAATAAAAATTCAATCGGATGTGCCTCTTAATGGTGAATTGGAACTTGTTGATATGATTGGTCGTGTTATTGCATCCGTACCACTCATTAACGACAGAAATAAAGAGATAAATGTAAATGCGGAACCCGGGTATTACCTCGTTTTAGTAAGAACTACCGACAGAAATGTCGCAGGTAAACTCTATCTTCATTAACACATTTGTAATTTAGGTTAATACATGGCTCCTTAATGAATTTAAGGGGCCATTTTATTACACAACTTGTCCTTAAGTTTTTGTTAATGAATTGATTTAAGTCGTTAAAATTGTTAATAAATTTAATTTGATTTGTAATTTGTATTACTTTTGCCGATGTATAGATTTCTTGTATTGCATTTTTCGGTTAAAATTTTGCCATGCCAGCCAATCTATCCTACTTGTTTAATTAATTTAAATTTTTTTTTCTATGAACATTTTTGTTGCAAAATTGAGTCCGAGCACCTCAGGTGACGACTTACACACTTTATTTAGTGATTATGGTGAAGTTATTTCCGCCAAAGTAATCATGGATCGGGACACCGGTCAATCCAAACGCTATGGATTCGTCGAAATGAAAAACGATGAAGAAGGCTACAAAGCCATTAGCGAGCTTAATGATTGTGAGTTTGAGAAAAGCCGTATCATTGTTAAAAAATCAGATCCAAAACCAAGCGGTGGTGGAGGCCATGATTTTAAAAGAAGATCAAACTACGACAGAGGAGATAGAGACAGGGGCGGAAGGCCACAGCGATATTAAAATCTGATCGGGACAAAAAAGACAAAAGCTGGCAATTTGCCAGCTTTTTTTTATTTTGTTCTTCCGGGATAAACTTTAATGGCCTCGGCAAGGCATTGCATCGATTTTTTCAAATCGTTTACATTTAACACATAGCTAATTCGTACTTCATCAAGCCCTTTTCCCGGGGTGGCATAAAATCCTGTCGCCGGCGCTAGCATTACCGTTTGGTTTTCAAATTGAAAATCTTCAAGTAGCCACTGGCAAAATACATCAGCATCATCAATAGGAAGTTTGGCAACCACATAAAAAGCTCCTGAAGGATTCGGGCAATAAGCACCATCCATTTGATTTATTGATCTTACAACCACATTACGCCTTGCAAGGTACTCATCCAATACTTTTTCGAAATAGCTGTCGGGGGTGTCAATGGCAGCTTCTGCTGCAACCTGACCAAAAGTAGGAGGGCTTAACCGTGCCTGGGCAAATTTAATGGCGGTTGACATTAATTCTTTATTTTTTGAAATCATTGCACCAATGCGCACTCCGCAAGCGCTGTATCTCTTCGATACAGAATCAATCAAAACAACATGCTGATCCAATCCCTCAAGATGCATCACCGAATAGTGTTTTTTACCATCATAGCAAAATTCCCTGTAAACCTCGTCAGCAAATAAAAACAGGTCGTATTTTAAAACAATCTCGCGAAGTACTTCCAACTCTTCTTTCGAATAAAGATACCCTGTGGGGTTGTTCGGATTACAAATGATAATGGCTTTAGTTTTAGGAGTGATCACTTTTTCAAACTCACTGATGGGGGGCAGTGCAAACCCTGATTCGATACTTGAAGGAATCGGAACTACATTAACCCCGGCATTAATTGCAAAACCATTGTAATTAGCATAAAATGGTTCCGGAATTATTACCTCATCGCCCTGATCCATGCATGAGTTCATTGCAAAAAGTATGGCTTCCGAAGCCCCGGCTCCGATGATGATATCGTCCGGGTTGATGTGAATATCATTTTTTTTGTAATATTCCACCAGTTTTTTGCGGTATGATAAAATCCCTGCTGAGTGGCTGTATTCTACAACTTTCTGGTCAAAATTACGGATGGCATTGAGGGCCACTTCGGGTGTTTCAATATCGGGCTGACCGATATTAAGATGATAAACCTTTACGCCTCTGCTTTTTGCAGCTTCAGCAAACGGAACTAATTTACGAATCGGAGATGCCGGCATTTTCCGGCCTTTTTCTGATATAGATGGCATTTCTTTATGTTTTGTTACGAAATTAACAAGTCTGGCAAAATTATGTATTTATTCGAAAATATCACTTTCACCGGGATGATTAATAAAAAAAAATCCCGACTGAAATTTCAATCGGGACTTTTATATTTAAGCAAGCTCATTTATCTGTTGACCGGTGATCCAGCATCTTGTTTTTCGGGCATCACTGATTCACCTGTTGCAAGCACCTTTCCTTTAATTCGTAAGGTAACCGGTGATTCACTTGCATTGGAGTAAACGGTTATTGTTTTATTGATGATACCAATTCTTTTGGTGTCGTATTTAACTTTTATAGTTTCTGATTCGCCAGGTAAAATCGGCTGACGTGGCCACTGAGGGATGGTACATCCGCATGAAGACCTTACATTGCTTAAAATCAACGGCTCTTTACCATTGTTGGTGAATTTGAATTCACATTTTCCATCTCCGTTTTGAGGCATATCACCATAATCATGAACCATCTTATCAAAGGTGATTACCGGAGCATTCGGATCAGGATTTCCTTGTTGCTGCTCTTTCTGATCCATTTTAATTTTTTCTTCGGGAGTTGGTTTACGTTCTTCTTTGTTTTTCTCCGTTGAAACTTGTGCACTTAGTGAGAAAATGGTAAATGCCGCAAGGGCTATTGTAAAAAATGCTTTTTTCATACTTATTATTTTTTATTGGTTCTAAATTTAAGATGAGCAAAAGTAACAAATTAAAAATGCTGATTTTTATGGCTTAACATATTTTTACAAGTGTAAATGAATTGTAAATTCGGCGAATCCGTGTTTTTTTCAATCGGTATAATTCTCTATTTTTACCCGCTTAAAGAATTTATTTTATGAAGCAATTACTTTATTTGATTTCAAGTTTGATCCTAATCTCAACATTTACATTTTGCACAGGATCAAAAAAATCCAACCAATCTGAAAATGTTGAAATGAGTTCAGCCAAACCTGTCGGTCAGCCCGGGCCACCTGCTATTGTTTATAAAACCAAAGCAGATTATTTAAAAAATGTTCCGGTAATATTAAATACAGATAAGAGCAAAGTAATAAGTTTTCCTGATCCAAAAGATCTTACAAAAGGAGGAGATCTTACTTATCCCCAAATGCTTGACGATAATTATTTGCTCGATAACAGGGGTATCAATGAAAATGTAGCCTTTTTAAGCATTACCTATGAGGACTATATAAAATTAACCAAGGCCCCCACGCCTGATGAGCTAATGAATATGTTAATGGATAAAGATCCTTTGCTTGAAATGTACGATTGTGGGTTAAAAAGCAGTTATTCTGATATTGTTAATGAACTGAACCAAAAGATTAATGATGGTTCAATCAAAGAATTCAAAATACTGAAATAGCATTCATTGGAAAATTTGCCATTTTGATTTCTGAAAATCTAAAATCAATAAGTCTTCGATTTGTCTGGATGATAAGCCTGATGGCTATAGTATATTCGTGTGGGAGGCCCGATTCGGAACTAACCGTAGTTTACTCAGATGCCATTATTCCCGAAGATGTGGTTGCCATAACCGATTCACTTGTTAAGCCTATCATTTACAAGAGGCCCATTCCTTTAGGTGTTTTGGATATCGATGAGCGAAAACAAACTTTCATTGATATGTTTCTGCCCTCCATTTTAATAGTTCGGTATAAGCTCAACCGAACGTTAAGAAAAGTGGAGTTGATAGCCTTAAAGGACAGTTCACAGTTAGAGAGATCCGACAGGATATTCATTGAAAGTTTATTTGCAAAATATAAAACCAACGATCTAAAGGAACTGCAGGAGAAATTGCTTCCTCATCCCACAAGTCTTGTTTTGGCCCAGGCTGCCATTGAAAGCGCATGGGGAACATCGAGGTTTTATACTGAAGCTTGTAATCCTTTTGGAATATGGTCATTTGATGAGCATGAACCCCGGATTAGGGCGAATATCCCCAGGCCGGAGGGTACGGTTTACCTCCGGAAATTCAGTAATATTTACCAGTCAATTGAAGAATACTATTTTACAATTGCCACAGGACCTTACCAAAAATTCAGGAAAAACAGAATGAATACTACGGATGTGTACAAGTTAATCCATCATTTGGATCGTTATTCTGAAATGGGGAGTTTTTATATCAATCAAATGTCAGAGGTGATCCGAACAAATAATTTAACCATGTATGATCATTTTCAAATTGATCCTGCCTATATTAAAAAGCGGATAATTGTTGATTGACAAATTGATCGTATGAAAAATTGAAATCGCCCAATGTCCGTGTGTTTCTCTATATTTGCAAACTGCGCTACACGGATGGGAAATAAAATGACTTTTTTACAACATTCAGTTAATCCATTGCAATGACACTCATAGGAAACATCATCTGGCTTTTGTTTGGTGGAATTTTTATTGCCCTTGAATATCTCATCAGCAGTATATTATTAATGTGTACCATCATTGGGATCCCTTTTGGATTGCAAACTTTAAAGCTGGCTTCACTCGCACTTTGGCCTTTCGGACGGTCGACGGTTTACATGGACAAGGCTGCCGGAACGCTCCCAACAATTATGAACATTTTATGGTTGCTCCTCGGTGGATTCTGGATTTCCCTTTCACATGCAATAATCGGATTTCTCTTTTTTCTCACCATCATTGGGATACCATTTGGTAAACAACACTTTAAACTGGCCTCTGTTGCCCTGGTTCCCTTTGGTAGAAGTATAACTACGATCAGTTAAATTTCATTCAGGTTCCTCTTCTTCAAATATTTGGTCGTCAATTGATTGGTTGATACGATAATTAGAGAAACGAATGTAAACCCTGCCGGTTTGTTTGCCATCCATTTTCGATTTATCAATTTCCATTCCGGCAGTTTTCCCTATGAATTTTAAAGGGATTGAGATCTTTTCTATTTCGAAGCTCACGGTCATTTCGGTTGGCAGTTCGATACCGGGCTCATCATATTTAAAATCAATCACAAATGTTCCCTGGTCGCGGGTATTGCTTTCGGTGCGGGTAATGAGGTAGGTGTCGGGGTCAATCCACCACGTGGCAAGAATAATTTCCGGTTTTTTACCCATTGGAATAATTTTGATTACGTATTGCGTTTTCCCCGAAATGTCTTCAGTTCCAGTGTATATGGCGTTATAGGGTTCATTCAGTATTTTTTGAAATTGGTTATCAAAACCTTTTTTGGGTAACATGATAAACTCATCTGATTTAAACTTGATTTTATCGGGTTGTTTATAAAACATAGTGGCATGTTTTACAGGCATATTAATGAAGTCAACATCCACTTCGATTTCGATATCCACCTGGTAGTCGTGCACCGAAAACACCCGGGTTTTTAATGAGTCAATAATAGCATATGGATCGGGATCGTTCTGCGTAAAGCCAACAAAAGGCAATAAAATCAATAGGTATAGCCAGATTTTAAGCATATCAGGTTAAAATATCTTTGCGATTGAAATACACTAAAGTTATAAAATAGAATACCAGTATGTGAAGTAACAGCACACTTGCATCAAAAATTATTTGACCGGTGTCTACCTCAAAACTGAAAACCAGCTGCCACGAATCAAGATAGCTGGTGATAAGGAAGGGTTGAATAGCCGCAAATATGGATAAATTAAACGACGAAATCATTGTAAAAAGAATAATGATCGCCATGGTGGTAAGTATGGGGCCAAGTGAATTATTTGCCATGGCTGAAAACAGCATCGACAAGGCTGCAATGGCAGTCATGCCAATAAAACCATAAACATATGCTAAAATAAACCGCCATAAGAGATCATCTTCAGGCAAGATACTTACCGAATTAAAAATTACCATCAGGTCGCCTTTACCAAACCAAATGAGACTGATTCCAAGACTGATAATGGCAAAAAATATCATCAATACGAAGGTATATACAATTCCTGCAATAAATTTGGCAGTTACAAGTCCTGATCGACTAACCGGCCGCGTGAGCAGCAGCCTGAAAGTCCCGCTTTGAGCCTCCCCACTGAAAATGTCGCCGGTTACTATTACAACCAGCAACGGAACATGCACCCATAAAAAGTTTAAAACCAGGAAGGAAATCAGGTAGCCGTTAACAAGGTTTCCGTACATGAAAAACGCATCACTTAAATTTTTAGTAATAAACTCATGCATGGCCTGACCCTCCCAGAGCATTGCCCCCTGAGCTACCAACACAATCACCAGGATAGCTGCCAGCCCGATATAACTGCGCTTCTGTGTGAATATCTTATACAATTCTATGTTGATCAGTTTTAGCATCAGGTCAGGTTCAAAAAATAATCTTCCAGGTTTTGTTCAGTTTTAATTCCATAAATTTCAAGGCCGTTTTCAACGAATAATTCATTTATTCGGGAAACTTCATTTCTTTGGCATAAAATCCTCAGGTTAGATGAATCGGTATCGGCTTTTTCAAAAGGGATTTGGGATTCCTTTAATATGTTCCATCCTTTTTTCGCATCATTGAGATTGAATACCGTGAAATAATTGTATTGCTGCAATAACTCATGTACATGCCCTTCCACGATCTTTACCCCCTTATTGATAATGATCATCCGTTTGGCAATGAGTTCTATTTCCTGCAAATTGTGAGATGAAAGAATAATTGTAATTTGTTTTTCTTCATTCAGAAAGCGTATCAATTCCCGGATGTCGCGCATGCCTGATGGATCAAGGCCGCTGGCAGGTTCATCCAGTACCAGTAATTCCGGTTCATGGAGTAAAGCCTGTGCGATACCAAGTCGCTGCTTCATCCCTTTTGAATACGTTTTAACTTTACTGCCTGACCGGCTTGATAAACCAACCAGGTCTAAAACCTCTTCATAACGTTTATCACTGATGTTTACACCTGAATATCGTGCAAGTAATTCCAGGTTGCGCCGGGCACTCAAATGCTCATAAAAATCAGCTTTTTCAACAAATGCTCCCATTTTTACCAAAATGTTATTCCGGTGCTTTTGTAAATCTTGCCCAAAAATTTTAATGGAACCCTCATCCGGCCTGATCAATGAAAGCATCATCCGAATGGAAGTGCTTTTGCCCGAACCGTTTGGTCCTAAAAAACCGTAAATGTCTTTTTCAAAAACAGTTAAAGACAAATCTTTCACTGCTTTTACATCCTTAAATGTTTTTGATAATCCTGATATTTCAACAATTGTTTTATCCATTTCCGACAATCGACGGTAATTCTAACGTTTGAATGGATAACAATTCAGGCGTCTCCAGGTTTAATTTTGATCGGTAAGTTGGGCAAAAAAATGTGGTTTTCCAGAAGTAAACAGTAAATAAAAACTGAGGATGACTAAAAACAAAATCAGGTAGGAGGTGATACCAGCGGTAGCCAGCCTTGTAAAAGTGATTCTCGCATTGCGCACCAAAACCGGTTCGGTGTGCCGCCAGTATTGCTGCATCACGCTGACAGCGACTTTTAATAACCGGTTTTAATATTCGGGTATCATAACCGTAAAGTATAAACTGATCTTTAAGTTGTTTAAAGTTTTGGTATCGTGATCGGGCATCGAGTTGGGCTAAAACGGGGAGCGACGAAAAAAAACAAGTTCCATAAATTTTTAATCCAAGCTGAAATAAGTTAAGAGTTTCAATTTTTAATATGAAAGAAATTAAAACATACGCCAGGCCCAATTCGACAAGGGTAATGAAATGTAATAGCTTTCCTGCCTTGAGGTAGTTTACAATATGAGGGCTGTAATTCAAAATGAGTTTTGTTTCAATTTCGTGACAAATATAATCCAATTCATTTTTTCTGATTCTTTAAATTAATTCCGGGTAAGAAACAGCACAGCTTTTTTATTATCTTTACGGCCATTGTTAAATCAAAAATTAAGCTATGAAAGCCCTGTGGATTTTCGTTTTTTCATTTGTCTTTGCTGTTTTTTTAAATCAATTACAGGCTCAAAATGAGAGCTTTTTAGGACTAACGCTTGGAGCAGCCCTCCCCCAGGGAAGTTTTGCACAAAATGACTTTGGCAATCCGGAAGCCGGTTATGCTAAAACCGGTTTTTTATTCACGTTTGATGGTGCCCTATTCCCTGATGATTACCTGGGTTTTGGTGCCACTGTTACCTATGGAAGTAACAATCCGGATAAGCAACAATATAAAAAGGATTTGATTTCAGATTTACTTGAGCGCCATCCCGACCTGGAGCAATATGAAGATGATATTTATTTTGATTATGGTGTTTGGCGTTATCTGAATTTTCATGCAGGGCCAAATTTTACCTTTAATGCCAACAGGTTCAATTTCGACCTCAGGGCAATGGCCGGTTTAAGTTTGGCATGGAGCCCCGATCAATTGTTGCAGATCAAGATCAATGATGAAGAAACCTTTTCACGAAAAATTGATGAAAAAGCCGTTCCAACACTGGGCTATACGTTAGGGGCAGGCATCCGTTATTCTCTTTCAAGTGGATATACTTTCAGATTTATTGTTGAATACAGCAACTGCAAGCCAACTTACGATGTTGTTGAATCTTTCGACATTGATGGTGATGGAAATCTTGATATTGAGTCGAAAGAGGTAAGCACACCGTTTAAAAATATCCAGATCGGAATTGGCATTGCCTATAATTTTGAGATTTAATTTATACCGATTTCATATTAGCACATAGTATTTTCGTCCTTAAAATAGGTGTATTTTTACTTTTGTAAAAACTGACAATTTATTTGCACCTATGAAATCCCGAATAATATTCCCTTTTGCTGTTATTTTTACGGTCTATTTTAGCAATATTTTAATAGCACAAACTGAATTTCCTGCCGATCTTGAGAATCCGGCTATGTTCAATCAGAATAAACTGTCGCCTCACAGTTATTTTATTCCTTTCGAAAACCCGGAGCAAGCCTTAAATCAGCCAGATGAACAGTCGCCATTTTATAAGGCATTGAATGGTGTGTGGAAGTTCAATTTTGTGGAACAGCCTGCAAATCGCCCAATTGATTTCATGCAACCAGGATTTGATGCCTCCGAATGGGATGATATTCCGGTTCCGGCCAACTGGGAATTGGTGGGTTATAGTTATCCGATTTATGTAAACCAACCCTATGAGTGGACCGATGATCCCCAACCACCGCATGTTCCGCATGATTATAACCCGGTTGGATCATATCTCAATAAATTCACCATTCCTGAAAGCTGGAATAACCGCAAGGTAATCATTCATTTTGGTGCAGTAAAATCTGCTTTTTACATTTGGATAAATGGTGAATATGTCGGCTACAGCCAGGGAAGCAAAACACCGGCAGAGTGGGATATTACAAAGTATTTGCAAAAGGGAGAAAACACTGTGGCCCTGCAGGTTTATCGCTGGTCCGATGGGGCTTATCTCGAATGCCAGGACTTCTGGCGCGTCAGTGGAATAGAGCGAGATGTATTTCTCTATTCTCTTCCTCAAACACATATAAAAGACTTTTTTGCACGAGCCCTTTTGAATGAAAATTATTTGGATGGAATATTTAACCTCAACCTTGAAGTTTCACAAAAAGAGGCCGCCAGGGATAATTATTTCGTGGATGTTAAAATCCTGGGTGAAGATAATTATCCATTTCTTTCCTTTGAAAATCTATATGTGTCCAGTGTAAACTGGGATACAACCCTCCTTGCACCTGTGGCAAATCCATTGAAATGGACAGCCGAAACTCCCAATTTATATACCCTCTTAATTACTTTAAGAATTGGTGAAACGCCTATCGAATCGCTTACTCATAAAATCGGATTTCGGACTTCAGAAATAAAAAATGGTCAATTACTGGTGAATGGAAAAGCCGTTTTATTAAAAGGAGTTAACCGGCATGAGCACGATCCCAAAACAGGTCATGTGGTGTCGCGCGAATCGATGCTTGAAGATATTACCCTGATGAAGCAAAACAATATCAATACGGTGCGAACCTGCCACTATCCCGACGATCCCTACTGGTATCGCTTATGCGATGAGTTTGGTTTGTATGTGATTGATGAGGCTAACATCGAATCGCATGGAATGGGATACGGCGAGCGCAGTTTGGCCAAGGATCCAGCCTGGGAAGCTGCCCATGTCGATCGGGTAAAACGGATGATCGAAAGGGATAAAAACCATCCTTCCATCATCATATGGTCCATGGGAAATGAGGCTGGCGACGGGGTTAATTTTGCCGCCTGCTATCAATGGATTAAAACCCGGGATTTGTCACGGCCGGTTCATTACGAAAGGGCAGGGCTGGGGCCCAATACCGATATTTTCTGCCCTATGTATGCCTCCATCAATTACATTGAACGCTATGCTCAAAAACCGCAGGAAAAACCCTTGATCATGTGTGAATATTCACACGCCATGGGCAACAGCAATGGCAATTTCCAGGATTATTGGGATGTGATTGAAAAGTACGATCAATTGCAGGGCGGCTCCATCTGGGATTGGGTGGATCAGGGATTATTGAAAATTGATGAAAACGGCGTGGAGTATTTTGCATATGGTGGTGATTTTGGCCCCGAGGATGTTCCATCCGACGGAAATTTTTGTGCCAACGGGGTGGTCTCAGCCGACCGCACACCGCACCCGGCTTTGAAGGAGGTGAAGAAAACGTATCAAAATATTGGCGTAAGTCCTT